>JBAWCO010000687.1:0-5466 GCA_049590315.1 Occallatibacter sp. | reverse complement strand
GCCAGATGCTGCTGAACTGCCTCGATAACATCGACATGGTGAGCGAACATTACTACGCTTCCGGCACCCAGCATACCGACATGAAATTGCAGAAGAAGGTGCCCATCGATCCTCCACTGTCGTTCATTGAGTGGCAGCGTGCCCCGGCCGTTCAGGTCCGCGCGAAATATGAGCACTACCAGGAGTACCTCAAGCGCATTCCCGCGCTGCGCGCCAAGCCCGTTCCCATCGCCATCGACGAGTGGGCTTACTTCGGTGGCGTACCTAACTCCTACAAAACCGTCCCCGCCTACGCCTGGGCCTTCCACGAGATGTTCCGCCATTCTGATGTCTTCCAGATGGGCGCATTGACTTTCGCGACCGCAACGATGAGTTCCAACCGCACCGAAGCCATACTCAACCCCACTGGGATGCTCTTCAAGATGTACCGGGATCACTTCGGCACCATCCCGGTCGAGGTCGCGGGAAACTCACCGCAGCCGAAGCCAACGTTTCCGGCGGGCGGTGACCAGCCGGCCATCAATCCAGGCAGCGATACCTATCCACTGGATGTGAGCGCCGCCTTTAGCGAAGATCGCAAGACTCTCGCCATTGCCGTACTCAATCCGTCGGACTCGGAGCAGAGCATCAGCATCGCGATGAACGGAGCGAAGCTCGCCAGCGCAGGCAAGCTGTGGCGCATGGCTCCAGATTCCATCGATGCGACAGTGCAGGTCGACAAGAAGCCCGAAGTCCAGGTGGAAGAACAGACGCTCAGCACACTGCCAGAAACCATTACCGTGCGTCCCTTCAGCGTGAACATCTATTCGTATCCCGTGCAGTAAGCGAGTGTTTGAGAGGACCCAGATGAAAGCAAAGAAGCTGTTCATAGCGTGCGCAATCACATTGGCCATCGCGCCCGAATCATTAGTCGCGGCCCAGGTTCAGACGATCGTTCCCGACGTTGTTCCCGGCGCGAAGCCGGTAGCAGTGGAACACATCAAAATTCACGGCACGGCGTTAGAAGGCAACCTGGAGGGAGACACCGTCGATCGCGAGGCGATCGTCTTCCTGCCCCCCAGCTATGAAAAGGAAAAGCATCGCCGATACCCCGTTGTCTACGCGCTGCACGGCTATTCGATTGGTGCCGAGCAGTGGTCAGGCGAAATCCACGTGCCGCAGACGGTCGAGGGAGCCTTTGCCCATGGCGCGAAAGAGATGATCGTCGTCCTGCCGGACTCCAAGACCATCTACAACGGCTCGATGTATTCGAGTTCGGTAACCACCGGCGATTTTGAGAACTACATCGCCCACGACGTCGTCGCCTACATCGACGCGCATTACCGGACGATTCCCGACCGCGCCAGCCGCGGCCTGGTGGGCCACTCGATGGGCGGCTACGGCGCCTCGCGCATCGGGATGAAGCACTCTGACGTGTTCGGCAGCCTTTACATCATGAGTCCCTGCTGCATGTCCCCGATGGGTGGGGGCGGTCCCGGCCCAGCGGACCGGATGAAAGAGTTGGCCATCGCCAACGAGAAGAAGGCCGCAGCGGCCAAGTCCCCAGCCGACTTGGCGGCACTGTCGCCTGGCTTTGGCGCTGCCCAATACGCAACCGCTGCGGCATGGGCGCCTAACCCTAAGAACCCGCCGCTTTACTTCGACCTGCCAACCAAGGACGGCGTTCCGGTTCCGGAGATCCAGGCAAAATTCACTGCCAATGCGCCTCTGGTCTTCGTTCACCAGTACATTGGCAACCTCAAGCAGTACCGCGCCATCGCCATGGACGTCGGCGATCAGGACGGCCTGCGCATCGACGCTGGCAAGCTGCACGACATCTTCGATAACTACGGAATTGCGAACAGTTTTGAAATCTATCCAGGCACACACACCAGCGCCGTAGCTGACCGGTTTCAGAATCACGTTTTGCCTTTTTTCAGCAAGAACCTTTGTTTTGCGGCAGATTGCAAATAGGTTTGAGCAGGAGCAACAGCATGATTGATTGTTCGCGTTGCAGCTTCCTCAGGACCTCTGCCGGGCCGCTGGGCTTTGTCTGGTTGGAATAGAAAGTCGCCCATGGCTCGGAGTTCCTACTTGTTGGACAGGGGTCTGCAAGGCAGCGGTCGCAGGCCCGATAAGGGTCCAATAAGGGGCTGCCGTGCGTACCGCAGAGCGCAAAGAAGCTATCCATGACGCGTAGTTTCAATAGGTTACTGGCCGCCTCTGAACTGTAGCGGCGGAAGTCAACATTCCACGTGAACGCATAATCGTCTTGTCGTACAGGTGCCCCAGAAACCAGTTGCAGGCTTGCCAACCGAAGTAGTGTGCGAGTTGTGTGCTTGCTTCGGACCCTGAGGATTTCCTATGGCCCGAAAAGCAGGGCAGGTCAGTAAGCAGCAATAAAACCAGCTACACATATGATTCGCGGATGAGGCCGATCACTGCGCAGCGCCCGGATGGAGGATCGACGTCATACTCTTATCCTGATCCGAACCAGACCCCCTGGGTTTGCACCAGAGGGTTGGCCATCGTGAGCGAATGCTTGCAGTGGGGATTCTCCAGAGCTCCCTGAGCATTGCTGGTGGTTGAGCGATGAGTCTGGGAAGCCGATAGGCAATCGTCGGCGCATCCGATTCCGCAGAAATGGTTTGCATTCGTCATCCCACGAGCGAAGACGCCGCCAGTTTCCGGGGCAAGAGAAAACTGTGATCCTAAGTGCTGAGTCAACATATTCCGACTCTTCGGAGATCGGCAAGTAGTAACAAAGAGGAAGAGCTCGATCAAGCATTTCGTTGACTATCGTTTTCTGAAAGCAAACGTGGAGGCATTAATTTATCAAGTAATCAACAGTTACTTGTCACTCGCCGCGCTACACCAACAATCCCGACGGTACCGACTACCGGGCCGACCAAAGTCACGCGGATAGAATTATGGCGATGGACGGAGATTGTTTTTGACGTTGTTGATGGGCAGGTGTTAACTAATGCAATGGCGACGTTCATAGTTTTTGACGCTCCAAATGCATCGGTGACCTACGGAGTTTGTGTCAATAACGGAGGCAATGTCGTGGGTTCTTTCATCGACGCTAGCCTGGGCAACAAGACTCGAGGCTATATTCGGGACGCTTCGGGTAGCATCACCGTCTTCGACGATCCGGACGGGACCGGAGTGGAAGCCGTCAGTATTAACGACTGTGGTGACGTCACTGGATCCTGCTACGAATCGACCGCTCGAGGGTTTCTACGCAGTGGGGCCGGACAATTCACCGTGTTCGACGCACCCAATGCGGGGATCACGCGTGGGTTGAGCATCAACGACCGTGGCGATATCACGGGAGTGTTTGAGGACACCACTCAGGGAAACAAGCTCCGTGGATTTGTCCGCGATCCGCAAGGGATGTTCTCTGTCTTCGATGGCCCGAACGCCTTGATCACGCAGGCGATAAGCATTAACCATGATGGTGAGATCACGGGGACATTTCAAGAGGCGAGCGTTGGGCCGTCACATGGCTTCGTCCGGGATCGAGTCGGAAATATTACATCCTTCGATCCACCTGGCGCGTCGCTCACCTATGGGGCCAGCATCAACCAGCATGGGGATGTCGGTGGATACTTCCTCGACAATAGCGGCTTGGCACATGGTTTCATCCGTCAACGAAATGGACACATTATTGTCTTCGATGGACCGACATCGATGGGGACCGGGACTTACGGACTGAGTCTCAATCAATGTGGTGACATTGCGGGATATTTCGGGGGCCACAGCTTCGTGCGGGACTCAGGCGGGAATTTCGCAGTTTTCGATCCCCCCAATCCCTCGGGGACGCGTGCATCGGGTATGAACGATGGCGGCGAGATAGTTGGGTCCTTCCTTGATACGAGTGTGGACAGGAATCGAGCCTATATACGACGGTGAGAGGGGATTCTTGTGCCTCGCTGTCTTTGCAACCTTGAGGCCGAGAGCGGCTACTCCGAGATCTAAAACCCTTCTATGACGATCTTCCTTTTCAATTCGAACGATTCAGCAATGAATTTCTAAAGTAATAACTGCGTTACCTTCGACAAGATCGTTCGAACAGAATATGCATGCTAGGGAGAATGGTTGCCTTTGTCCTTCGTGCCAAAAGGCTCAAAACAACTCAACGGCTGTTAGCAATCGCAGCGCACAGGATGGTTGCGAGAAGGCCAAGGTACAGCGTCTCCTAGGAAGTAGCAAGTCTGTTTACTACTCAGTTATATGACCTTCGTATATATGACCATAGTACCTTGACATAATTTCAAGAGGTGCAATACTTCAGCCTGCAATCTTTCATACCTCCTTCTTTGACTCTCCCGCACTCAGGGATAGTTGCGCCCTCATTAATCCAACCTGAACATATTGAGCGCCGGAGTTGCGAATGGCCTTCATTACATGGGCCAAGCGTGCGCCCGTACGCGCCTATCGAATAGTACTGCAGAAAGAGCGTCAGATGAACCGCTGTTCGCGTGTCGCGTGGTTGCTGTCCTTGACCTTGGTTTTTCTTGCTATGGTTTTCACGCCTGCGGTTGGTAATGCGACGACCGTAGCCACGCCGACCTTCAGTCTGGTTGCGGGCAGCTACGCTGGCACGCAGTCGGTGACGATCAGCGACACGACTTCGGGTGCGACGTGCTACTACACGCTGACCGCCGGCACTTCGGGCAACAAACCGGGGACCACCTCGCCCAAATCCTCGAGCTCCAGTTCCATCTCAGTTACAGTGACCTCGGTCCTTGAGGCGTACTGTGTGCTGAGCGGTTCTACGGACTCCAATGTGGCGACTGCCGCCTACACAATTACAGGAACGCTAAGTGTCTATATCGATGCACCGCTTGTGCAATCGTCCAGTGTTAACGGTGTTACAACGGTGACTTTCGACGGGCTAACGACCGGGCTGCAAGCTTCGAACTACAATTCGAACATAGGCACTTACGCCCTGCCTTTTTATATCCACGGTCCCGGTGGTTTGTATGGCGGAGCAAACAACACCAACTACTTTTCGGTTGGCGGCGACTCTGGCAGCTCCAGCCCCACTTATCTGACTTTGACACAGCCGGCATCCTATGTTGGCTTCTGGTGGGCTGCTGGCGACACGAACAACCGGGTTGCACTGTACTCCGGAGGCAAGCTTTACGGAACCTTCAGTACGGCCGACCTCCTGACGATTCTGAACAATGCATCTGGCAAAGTCACAGCCCTCAGCGGTTCCACCTACAATACCAGCGCCTATTTTGGCAATCCGAATCTCACTGCCCCCAACAACGACTCCGGTGAACCCTTCGCCTACGTTAGTTTTGTAATCACCGACGCAACCATCGATCAGATTGCCTTTTACAACACCACTTCATGCTCCACCTGTTCATCCTTCGAAAGCGATAACCACAGCGTAATTTCTTCGGGCAACACTGTGACGATTCCCACGACGTTTGTGCCTGTGGAGAGCATGTCAATCAGTCCGCAGTCAGTGAC
>JBAWCO010000686.1:0-11610 GCA_049590315.1 Occallatibacter sp. | reverse complement strand
AGGAATACGCTGAGCGGCGTGATAACCGGAGCTTCGAGGCGTTGTGCAAGCCCCTAAGCGTTCATTCAGCGAAAAGGAATCCTGGCGCTGCGACGTCTGCACGTTCGTTCGAATAGAAGGGCCGCTTATTGTGCGCCAATCCGCCCAAGCACCGCGGGAACGGTCTTCAGCAGAATTATCAAGTCGGTCCGCAGGCTCCATCCCTGGACATATTCGGCTTCTAACTTTGCGCGCATTTCATAGTTGACGTGACTCCGCCCGGAGACTTGCCACAAACCAGACAGGCCCGGAGTCGCTGTCAAATAGTACGAAATAAGCTTTCCATACAACGCTGTCTCAGCCTGCACGATGGGACGAGGGCCGATCAGCGACATTTCTCCTAGGAGCACATTGAATAGCTGAGGTAGCTCGTCGAGGCTCCAGCGCCGTAAAAAACCGCCCACAGTTGTGATCCTCGGATCGCGGAGGTGCTTGTGCATTCTCCATTCCAGGACCTTGGCTCCCGTTTGCGCGTCTGCAATCCGCGCTCTTTGAGCGGCATTCCGGTGCATGGAGCGAAACTTCCAGATTCGGAAAAGGCGGCCACTCCGCCCAATTCGCTGTTCTCGGTAAAACACCGGCCCTTTGGAAGTCAGAAGAATTGCGGCAGCAATCAAGAGCCCAGGTATTGAAAAAGCGATGACCATGATCAGAGAACACATTATATCTATTGCCCGCTTCATATACCGATAGCGCCAAGAATCTACTGGTGCATCGCTGTAAGGCAGGAACTCTGTCGAGTACATGCGTTCGGACACAGCAGCGTCTCCATCCTGCACGACAAGAGAATTGTCGTTCACTGTCTGATACTGCGTTGTTCTCACAGATCCTCCCGTTGGAAGTCGGGGGCCCCAATCGTTGGCCCTCAAATACCGATTGCTACTCGGCCGTGGAAATCTCGTGCGATCAAGCTGCGAATCTCATTGGTTTCACGGGGTACACCCAGAACACCAATCCCACACCGTCTGGAAATCCCTCTGCGATCTCTCGGGACCAAAAAAACAAGCGAGACACTTCAATGAAACAAGACGTCGGATTCATGCATGTGGCGAGCAACCTCAGCAATACTTTTTACTTCTGTGCGTCCGAAGGTGTGCCCGCTACTAAACTAAACCGTGTTCTTTGGGTGGCTGACCGATACATTGCCGCGTGAATACATGTGCTCGTCTGTCAGAGAGCGACGGCTCGACTTGGCAAGCCCTATGAAATGATCGAAAATCGACAGACAAGTACCCCCCAGTGAATTCATCGCAAATTACTCACATTCCCCAGCTTAGAGCTTTACTCAGGAGCGCTGATCATTTCCAAATTCTACATCCTGCATAACCCATCGGCAAGGAAATCCATTCTGCCATGATCTTTTTACCCTATCTTTACGTGGGTGTTTATTAGAAATACAACAATCCCATATCACTATCGGCAACGGCACGTAAACTCATAGGGCAGAACCCGGTCTAACAGTAAAGCCCTCTTCACAATCGATTGAGTTCGCGCAAATAGCCGGCTCGCGGTTTTGCCAACTGCCCTTGAAATAGGTTTCAATTGCAGCAAACCTATACTGCTAAGTTATCGGCAGATTGTTCAGGAATCTCTACTGATGCTCCAGATTTGACGCACAGATGGGATGAATCAGATATGACGCTAAGTTAGCTGCGGAGCTACCTACGCAACCGGCAATCCTCTGGATCTTGGTTCTGACATGCGCACCTCTCTTTGCTGGCGCCGAAACGCCTCTTTGGGGGGCGCTACGAGTAGACGAAGAAGGCTGTTATATCGGTGCCTCTGTTCAAAATTCCGATCCCCGCATTCCCATACCGGAACGGCGAAGAGGGCTTCGCTCAGATTGGGACAACTGGCAGAATCGGTGTTTCGCGGAGCAAACAAGCTGGCCAAATCGCTCTCATCCAGACGCAATCCGATAAATGCCGGCGCCGCCGTAATCAAACTTCTGAGCAACGGTGGTCGGGGAGGGCAAAAGATCATCCTGTTCCGTGTATTTACTACTACATGAAGGAGTTCATTAACTTCCAGTATCTTATTGAATCTATTGAATATATCGGAAAATTTATCGAGATCTTACACGTCTCGAGGGTGCCGCAGGATGCTACCAGTGCGCCGCGTCCACACGGTCAGTGGATTTGCAGACGTGGAGACGCGACCAGCGCAAAGTTGAACTGGATTGGAAGGCTTCTACCCCACAACCAGCGCGAAGTCGGCAGACTGCCGTTTCGTCTTTTCCCGGTCCAACAGGCCGCCGACCTTGCAATCAGATATTTGGCCAGCCCGGCAAGTTCTAACACGGCGAGTGTCAGTGAAGTGCAACCTCGAAGGACCCGGCCTTTCTGTACCAGGTTCAGCGTTAGTCTTCGGCAGACTAGGTTGCAGTCTGTGTGCAAGCAGGCTTGGCTGGTTGACGAATTCGCTCGATGTCGATTCTTGAGAGGCCGGCCAGGCCACCTGCAGAGCGAATTGCAGACCAAATGAGCCATTTCTGCGCCATGTTCAACCTGGAAAACTATCTCGCAACTCGGCGGCAATATTCGAGGAAGGATAAAGCGAGCCCATGTCCCAAGATATCGCGACGCCGAGAGTCTCCCGCAGAAGTGCAATCGAATTAATAGTTACCGAGCAATGAGAAGCTCCAAGTAGGAGGCATGCGTGATAAAGTGTCCGCAGGAGTCCCGTGTTAGTCAGGAAAGCTGTCATTACCGCCGCCGCAGGTTCCCAGCGGGCGTTACCTCTCCAAACGCTCATCGACGGCGAGGGCAACAAAAAATCTCTTCTCGGTATCTTGATTGAGCAGTCGCTAGCGGCCGGAGCCGAGGAGATTGCTATCGTCGTCTGGCCTGGCGATGAGGCATCTTTTGCCCTAGCTGCCGGGCCTCACGCCTCGTCGGTCCGGTTTATTCCTCAGCCAGAACCGCGTGGTTACGGTCACGCCATCCATTGCGCCCGCGCATTTACGAACGGCGACCCCTTTCTCCATATGGTGGGAGACCACCTCTATGTGAGTACGGCCACCAAGCCCTCTGCCCAGCGCCTTGTTGAATTGGCCCAGAAGGAGCGCTGCTCGGTAAGCGGTGTCCAACCCACGCGCGAGAGCTTCCTCTTGCGATATGGAACCGTAGGCGGACGTCGCGTCCCGCCCCGCAGCGACTTGTATCGCGTCGATACGGTCATCGAAAAGCCCACGCCTACCGAGGCGGAGCAGCGTCTACTAATCCCCGGCATTCGCACGGGACACTATCTTTGTTTTTTCGGTATCCACGTGTTGACCTCGGCGGTAATGGAGATTCTGGATCGCAAGTTGGCAAAATCTTCCGACACACCAATTACGCTTGTGGACGCGCTCAACGAACTCGCAACCCAGGAACAATACCTTGCTGTTGAGGATGAGGGCCGGCGCTACGATCTCGGCGCGCCTTATGGCCTGTTGATTGCGCAGCTGGCACTGGCATTGAACGGTCGTGATCGCAGCGAGGTCCTGTCCCAGATGATTGAACTGCTGGCCGACCGCGAACTGGCCGGGATCGGCGTAGGCTCGCCCTCGTGAGCCGCTTTGTCGACGTCATCACCGGCAGCGGGGAACAGCGCAATTTGCCTCTGGATGTCTTATGCCGGGGCCTCACCATCAGCGAACTTCTCCGCGAATGTCAAGCGCTCGAAGAATTCCGCCGCGGTTGCGATAACCTCTACCAAGGTGTCAGGGCACTCTTCTTCCTTTACGCCATCCATCGCTTTCATATTCCTATCCTTCCATCAACTGCAGCGCCAGCGCTCATCCCTTTTGCCGGTTATGAAAAGCTGCTCGGTCGCCGCTTCGAGGAAGCCATCGAGATCTTTCTGGCCGCTCAAACCGAACAGGGCGCCAGCGCCGCCATCTCCAGTGCCCTAGCTGCGAGCTATCGGTCCCTTGGCTTCCAGACTCTTGCCGACCAGGTGCGCCGCAGTGTGCGGAGCGTACGCGGCAACCAGTGGATGTTTCGCGCCGGCCACACAGACGACTATCCGCTGCGCCTTCGTCCCGAGCTTCTTGCCGGCGATCCGGTCTTCCCAATCCTGCGTGAGGCGACTCCCGTCCGCATGGACCTCACGCATAGCGGATGGAGCGATATTTTCTTCCTCGGCATGGATTTCCCCGAGGGTGCGCGCGTCATCAACATATCTATCGACCTCGCGGTCCGCGGTAAGAATCGGCGTTTTACGCAGCCCCGGCCACCGGTCGAGGCTTGGTTCCGCGTGATCGATGAACCGGTGATCCGCCTCACCAGCGTCGATCTACACGCTTCGGCAGATGTTTCTTCCATCGCCGAGGTTTTTGACTTTCCCCGGGATTACCTGGGACTGCTCAAGGCGGGTGTCATCGCCAGCGGTATCGTTCCTCCGGGAATCGAGGGGGCCACGCAGCCCCTGGCCGCACTGCTGGAGCGTCTCACGGGAACGCCCGGCTGCGGCATTGAGATCGTCAGCAGCGTAAACGATATCCCCAAAGGCTCCCGACTCGCTGTCTCCACCAATCTTCTTGCTTGCATCATCGCGGTTTGCATGCGCGCAACCGGCCAGATCCGTTCTCTCACCGGAGGTATGGAGGAACATGACCGCAGGCTAGTGGCCGCACGGGCCATCCTGGGCGAGTGGCTGGGTGGAAGCGGCGGTGGTTGGCAGGATTCCGGTGGCGTATGGCCCGGTATCAAACTGATCCACGGCGTTCTCGCTGAAATGGACGATTCCGAGTTCGGAATCAGCCGCGGGCGCTTGCTTCCCGATCACAAGATCTTCACCGAAGCCGAAATTCCTCGCGAAGCGCGCGAGAAACTGCAACAGAGCCTCGTGCTGGTTCACGGCGGCATGGCGCAGGACGTCGGACCCATTCTCGAAATGGTCACTGAGAAGTACCTGCTGAGAAGCGCTACCGAATGGCTCGGTCGCCGCCAGGCGATTGAAATCCTTGAAGAGATCTCCGGCCACCTGCAGCGAGGCAACATCCGAGCGCTCGGCGGTTGTTTGCAGCAGAACTTCGACGATCCCTTGCAGACCATCATTCCATGGGCCGCCAACCTCTACACCAACACGCTTATCGCCCGTGCGCGCAAAGAATTCGGTGCCGATTTCTGGGGCTTCTGGATGCTTGGAGGCATGAGCGGCGGCGGCATGGGATTCCTTTTCAGTCCCGAGCGAAAAGCTCAAGCCCAAATCCGCATGCAGGCCATCATGAGCGAGACCAGAAGCGACATGGAGCACAGTGTGCCGTTTGCCATGGAGCCCGTGGTCTACGACTTCGCCATCAACGAGCAGGGAACGCAAGCTGCGCTGTATTCTGGCGACGATGCCCTGATGCCCGCCGGTTATTACACGCTGCAGGTGCCCCCGCTCATTCGCACCGAGATTCCCCGGCTCTCAACCGTCCGCCGGGCAGAACTGGAGCGCTTCACCGCAGCATGCCGTACCAATGCGGAATACGCAGGCATGATTCAAACTCTGTTTGACCACATGCTACCGGCAAGCCAGGGCACCGAAGGGGGCCAGGCGCGACCGCTACGAACCCTTCTCGATGAATTCGGCTTTGACCGGGCACAGCACGAACGGATCCGTCAGGACCTGCGTTCAGGCCGGATAGGTTTGGCGCAGAATCGCCTGCCCACAACAAGCCTGATTGAAGATGTCGTACCGGATGACGTCGATGGTCGTCACCGCACCGTCGGTTTCAGTGCTCTTGCAGAGGGTCGCGTTGCTGTGGTGACTCTGGCGGGAGGCGTGGGCACACGATGGACCCGCGGCGCCGGGGTCGTGAAGGCCCTTAATCCCTTCTGCCGGCTAGGTGGAAAATATCGCAACTTCATCGAGGTTCACCTGGCTAAAAGCCTTCGTATAAGCCAGGAATGTGGCAGCCCGCTTCCGCACGTCATCACGACCAGTTACCTCACTCACGAAGCGATCGCTGCTCACCTTGCCTCGGAGCAGAATTACGGCTACCCCGGCCCCCTCCTGCTTTCTCCCGGTCGCACCATCGGTCTGCGCATGGTTCCAATGGAACGCGATCTCCGGTTCGCCTGGGAGGAGATGCCGCAGCAACTGCTGGACGCGCAGGCACAGAAAGTGCGCGAGGGCCAGCGCGCGGCGCTCATTCAATGGGCAAAGAGCGCCGGCGAAGGGTCCGACTATACCGACAATCTCCCAATGCAGTGCCTGCACCCGGTGGGACACTGGTATGAGGTTGCCAATTTACTGCGCAACGGCACGCTCCGAAACCTGATCGAGAAACGCCCTCAGCTGAACTACCTGATGGTGCACAATATCGATACCGTGGCCGCCGATGTGGACCCGGCTGTCCTCGGTGGCCATATCCATAGTGGAGCCGCGCTCACCGCTGAGGTGATTGCCCGGCACCTCGAAGACCGTGGTGGCGGCCTCGCTCGTGTGGATGGCCGCGCCCGATTGATTGAAGGCCTGGCATTGCCCGACGAAGAACTGGAAAACCGTCTTCGCTACTACAACAGCGCGACGTATTGGATCGACATCGACCGTTTGCTCACACTGTTCGGTCTGACCCGTGACGGCCTCTCCGACGCGGGACGCGTGGTCGAGGCAGTTCGTGTAGTTGCCGCGCGCATGCCGACCTACATCACACTCAAGGACGTAAAGAAGCGTTGGGGCAAAGGACAGGAAGATATCTTCCCGGTGGCTCAATTCGAGAAACTCTGGGGAGATATGACAGCGCTGCCAGAGCTGGACTGCCGCTTTGTAGCTGTGCCCCGCGTGCGCGGCCAGCAATTGAAGGAACCCGCTCAACTCGACGCCTGGCTGCGCGACGGCAGCGCCGCACACACCGAATCTCTGTGCGCCTGGCGCGAGATTTAGGCACCATCAATACAGGTCAATAGGTCCAACCCTTACGAGCCAAGCTTTTAAAGCGGATCCCAGTGTAAGGGCTTCAACGCTCACCTGAAGGTCCGCCCGATCATACTCCCAGTGGCGTTCATGTTCCGGTTCCAACTTTTCTGTGGTCGGGATTGGCTTGCAACTCAGGGAAGACCCGGCGAGATCCCTCTGCCTAACACGTCCATCCAGGGGTTGCCGATCTCATTCCCGCCGCCTGGGCAGCAAACCATCGGCAATTGTCTACCACGAGTTGGTCTAACACGCGAAAATCCAAGTCTCTGCAGGGGAAGAGGGGGAAGCTTATTCTCTTGACCCCGTCTTCATGGGATGGGGAAGCTCTCACGCTGCTCTACCATGCGTACGATCTCTCGTCCAATAACCAGAGAAGCAGTTGCTGCAGGTGAAGGCACATTGCAAACGTGAAGCATTCCATCTGTGTTCACGAAACGAAAGTCGTCCACTAGTTGGCCATCTCTGTCCAGAGCCTGCGCACGCACACCGGAGCCACCGGGTTTGATATCACGGATGGAGAGTTCCGGAAGCAGTTTTCTCAACGCACCGGTGAATGCCCGCTTATTCCACGAGCGGAAGTATTCGCCCATCGCACTCTTCCACATCTTCGCCGCCATGATCCAGAAGCCAGCAAACGTTGCCACACCTAGCGAGTCAGTCAGACTGAACGCTGTACGGCTGTAGCCCTCGCGCTTGAATGCGAGCACCGCGTTGGGGCCGGCTTCAACGCCGCCATGTATCTTGCGCGTAAAGTGAACGCCCAGGAATGGAAAGCGTGGATCAGGCACTGGATAAATAAGCCCGCGAACCAAGTCTTGCTTCTCCTGGGTGATTTCGTAGTACTCGCCGCGAAAGGGCACTATGCGCAAACTCAGCTTGGCGCCGGCCATCCGGCTGACCAGATCGCTCTGCAGTCCAGCACAGTTGACCACATAATTCGCTCGGAACTCACCCGCAGTTGTCGTAAGGATCGTCATGCCGCCTTCCCGCTTGATACCCGTGACCTGCGCATTCAGCTGCAAGGTTGCGTGTTCGCTAACTATCTCCACCATCCGCTTGCAGATCAACGTGTAGTCCGTGATTCCAGTTCCCGGCACCAGAATCCCCCGGATCCCCGCAGCGTGCGGCTCGATGCGGCGGATCTCCGCTGCATCTATCATCCGCACGCCGGGGACGCCGTTGGCGATGCCGCGACGAAACAATTCCTCCAATCCAGGGAGTTCGTCCTCACTTGTCGCCACGACCACTTTGCCGCAGATTTCGTGGGGGAGCTTCTGATCGATACAGAACTTCACCATTTCAGCCGCGCCCTGGACGCACATGCGCGCCTTCTGAGAACCCGGCTTGTAATAGATACCCGAGTGAATCACGCCGCTATTGTGTCCGGTCTGGTGCTCAGCGACGCGATCTTCTTTCTCCAGCACCAGCAGCGAAGCTGACGAGTGGGATTGAATAAACTCCAACGCCGTCGCGAGCCCAACGATGCCCGCGCCGATAATTGCGAAATCATAGTTCCTGGATGACATGTTGCTCCCGTTCTTAGGGATATAACTGCATCAGACGGCAGGGGTGACTCTGGCCCCAAGATAATTGCGCAAACCGACGCGCCAATCGGTAAATACATTGAGTGATGCATCGTGCAGTGCCTTATTCTCCAGCACCGAGTACTTGGGCCGCGGAACCTTCGCTGGGAACTCACCGGGAAGCGCCTTCACCACCCGCACCTTCGCTTCACTCATCGCGAATATCTCCTGGGCAAACTCGTACCACGAGCAGCTACCCTCTGCCGTAGCGTGGTAAAGGCCATAAGCTTCCGTGCGGCTCAATCTAACCAGTTGCTGCGCCACCTGCGAGGTTGGCGTGGGAGAGACAAATTCGTCATCTACTACCCGAAGCTCTTCCCGTTCCTTTGAGAGTTTCAGCATCAGCTCCACAAAATTCAACCCACCCTTGGCCCGGCACGGGTTCACTCCATAAAGGCCTGATACTCGCAGGATGAAATGCCTGGGATTCTGGCAACGAGCGAAGTGTTCACCCGCAACCTTGGTGATGCCGTATACATTCAAAGGCGACGGCACATCACTCTCTAAATACGGCGACTGCTTTTCGCCGCCGAACACATAGTCTGTGCTAATAAAGGCTACCGAGGCGCCGATCTCGGCAGCGCACTTCGCCACGTTACGCGCCCCGATGCCATTCGTCGCGTAGGCGCCGACAGGATCCGCCTCACACTTCTCCACATGGTGCATTGCGGCCGGATTGATTACCAGATCCGGTGCAATTGCTGACAGCACTGACTTGACCGACTCTTCCGAAGCGATCTCCAGGTCCGCATGTGTCAAACGCGCGACGGAATCTCTGTTGGCTTCGAATGCTACACAGATGTCGCTTCCCAGCTGTCCATTTGCCCCTAAGACTGCGATCTTCACTAGCTTCTCCCGGACTGGGAAGCGACGAGTTCCCGGTTCTCCCCCGCCTCGCGCTCCTTGAACACCCGTATGTTGTAGTAGGCAGGATTATCCCAGTCCTTGCACCTGTCCATATTCGCAGCGAGGTGGCGAACAATCGATTTTACGTCGTGGCGGGGATGGAAGCTGAGAATATTCTTCGCGCGATCGATGGCGACCTTGTAGTTCCGCACGTCGTGAACGTGATTAATCTCCAGGTCGAGCTTGATATTCAGATCGCCTTCCAGCGTCGCTCGCACTTCGTCCGCGATTTCGCCGAGGGTTGCATTTCCGGATGCAATATTGAAAACGCCTGACAGCCGTCCATTGGCTTCGATCGCGCGAATATAAGCGCTAGCAGCATCCTCAATGCTCAGGAACGGCCGCCAGATGGTAGGATTGCTAACACGAATCACCCCCTCCTTCATGGCTGTCTTGAACATGGTATTCACCAACAGGTCGTACCGCATCCGCGGACTGTAGCCGGAAACAGTTCCTTTGCGAAGTGCAATGACTGAGAAATCGGCGTCGCACATCTGCAGTACCGCGCGTTCTCCTTGCAGCTTGGAAATGCCGTAGGGATAAGACGAGCTGACGGGGCGGTCCTCGTCGAACAACTCGTTTTCGGTGTAGCCATAAACGGAGCAGGAACTGGCATAGATAAAGCGCTTCGCGCCCGCCTTCTTGGCCGTGTACGCCAGGTATGCCGGGGCCGCAGCATTAAAAATGAAGTTTTTGGCGGGGGAAAACTCCGCCATGGGATCATTTGAAAGACCTGCGAGGAATACAACTTGGTCGTAACCCGTCAAGTCAGAGACCTGCAGATCGAAGATGTCCTTTTGAATTACGCCGACCCGCGGATCAAGGTGGTTGCCGAACCAGAAAAGGTCAACGACGTCTATCGATTGACCACGCTCAAGCAATTTCGGAATCAGGGCGCTTCCGACATATCCGGCACCACCGGCGATTAGGGTACGCATGCAATCTCTCCTCTTGAGTGAGTTTGTTCTATGTCCTTAGGCTTTGTAAGCAATCCTCACAGAAGACGAAGAATCCAGCCACTGTGCTAGTGTCTGGGCCTTCGCGTCCTTGTCGGAAACCTGCACATCCGAGAGCGGCCAACTGATACCGATTGCAGGATCCTTGAAATAAATACCAGACTCCGCCTTGGAATTATAGATCCCAGTACACTTGTACTGCACTTCGCAACCGTCCGTCAGCGCGCAGAATCCACGCGCGAAGCCATAAGGAGCATAGACCTGTTTTTTGTTTTCAGCGGACACTTCGGTGCCAAACCACTGTCCCAGCGTCGGCGAGCCTTTGCGGATGTCTACTGCAACAAGGAATGCCGCGCCATTCGTGACCCGCATCAGTTTGCTCATGGGCGGATCCCATTGAAAATGCAGCCCGCGCAGCACACCCTTCGCCGAGCGCGAGTGATTATCCTGTACCCAATCTGTAGGCAACCCAAAATCGCGGAAGTTATCATCCCGATAGGTCTCCATAAAGAACCCGCGATCATCCCCCAAAACCTTCGGGACCAGCACCACAACATCTTCACCTATGTGCTTGCTTAGTACTTCCAGTGGCATCCAACTCTCCCCAGCAAATCTCTCCTGCTATGATTTCGCCACCAAGTCTAACACGCAGACTCCTTATCACCGATCTCTCGCTGCGCGGTGCTGAAGTGAGGATCGACGATAAAAAACAAGATGGCGCTGTAGTCCAACATTCAGGATACGCCGAATGGCTGCTGAGTGCCGGCTTGGCTAAGTCAAAGGAAAAACTTCTGTCAAGTGGAGATTGCGGACAGATGAAGTGCCGTCGCTGTTCGGGCTCTGTAGAGCCTCATAAACACGGAAGTAGGAGGGCGATCGCCTTGACTGATTTCCGGCAGATTCAACCTGAATCTCGAAAGAAGCTTGCTATACCATCAAACGAGTATAGGGACCGCCGCGCCCGCGCAAGCCGTCCACAACGCCGCGCAACATTCGTGACAGCTTCTTTCCCTTTTGTCCTTCTCCTACGATGATCTTAATCAGGTCATAGCAGATCGATCTGGCCATCACAAGTGAGAAGCCTGGAAAAGTATAGAAATACCTCCGGATGATCCAGATGCTGTTCCTTACGCTGTAGTATCGGTTGTTTGGGCCGTGATTGGTCAACGTAAACAGCGTCCGGCCAAACAGCCGCACCCGTTTGGGGCTTCCGATGGAGTGTACCAGGCATGCGC
>JBAWCO010000685.1:0-3878 GCA_049590315.1 Occallatibacter sp. | reverse complement strand
ATGGAGTAGAGAGGAGCGAAGGGGAACTCCCTCGCCTCCTAGAGGTAAAAAGAATATGGCAAATCCGTTGTTGGCCTTCAAGCGGAGAGAGCGACTCGAGCGGCGTTTCTGCGCGTATTTCCTGGCTGCTACGGGGCCGATAACCCCGGCCCCTAAACGTCCCCAATAAACTCTCGATCATAATTAGTCGTAAACACTATTGATTCATCTATTTACTTGATAGACCCTCTGCTCCGTCCAAAAGGGCCTAAAACGTTCGAAAGGGGCTTTCACGGCAATAACACAGATTCAAATCCAGCCTTAAATATCAATTAAATCAATAACTTACGATAAATTTCACCTGAACTTCGAAGAACCCTGGTGGGCCTTCGTCCATGACCCGCCATCATGCTAGGCTTGAACACTGTCGGGCAGCCGATTCCCCATCGTTTTCGACGCGCCTCCTTTTTTGCCTGCAGCGGGTCGGAATTTCTGGGCTTTCTTGGTAGAAATTTCATCATTGGTTTAAGGGCTGGACCGGCGGAACTCGCTGTCAGCGGGAGTCTGCACACTTCTGAACTGATCGACGACATCACTCTTATCAAATCTGATCTGACGAACCTGGTTTTTCAGATACACATGACTACGAAGGATTGGCTTTTAACGACAGCATTGCTTGCGTCTGTAGCGCTGCCTGTGTGTGTCATCGCACAGGGTACCCCGCCTGCGCCAGGTCTTGTTTGGCAGCCCAGGGGAGTGCAGGCCCTCGAAAAAGAGTCCGCCGCAAAGCCGCACAACCAGGTCAATATTGCGCCCGGCAAGGTCTACACACTCGCTGAATTGATCGATCTTGCTGAGCAGCACAATCCCGAGACGCGTGTTGCCTGGGAAGAAGCGAAGTCGAAAGCGGCCGAGTTAGGCATCGCAAGAAGCTCCCTTTATCCAACGCTGACGGCAGTCGCCCTAGCGGTTTCACTCAGGACAGCTACCCTGATTGGCCAGTTCTATCATCGCCAAACCGAAGGCATCTTTGAGCCCGCACTCCATGTGGAGTATCTGGTATTCGATGTCGGCGGACGCAGTGGGGAGATCGAGGTTGCCAAGGCGAACCTGCTCGCGTCAGATCTTGCATTCAATGACACGCATCGCCGCATCATCTACCAAGTTGCCGAGGCTTACTACCGGCTTCTCAACGCGCAGGGTCAGCGCCAGGCAGCCGAATCCAGTTTGGAAAATTCCCGGGCGGTTGAGGAAGACGCAAAGGCTCGTCTTGAAAATGGTCTTGCCACCAAGCCGGACGAACTTGAAGCCACCGCCGCGCGTGCCCAGGCAGACTTCGATCTGGAGGCCGCTGTTGGCGCCGTTGACATTGCGCGCGGCGACCTTGCCACGGCTCTCGGAGTCGATCCGGGCACTGTATTCACGGTAGAAGGCATCGATCAACTTAAACTTCCCTCTTCCATCGCAGATTCCGTCGATCGGGAAATAGATCGGGCCTTTAGCCAGCGGCCTGACTTGCTGCAGCAACTGGCGCGCCTACGCGCGGCAAAGGCTTCGATCAAACAGGCGAGATCGGCGTACTTTCCAACGCTGAGTTTCGAGGGCAATGGCGGACTGGCACGCGCATACGGACAGCAGGATCTTCTCCCCGGAAGCTATGCGCAAGGGGCGGTCTGGAGCACCGAACTCGAATTGCGGTGGAATCTCTTCGACGGCGCACGCCGCGAATATCGCATTGCGCAAGCCAACGCCGACAAGAAGGCGGAACAAGCGCAGATCGATGCGCTTCGCGACCGAATCGCCGACGAAGTTTGGGCCGCTTACGCCAACATGCGAACCGCTCTCAGGCAGCAGCAAGCGGCAGCCTCCCTTCTGGCCGCCTCGCAGAAATCTTACGAAGCGGCACATGAATCTTACGGTTACGGTGTCCGCAATCTTCTTGATGTCGTATCGGCGCAAAAGGTGCTGGCGCAGGCACGGTCTGAGGATGTTTCCGCGCGAGCGCAGTTGCTGCTTCAGGTCACCAATCTCGCTTTTCAAACGGCCGATTTCATCCAGGCTCAACACTGGAGCCCTGCGCCATGAGCGCAATCTTTCGTAAAAGGAGAGACATGAATCTGTGAGCCGCCTTCAACGCTGGTCGATTCTGCCGGCTGCACTGCTGACGATCGAATTCGCAGGCTGCAGACGCGCGCCCACCTTCAACATACTCGGTTCCTTCTTCCCGTCATGGCTCATCTGCCTCTTTGTAGGCATCGGCCTTTCCGCGATTGCTAACCGCGTCTTCGCCCAATTTGCGCTCGACAAGGAACTCCTCTGGCCCATTGTTGTCTATCCATGCCTTGCGCTGTTTTTCGCCTGCGTCCTTTGGCTCATTTTCTTTAGCTGATCGAAGGAGGATCTGTGCCGCATACTCGCCTTCACATCATCGGCCGCACCATCAGCATCGGCATCATGGCAAGTACCGCGATTGTTTCTCTCCTGGTGATTCGCCAGGTAAACGCAAACCCACGCACGGACGATGCTGAAGTCTTTGCCAACTACATTGGCATCGCCCCTTTGGTCAACGGCCCGGTAACTCATCTCTATGTCTCCGATGATCAACTCGTGAAAGCCGGCGCTCCTCTGTTCGACATTGATGACCGTCCGTATGCTTATGCCCTGGCCCATGCGCGGTCCGATCAAATTACCCTTCAAGGCGAGATCGGTGACGAGCGGCGGATCATAGCGGGCAAGGCAAGCGGCGTCGACGTTGCCAAGGCAAATGCGCTTGGTGCCGACGCCAGCCTCGCTCATGCTGAGGCCGCGGTGCAGCAGGCCAGGGCGGATGTGGCTAATTCGCAGGCGGCAGTCGCGCGCTCCAATGTGGAACTCCAATACGCATCGAATAACCTGCACCGGATTGAGCCTCTTCTAGTGCGCCAGTTTGTCACCGTCGATCAAGTCGACCAGGCCCGCACACTTGAGACCTCTCGTTTACAGGCCGCGAATCAGGCCAAGTCGCAACTCGCTCTGGCCGAAGCAGGACTTCTCGCGTCGCAGGCACAACTGAAGCAGGCGCAAGCCCTCGTCGAGCAGAGTCATCAACAAGTCGAACAGGCCTCGCATAACGTAACAACCCTGCAACCACTCGAGGGTCAACTCACCGGAAAACAATCGGCGATCGACACGGCACAATACAATTTCGACAATTGTCACATCGTCGCGCCCTTCGATGCGCGCGTGACGAATCTGACCATTTCAGAGGGCGCCTACGCGACCGCCGGCGAGCACATCTTCACTCTCATCGACACGCGCACCTGGTGGGTCGTCGCCAACTTCCGCGAAACGCAGTTGCGTCACATTCAGCCCGGTATGCTCGCCGAAGTTTATGTAATGTCGCGCCCCAGCGTACGCTACAAAGGTGTCGTCGACAGCGTCGGATTCGGAGTGACTCCCGATACCGACCTCGTGGGGCGTCTTGCTGCACCGGGCCTTCCCGATGTTCAACGCACCTTGAATTGGGTGCACCTCGCATCCCGCTTTCCTGTGCGCGTCCGAATTCAAGACCCGCCGTCCGAAGTGTTCCGCCTCAGCGAATCAGCCGTAGTGGTCATCCGCGGCAATCCATCTCCCGGGCATAGGGAGTAGGCATGGCATCTCGATCAATTCATCTTCCACACGCGGAACGTTTCAGTGATTGGTTTCCCGACTTCCTTAAAAAGGAGCTGGCGCCGTATCCAGGCCGCCTCACCCTCGTGGCACGCATCGTCATCTCCGCGACGTTGACCATGATCATCCTTGAGACCTTTCGGATTCCCGGTGGCTTCGTGGGCGCTTTGTCGGCGTTTTTGTTTTCACGCGAAAACCTTGTTTCCACCGCTCGCTCCGCAGTTTTCATGATCGCTGCGTTTCTGATC
>JBAWCO010000684.1:0-10216 GCA_049590315.1 Occallatibacter sp. | reverse complement strand
GCACAGTTCTGTCACTACCGAAAACGAGGCTCCTTGCTTCCTGCTAATTAGTTACAACTGTAGTACTAGGCAACGTTCAACAACCGGGTATGTATTCTGCGAGCGACAGATTCGGGGATGCTGTATGTGGTGTGTACCTTCTTACGGCCTTGCCTGATTTTGATGACGCCGGGTTCATCCTTGACGATCTTGCGAACCGTCTCTCGCCCTAGCCCCCACAACCCCGCAAGTTCACCTACGCGGTAATGCTTTTCTGCGAAGCTCGTGTCATGGGAGAGGTATTGCACATCCAAAGCGAACGTCGTTTGGGTAGCATTCTGGACTGGCTTCTTCCCCAGTAATTGTGTGCTCATTGCTCGCCTTCCCTTGTGAAAGTTGTCGTCCAATCTGTCCGAATCAGAATCCCATGCCGATGCTTACGCCGAAATCTAGGGCCGACTGTTGTGTCTGGCTTAGATCCAGTTGTTGTGTAGGCGCAGCAGTGTGCTCAGGTCGAAGCGCGCTTTGGTGCGAAACTTCGCGGCCCAGCGCGTTTGCAAGTGCGCTTCGGTCATTGGTGAAGATTTGTGCATCCCACTGACCGCGCGAAATCGAGACATAGGCCATGCGATTGTTCAACAAATCTCTCGCGCCAAGCTCCGTGTCCACATTGATGAGGACTCGATCTGCCGTTTGTCCCTGGCTGGAGTAGCTGGTCACAGCGTAACCGTGATCCAGGTGTGGATGGCGCTGCGGATCGAAGCTCATACTTCGGTCATTGTCGAGCCTCAGGCGCATCGCGCCGTCCTGCGCGATGCTTTCTACCGTTCCCAATTCGCGGTTTGCAACCTTTAGGTCTTGGCTGGGCGCGGTGAATTGGACACGGTCGCCGGCGGAGAACACTTTCTCCTGCTCGCGATATACAGAAACGCCCATCTGCCGGCGCGGATCGTAGGTTGTCTGCTGCCCGCTACTCCGAAGAACTGTGAGTTTGTTTTCCTCGGCTTTCACAGAGACAACGCGGGAGTATTCTCCCTTATCGATGCCTGTCTCGCGCGAACTCCGCGAGTAGCGAAGAATGTCGTCAACCTGGTATTGCTGAGCCCAGCTGCGGTCCGCTCCTGTCATCTCCTGGCGTGGCACGAGTGTCTGGAAACTGTGCCCTTCGCGGCTCACAACGCCTCGCGTCTGCAACTCATCATGAATCCGCTGGTTGATCTCCGTGCGCGAACGGTTATCTGGCGAAACCACGAGGGTGCCTTCGGGAGATTTGGCGTACTCGCGGGCAATAGCGGAGATGCGTTCCTCATGCCCCTTCACTTCATGGACTCGGCCTTGCCGGCCAAGGCTCTCTACTGCCGCGCCGATTTCGCCACGCGCCAACTGCTCGACCGCTTGCTTCAACTCCGGGTCGCGCTGCCGGACGATCTCGTCCAGTTTCGCTGTCCGCATACCGGCTTCCTGAAGTTGCGCGAAAGGCCGGCCCGCTTCGACAGCCTCATGCTGCCGCGTATCGCCGACCAGGAGAACGCGGTCATTTGGGCGAAGCCGTTCTATGAATTCGTGCATCTGGCGGGTGGAGGCGAGCGACGATTCGTCGAGTACATACAGCCTCTTCTCGCCGGTATCGGGCCGTTCTCCCCTGGCGAGATGATGCTGGAGCGTTGAAGTCTCGATTCCCGCCTCAGCGAGCTTGTGAGCCGCCCGCGAAGTTGGGGCGAATCCCTCGACTGCGAAACCCTGTGCTTCCGCACCCTCACGGATGACAGCCAGCGTTGTAGTTTTGCCGGCGCCAGCCACGCCGTCTAATCCGACGATCTTCTCGCGACTTACGAATGTGTCATCCACGACTTTGATTTGTGACCGGCTCAGCTCAGGATGGCGATCCTCGGTCGCAATGCGCAGTTGCGGCGATACGAGCATTGGGTCGCGGAACTCTCGCCGATTGCCTTCCTGCATCCGGGCGATGATTTCCTTTTCCATCCGGACCATCTCCGACGTGGTGAACTGCGGGGCTGCTCTGCCATCCGTTCGAGCAACTTCGCGGAACTCGCCTCGCCTTAGCCTCTGCTCAAACTCCTGTCGCACCTGGCCGTAGGTCGCTTGCCCCATGCTCCGGTCTATCGCCGCCTGCAGGATGGCTCGTTCATCCTGAACGGCAGAACGTTCGAATACGTGGTTCCGGGAATAGGTGACGGACTGCTGCACTGTTTTCTCAGGCTGCCGCGTTTGCTTATCGGGCTGTTGTGCGTGATGCCGCGAATTCGATCGCGCTTCGGCCACAACGCGGTCCGCCTGGTGCCCGAACTGAGCGGCCAACTCGCGGTGCCGCTCCAGAACTTCTTCGGGCGAGTGAAGCTCCTTGCTGTCCCGAGTGCGATGAGCCGCGACTTGTGCAGCTCCTGCACCGTCTCGCCCAATTTCCTGCAAGTGTGCGATGATCTGTTCCCGGCGTGGGCTCGATGCGTCAAGATATTCCTGGCTGTAACCCTTAATCTCAGGTTGGCCATGTTTGCCGCGTTCTATCTCATAACCCAACCCGTGCAGACGCAATGCGAGTTCGGAACGGTAGACGGTTGTCACATACTGTTGCGATTGAAAAAGGCTCCGCTCTTGAAGCGCGCGAGTGTGGCCATTCTCACGCTCGGTCATGTTGAAGATAACCGCGTGCGTGTGAAGCTGAGGCGCGGCGTAGCCATCCACAGGGCGGGCAGTATCGTGCTCGAAGGTCGCAGCAATAAACTTGCCGGTCGTCTCCGGCGCATGGACGTTGCCGATGCGTGCCTGGGTATACCGCTCCAATTCTCCGAGAGCCACGCGAACACTTTCGCGGTGCGCATCACGGACGCGGTCATCACCACCCACAAGGGCGGTCAGAGAGACTGACTTTGGCGCAGAGAATGTGGCATCCCATCCCGCGCGATGTTCGACGCTTGTAATTTCCTTGCCACGCTCGTTCTCGTAGGTTCGGGCAGGCTGATGCTTGACAAGCTGCGCGCCGCTTTCTGGATGCTGGCCTTCGCTGAGACGCGCAAAGCGCTCGGCTCCAACCGAGCCTTTGAGACCCCACTCTCGCGCCAGGCTCCCGCGCCATTCGCTGTGCACTTGCGGGTCGCGGCTCCAGTAGTTCTGTCTCTCAGACGTGAACTCGCGCGAGTGATACGTCTGCGCCTGGCCCGCCGATAGCGATTTGGAGATGGTCAACATGCGCGTGAAGTTTACATCGTGCGCGGCAGCATCTCGCTTCTGCCTTCACGCATAGACTATCCGCAATTCGCAATGTAAGCGTACCCATCTCAAATTTATTTTTCGCATTTCTCCAATGTTCATGCACCTTTTGTCGCTAGTCATATGCGGATCACTCGGAGGTTGTGCTGCCGAAACGGCGCGTCAAAGATGGTCTCTGAGCATTCGAAGAGTAGCTGAATTACCCATACAAAGGCTGGCACAAACAGATATGTGAGCGTGCGCGGAATGACCCTTCGATTGGTTCTTGAATCGAGGAACTGGCAGGCTGCGAATCCCAATGCTGGGACCACCGGGAACAACAATCGATGTCACTCTCAATGCGGCGACTTCGAAAGCGCGATGGAACAGCTTTGAATCGGACTTCAAGCACTCGGAATGCCAGTTAAAGACCAACGCCCACTCGGATTGGACAGGTGGTGTCCGGGAACCACATTCGGTCAGTCAATCCATTGCGATTCGTCCCAACTTGCGAGCTGCTCATCGGCGGTCTTCTGTCTTGCGTTGCCAGGGAAGATCGAATGACGTTTGACCGGCTTCTTGGGCGGGCTCGGAGGAGCTGTCGTTGTCACGGCCAGCGAATGTGCATCTGGCTGTACTGCGGCGACTATTGGCAGGACATTCGGGGCACGTCTCGGAGCAGCTTCGGTATGCGGGTCCGCGGCGGTCACAAGAACCAATCGGCGCGACCGTTCCGACTTCGTTTCGGCTGCCGCCGTAACGCTCGATAGAGCGCGGTTTGGCATGCCCTTCCGAATCAATTCGGCGACGGCACCGGCACAGCGCTTGAGAAGCCATCTGGACCATGGGAAGATGAGTGTCTCCACGCGCCATTTATGCCCGCTATCCCGGAACGATTCAGGCCACATCTCCTGACGTCGTAACCGTCTTTCGCGCGTCCTTCCCGCGAACCATTCTCGGGCCGCGAGAAGTGCAAAAAGGACGAACAATCCCCAGCGCAAGACCGGTTCGAAGAGCTGCCAAAAGCCCCTGCCATCGTAGAACTGATCCCGGAGGTAGGGTTGCAGTTCTGCAGCCTTGTACCGCTCTCTTGGCCCCCGAACCAAGCTGGTCCAGCCGGCGTTTCGGGCGGCGGAACTGAGGTGCATCGGGAGCCAAACGTCCTGCTGATCGCCTGGACTCTCAGCGACGACATCGTCCTCGACTGCCAGCTGATCGACTCTCCCAGGCGCCTCCTTGTAGAGCCATTGAACCGCAGTAGTGGCGGCCGGATTCCGGTGTCCCATTGTGCTCCTGAAATACGTTCCGGAGTAATAGAGTTCGACGGGTGGAGCAGCCCACCAGAGCCACATGGGCAACGGTAGGTTGGCGAGAATCCCGGTCACTATCACAATTGCAATTACGACCGGGGGCAAAGCTGCTCGGAGAGACGGAACTCTCATGGTTCATTCTCCGGAGGTTTAGCGGCTCCGGACTTTGCCCGCAATTTCGCGAGGAATTCGTCAGCCTTCTGCTGCTTGACCGAGTCGGAATACGCCGAAATCTTGCGCAGAGCTTCGTCGCTAATTGGGTTCCTCGAACCCTCCCTGAAGAGGTTCAGAATGAGAGCTCGGATTCCCATCAGTTCAGCCAGCAGAATTGGATCTGTATCTCTTTCATCTTCGCCACGTGCCTCGGCCAGGGCAGCGTCGCGGAGCCATTCGCCGACCTTCTTGCCGTCGCGCGCGGCGGCCTCTTCGACTTCGGCAAACTCTGCCTCCGTCAGGCGGGTGGCGATGGATTTGGCGCGAAAAGTATCGGGAGACCGCGCGGCGGTGACCGCTGGCGGAATCAGCGAAAGCGGCTTGGAGTCCGGGGAAGACATCAGCTCAGCGCCTGCTTCGCAACCTACGCCGACAGCTTTTTCTTGTCAAACCGCCAAGGATGTTTTCACAGCAACTGACTGGATGAGAGGGTGTTAACGCCACTTCGGCTCATTACGACGATCCGCAACCGCCCAGTGTTTACCCGCGTAAACGCGAAATGCAAATATTTGAAACGGAACACGTTGACCAACGTATACGGCGGTATCCCTGCAGCGCCCCGTTGGGGATGACGTGTCATCCTCCAACCGCTGCAAAGCAGCGCGGCGTCCGGCGGGAGCACCTGGAATAGCAAGATGCCGCTGGACGCTCAACGCGGGCCACAGAGCCGCTGCAGTGGCCCACAGCACGCTTACAGCCGAGGGTCCACTGGCTCACTTTCGAGTGCCAGAACCGCAAAGGCGCACTCATGAACGCGGCGAAGAGGCTCGCGTTCCACAAACCGCTGCAATGCTTCCATGCCCAAGGCGAACTCCCGCAGAGCAAGAGAGCGCTTCGTCCCAAGCCCACGAGAGCGTAGTCGTTCCAGGTTCTGAGGCGCCGTGTACTCCGGTCCGTAGATGATTCGGAGGTACTCTTTCCCCCGACATTTCACTGCCGGTTGAACGAGCCCTCGCTTGTTTCTGGAGACGAACTGGAGCGGCTTCACGACCATTCCTTCACCGCCCGCGTCCGTTAATTCCTGCCACCAAGCCAGGGCTCCAGACACCGCTTCCGGCTCGTTCAGGTTGACCACTTTGAAAGGTGTGGCGAGCAGAAATTCGGGGTCGGCTTCGGCCAATCTACCGAGGATTTGCATATGCCATTGGTGGTCTTTGTCGGTGTGGACGAACCCCTCGCCGGCGAGCAAGTGGAAGGGTGCGAGCTTCAAATCCAGCAGTGATTTTACCGGCCAGCAATAGCGGCGGTATGCCTCGACATAGGCCCCCGCCATGTCGGCCCGTTGCTCGTACCAATCGACCAAAGGCACAGCTTCGGGAAGTCGATTTGCCGTGAGTTTCAAGGCAGCGACAGCCTGCCGCAGACCTGCTTTTGCGGCAGCGCCTGCGGGCGCGTATTGGTTCTTCAGGAGATCCTGTGCCTTGGCGGACCAGGGCATTAATTCGCAGTCGAGGCACAGCCAATCAGTGCTCAGTTCCTCCCAGAGACCGGCCTTGTCCGCCGCAGCGCGGATGCGATCAAGGAACTCGCGTTCGAGACCGGGGTCCGTGAAGAAGCGCCGCCCCGTCCGCGTATAGCAAGTCCCAGCTTCGTCCTCTGCGACCCCGAACCGCTTGAGTGCAGCATCACGGTCACGGCAGACGATCGCCACCGCACGCGACCCCATGTGCTTTTCCTCGCAGACAATCTGCTCGACACCGGCTTTGCGGAAATACTCGAATGCCTCGGCCGGGTGCTCAAGGAGACCTGGTTCGCTGCTCGTTTCGGAGGGAGACATGGTCGGCGGAAGGTAGATTAGCCATTTCGGATTCACTGCGAAGCGGCTCATCACTTCGAGTGCCGCGATGGCGTTTTCTTCGCGAATTGTAAGGTTCCCGTGCAGGCGGGTTTCAACGATCCGCTTGCCGATTACGTCGTCAATATCGAGCAAGTCATCGTGCTCTTGCTGCTGGGTCAACGGGCTGGTGGACGCGTCCCCGGCTCCTTCCTGCAAGAACGGTTTCGATGGTGCGTAATACTCCCGGATAGCGGGTACGGACACGAGTTCTTTCTCTGGATAACGAAGGGCAGTAAGCTTCCCACCGAAGACGCAACCGGTATCAATATCGATGGTCCGATTCAGCCATTCCGGCTCCGCAACGGGCGTATGGCCATAGACAACCATCGCCTTTCCGCGGTATTCGGCGGCCCAGTTATAACGGACTGGAAGGCCGTAGTCATCGGTCTCTCCGGTGGTTTCACCGAACAGCGCGAACGAGCGGACTGCCCCCGATCCGCGCCCCTGCATCTCCTCTTTCATGCCGGCGTGGGCGACTACCAAGCGACCTTCGTCGAACACGTAATGGCTCACCAAATCGTCGATGAAGTCGGCGACCTGCCGCTTGAATTCCGGCGATTCCGGCTCCAATTGTGCCAGTGAATCGGCAAGTCCATGAGTGATTTTGACCTCTTTTCCGCGCAGCTTTCGCATGAGTTTTACGTCGTGATTTCCGGGTACGCAGAACGCAGTTCCGGCCTTCACCATCCCCATTACCAGCCGCAAACCTCCGTAATTTTGGGCCCGCGATCGACAAGATCACCGACAAAAATTGCCTTGCGACCATCGGGCGGAGTGACGCAAAAATCCGCGCCGTCCGGCTCAACCGCGTATCCCAATTGCTAAAAGAGCGTATTCATTTCATCGAAACATCCGTGGACGTCGCCAATAATATCGAACGGCCCGCGTTGCGGGCGCCAGAGTTGACGCGTCGGAATTGAGCATTGTGAAGGTGAGAGCGCGGCACAAGGAAGCACGCAAATGCAACTGCAGAGCAGCCTAAGATCTCTAGTTTAATGCTCCACCTATTATCGTGACGACTGACGATTTCAAATTCGCCTCGATAAAGAATCCTTGAGATGGCTTTTATGCTTTCCCATTCTTGTGTCCAAGTCACTATGCTCGGAGTAAAGACCTCGATTCAACTGTAGCTCGAACCTCATCCTTCACGCCGTCATATTCGACGATGAGGACCGCAATCTCATCGCCCAGCGCGCAAACCATTCCGTCTCCGTCGATGTGAAAACGGGATTGCATGCATCTCTACCCGCCGGCGCCTCTCATTCTCTGGAATTGCACCTTTGCGGGCGGTCCCAATTACGGCACTCGCTGCTGAGTGACTTTGATTTCTCAATCAGTTTCCGCAACTTGGGGAGACAGCCTGAAGCTAGTGTGGCTCGATGTGATCCAACGAGGATGACTCGTGATCCATCCGTCCTGCTGCAGCTTCAATCTCGAACGATACACATAGATCGCCATTATCATAAGAAAGGCGAACACCCAAAGAGCTATCAATCCATGTGCCACGAGCAGCAACTTTCGGCCCGCGCCTTTCCCCGAGATGGCGAAGACTGCGCTCACGGGCCACAGTAGGAACATCCCAAGAAACGGAGTTATGATCCCCTCTCTTTGGAAACCACCGTGATAGAGGAAAACAGCAATTATTGGTAATAGAGCAGAGATTGCAAGAATTACAGCGGACAGGTCGATCCTGAGTTGAGGCACTCGGGAAGTAGGTTCAGGAGTTTCCCGCCACCTGACTGCAATTGCTCCCGCGCCAAACGAGAGTCCAATAACCACAAAACCCAGAAATAGGTAAATGAGGGGGCCGATGAGGCCAAGTGAAAACAGTCCATTTGAGAACATCGATTCCTCCGGCAAAGCATAGAGCACTCTGAAGCCCAAGGCATCGCTTCATCACAAATTGCCTTGGAACTGTGGGTCAATGGCGTATCGACACAGCGCTTTTTGATGAGCAGGTTCGGGTCGCATTAGTGAAGCACAGTGCGGTATCCCTCTGGCGCATCATCTTTGCCGTAAACAGTAACTTGAACGACATCCCTAAGACCGTCAAAGTCGCCTTCCAGCACGGCTGTTCCCTCTCGTAGCGCATGGACCCTCCCGTGCTCATCAATCTGGATTACCGGGTTGACTTCGTCCTGCTTAAGAGAGAACTTGATTCCCGATGAATCGTCCAAGTAAATCGGATATTTGACTCCCTCGTAGGAAACCACTGGAATCAGGGTCTTCTGACGGTCGGCTTCCGCATCCTCAAGGACCAGCGTCATGAAGTGGGCTCCTTGATTGAGAGAAAAGTTTCTCACTCCGGTCGCGGCGGGGACGACATCGAGATGAATCGTCTGGCTAACAAAGGCATTATCCGAATAGATAGCTCCAATCTCAACATCTACCGAACCTATCTGTACCGGGGTGATCTCGATTGTCATAGTTGATCCCTCTTGCCGGACGACTTTGGCCGGACCACTGCCTTGCGATTGGTCTCCAGATTTGCTGTGTTGTGAAATGCTGAGCGTACCGTTAACAAGCTTTCCTGGAGCAAGTGTCACGTTGATATCGATTGGGTTGCCTAGCGGAACATGAACCTGAGGTGCCTGCACCGATATTCTCCCTGGTGCCAAAGTGAATGGATGCTCCAATCGCTGCACCCTTTCTTCTGGGTTTTCCTCCAACGAGGTTTTTTCAGAACCTTGCTGTGTTGCCTGACTTTCATCAAATACGGAGGCGGCTGCTATCCCCGTCGATGAGCTTGCCGGACCGCCAGTTTGGGCTCCGGTGCATGCAGAAGTTGATGAATTGAGCAAAATGGTTTCTACGCAATTTGTAACAGCATCTGATGTCAGGACGCTATCATTTGACGTCTCTGAAATCAAGGCCCCTAGCCCAAAATAGGATGGCATCGTTGCATGTGCAAGATAAGGAAACTCTGCCACCTGACCTCCGCTGGAATTCCAGAACTGGCTATTCGCCGTTACTATCACATCGTTATTGATATCTCCAAATACGCTCGACAATGTTTGCGCGGGAGTCAGGTCCATAGCCTCGAGGAGATTGTCGAAGAACGAACGGAGCTCCGACGGTTTTGAGCTTGTACCATTGTCGATCCAATCAGATCCAATTGCGAACCATTGGCTGTTCGGAATATTCGCACTAGGCAGATCATGTATGTTGGGGCTATTCGGCGCGAGCGAGGCGACAGCCCCACAATTGGTGGACCCAGCCGTGAGGCAAAGATGATTGTTGAACCCGCCCGGGCCGTCCCCTCGCGGCCCGAGGGGCTTGTCGAGATTATTAAGACAGGCTGCGAGGGTTACGTTGTCCCCGAGTGTTCTGGTGCACGTGACTTTCCAAATCGTCGTCGGTGAACTATCAGTCGCAGTTGGTCTACAGAGCAGAAGGGTACTGCAAGTTCCACCAGCCACATTTGGTTGAAGAAGGAATGGGGCGAGCGCTGATCCATTTTCCGGTGTATCGATTGTGACAACTGTTCGAAATTGACCCTGATTTCGGCTTCGAGTTGTCTTGAAGAGATAAGACAGAGGTCGGCTTGAGTAATGTCGGGCAACTAATCCTCCCATGCTGTGTGCGACCAAATCTACTCGACCACCAACGTATTTCGCCCCGTCAACTGTGGAAAGCACCGTTGTGATGTCCTCGCTCAATTCCGATTTTG
>JBAWCO010000683.1:0-4289 GCA_049590315.1 Occallatibacter sp. | reverse complement strand
ATGACCCTGATGCTGCGCCCTGAGGTCTGGCGCGATATGTATTCCGCCTCGTCGATGGGCGCGTATCTGCCCACCGGCGATCCAACACTCACCCCGCGCTGGCTGCTAATGATGGCCGGCGGCCTCTTCATCGGGGGACTCTGGCTTGTCTATCTCTCAGGCCGCAGCACCTTCACTGCTGATGAAAAGCAATTCGTCGCAGGCCTGGGCGGCAAGGTCGCCGCGGTCTTCGGCCTTGTCTATCTCGCCGCCGGATTCTGGGCCTTCTCCGTTCAGCCGGACGTCGTCAAGGCCGGTCTCACCGCGCATCCCCTCTACAAATTCGCCGGGTTCGCCGGATACGGATGGGGATTGCTGGTGTTCGTTGCAATTTTGCTGGCCGCCTTTGCCGGCTTCGCCAAAGTCTCCGCTGGCATGTCGGGTCTGTTGGCTTGGTCCGCAGTTCTGCTCGCCGTGCTTGTCGAAATCACCTTCACCGTCTATCGCGACGGCGTGCGCGACCTGACCCTTCTCAGCAAAGGCTATGACGTGTGGGATCGCGTCGTGGTCACCAACTGGTCCGTCGTCGGAATCTTTCTGGTCCTCTTTGTTGCGGGTCTGGGTGTTGTCGGATGGCTCGTGTCCGTCGTGGCGCGCGCACAGAAAACCATGGAGGCAGCTTCACTATGAGCGATCTGATCGTCACGGGCAAAGACATTCACCTCCTCGAATCGGTTCATTTGGAGCCGGTTCCGCGTGAACCCCTCGAACCCGGTGAAGCCCTCACCCGCCGCTTCTTTCTCGCGGCTGCCGGCACGGCAGGCCTGTTGTACACCGCTGCGCTCGCCTATCCCATTTACCGCTATCTCGCCTCACCTGAGGAGATGGCGCTGAACGCCACGGCTGTCACCGAGGTCACGCTCAAGGATGCGCAAAAGCTGCCTCTTGCCTCGGTGCTCATGTTCAAATTCGGCACTTCTCCAGCCATGCTTATCCATCACCAGGACGGCCGATGGATATCCCTCAGCGCGGTCTGCTCGCACCTGGGCTGCACCGTGCAATATGAGCCCCAGGCCGACCGCATTCACTGCGCATGTCACGGAGGCGTCTATAACGCCTATACCGGCGCCAACGTCAGCGGACCGCCGCCCAAGCCGCTCAAACTTTTCAAAGTAGCCGTCAACGATACCGGCGTTGAAGTCTCCCGCGCGTAAAGCGTCGGGCTTGCCGTCATCTGTAACCTGTCATCTGTCAAAGGACCTGAGCATGACTACAGAAACCATCGCCGCTCCAAAGACCGCCGCCACCAAAGTTTACGATTGGGTCGACGAGCGTCTCGGGCTCTCGGAGTTGGCCGCCTTCGCGCGCCACAAGACCGTCCCCGTTCACTCCCAATCCTTCTGGTATTACTGGGGCGGAATCTCGCTCTTCCTCTTCCTGGTCCAGTGCTTCACCGGTGTTCTGCTACTGGTCTATTACCGGCCCGGCGTTGAAGCCTTCGAGTCGGTTCGTCAGATCACCTTCGTCATGCACTTCGGCTGGCTCATCCGGTCGGCGCACGCCTGGTCCGCCAACCTCATGATCTTCGCCATCCTCGTGCACATGTTCTCGGTCTACTTCATGAAGGCCTACCGCAAGCCGCGCGAGCTGGGCTGGCTTAGTGGCATGGCGCTGCTCGGCATCGCATCGGTCTTCGGCTTCTCTGGATATCTGTTGCCCATGGACGAGCTCAGCTACTTCGCCACTAAGGTCGGCTTGCAGATTCCCGCGGTGATTCCGTTCATCGGCACTGCTATCGCCAGCATGTTGCGTGGCGGTCCTGAAGTCAGCGAGTTCACCGTGCAGCGGTTCTTTGCCCTGCACGTCGTGGTGCTGCCCGCTTTGTTCCTGCCGCTGCTCGGCTTCCACCTCTGGCTGGTTCAGCGCTACGGCAACGCCGTCCCGCCCAGCGAGGAGGCCAAGCCAGCCGCTGAGCGCAAAAACATACCCTTCATGCCCAACTTCCTGCGCAAAGATCTGGCCATGTGGCTTATCTCGCTTAACGTTCTCGCTCTGCTGGCCTCGGTCTTTCCCTGGGCTCTCGGCAAGCAGTTTGACCTGAATTCCACTACGCCTGTCCCCGCTCCGGCAGGCATTCATCCCGAGTGGTACTTCATGAGTCCCTTCGAAATGCTCAAGCTGCTGGGCAACGTCCTCCCCGGTGCGTCAGGAGAAATCGCTGGCATTCTGCTATTCACCTTGGGCATCGCACTCTGGGTTCTCATTCCCTTCTACGACATCAAGAAGGAATCCGGTCAACGCGCCCGCGCAGCGCACTACTTCGGCCTGTTAGCAGTCTTCGCGCTTTTGGCCACCACCGTCATCGGCTACTGGACCATTCGGTAAGGAAGAGACAGCATGAATTATCCATTTTGGAACATCCCGTATCTCGGCTCGGGCTGGGTGATCGGCATCATCGCCATCTTCCATGTCATGATTTCGCAGTTCGCCGTGGGCGGCGGCTTCTATCTGGCGCTCGCCGAGCGCAAAGCCCTGCGCATGACCGATCCTGAATTGCGTCTTGCCTGGCTCCAGCAGCTCGTACGGCACTCGAAATTCTTTCTGCTTCTGACGGCGGTCTTTGGCACTGTATCCGGCGTGGGCATCTGGTTCGCCATCGGCCTCACTCATCCTGAGGCCACCAGCACGCTCATCCACAACTTTGTCTTCGGCTGGGCCATCGAGTGGGTCTTCTTCATGGTCGAGCTCATCACCGCCGCCGTCTATTACTACACCTGGAACAAGATCGACGAAAAGCTGCATCTCACGGTCGGCTGGGTCTACGCCGGTGCTTCGGTCTGCACGCTCATCATCATCAACGGCATTCTCACCTTCATGCTCACCCCCGGAGACACCTGGATCGCGATTGCCGGAACCGGTCACGAAGCCAGTAAATTCTGGAACGCATTCTTCAACCCCACTTATTGGCCCAGCCTCTTTCTACGCACATGCGTCTGTATCTCCCTCGCCGGCATCTGGGCGCTTATCACCGCCAGCCGCATCGACGGCGAAAAATACCCAGCTCTGAAAGCCAGCAAGGTCAAGTGGAGCGTGATGTGGCTGGTCCCGTCCTTCGTCGCCATGCCCTTCCTCATGATCTGGTACTACATGATGGTCCCCGCCTCGCAGCAGGCTTTGCTTGCGCTCGGCATTGACACCATCAACTCTGGAACCTTCTCTGCCGTCACCCGCATGGCGCTCGTCATCATCGTCACATCGGCCACCATCGTCGGCGTCGCTTACTATCTCGCCTACCGCAACCCGATTGACTTCAATCTCTCTCACGCAATAGCGGTGCTCCTGCTCGCGCTCATGGCCACCGGAGCCGGCGAATACTCCCGCGAAATGCTGCGCAAACCCTACGTCATCGGCCGCTGGATGTATTCGAACGGCGTTCGCGTTCCATCCGTCGCGCACATCAACCAGCAGGGCTATCTGGTTCACTCCGAGTGGGTCTGGCACGCTCCCGGCGATGGCGCCACCACTCCGGCTTCCAGCTACTCAAGGGGCGAAGCCATCTTCCGTGGCGAATGCGGGTCTTGCCATACGCTCAGCGGCTACCGTCCTCTCGCTCAACTCCTCGCAGGCCGCGACCGCACCAACATTGCTAACTTCATCCAGATGCTCCATGAAGACAAAGCCGACTCGCCCTACCATCGCTTCATGCCGCCCATGGTTGGCACTCAGCAGGACATCGACGACCTCGCCAGCTACCTCAACGCGCAGGTGAATCCACAAGCCGCAAGGGCTCTACTGACGGCGCAAAAATAGGGGCTAGAAACGCACAAAATGTTCGCCTTCAGGGTGCTGCGAACACGCTGAATGTTCGCCTGGAGAGTTGCGATACGGGCCGAATGTTCGCTTGGCTGGTTGTAGAAGTTTGAGGGGTTAACCTTGTGGGCCTGCCACAATTGCGAATTGGCTGCCAACAATTTTCCAAATTAGACAAAAGGGTTGTAGAGAATTGAACCGTGTTTTTGAAAGTGCGACTGAAAAAGAATGAGATATTGGCTTAAGGTGTTGAAAATGCGCGAATTATTCGTGCTGATCTTCACTGTGCGAATGTAGCCGCCTGATGCGCTCAGGGACCGAGCTTTCTACTCCTCGCCAATCTCGTACGGAATCCCGAACCGCCCAATCTGAATGATCGCCTTGTCTCTCGGCGGCCAGATCCTCAGGCTCGTTACGCGGTTCGACCCGGCAATCAAATGCGCCTCGGTCGTTCCTACCAGTGCACCGGTCGTGGCCACGTGGAAATGCACGCTCAATAC
>JBAWCO010000682.1:0-8586 GCA_049590315.1 Occallatibacter sp. | reverse complement strand
CGCTAACCCTAGCCAATGGCCTCACTCCCGACGCGGCAAAGTCTCAGGTCGAGCGTGTCGCCCGCGAGGTCCTGACGAACCCCGTGATCGAAGAATTCACATACCGCATAGAGGAATAGAGGTATGCATTCCCAGATCCGGCGGTGGTCCTGGCGCAAATTTCGATCCAGATTCACCCTCTCGCCGCCGGATCATCGCCACGCTCAATTTCCTCCTCGACCCGCAATTCGCTCCCATTCGAGGCGATGCGTGCCTTCGCCGAGACAGTTTCTTGGTGCTCCCGGCAGGATCTGGCAACGAGCAGCGACGACCCAGACTATCTCCATAACAAAGATCTGCTCGAACGTCGCAGCTTCAAAGAGTTGAATTGCGATTCGCTCAGTCCGCTGTACTTACAGCTTCGCAGTTCCTCGCTCCGCCCATCCAGCGAGGTTGGAGACGGTTCCTCCGAGGAGGATCGTGCAGATGTAGTCAACAAAGTGATCGCGGTGCGGTCGCTACTGCTGGCGGCAGGGGGCCCAATCGATGAGGACTCAATCTTGTCCAAGAAGCGGGGTAGGTTGCTCGTTTGTTGGCCGGCAGAGAACGTAGCAGACGGCGCATCCCAAGTCTCCTCTCTAGGCTTCTTCGACCCCAACGACATCCCGCCATGGGACACATGGATCCACTACGCCGAAGGAAAACTAAGCTGCTGGGTGCCAGAGGACATGATCTCTTTGGCCCAGAGCGGTATCGATGACAACATGGTCCAGTGCATTCAATGGGCAGACCAATAGCCGGGTGCCCAATGTCTCGCAATTAAAGTTTGGGAATGTAAAGAAACCACCTTCCATTTGGTCATCCAACCGGCTGCAGGAAGGCGTGTAATTTTCTCATCGCGGGAACAATTGGAATTGCTCAATCGCAATCTTCGGCCCAACAAACCTGTGCTTAACGTCCGGCAGCATGATCACTGTAATCTCTCTGAACCTGCGAATCCTCGCGTCTTCCGGCACGGAGAACCGCAGCGTCTCGTGCACCGGCGTAGTCTTGGTCACAAAGTGTCCCGGCTCCGTGGAGACAATCCGTTGCTGGCCCAGGTAAAGCGTCTGCTTTCGAGTCGATCCACCATCGGTCAACAACACCGCCATCTGAATCGCTCCCTCCCGGTTATCGCGGTTTGCAATTTCAACTTCAATCTCACGGCAGCGTGCCACCGGAATTGCCCTGCCAAGCTCCTGATGCGCGTCCATCACCAGAGGGATGAAATTATTCGATTCAATCTCCGCGCCGAGCGGTGTTCCATGCGCCTGGTGTGCAGTTGGCCCCGGTCGATTGTCCGGCGGCTGCAAGTACCAGTACGCCCCGTCAAACGGAATAATGAGAGGCTGCTTCGTGCCTTTCGCCAAAAAGGACTCATCCACCGGCAGCGGCGAAATCAACTGCTTCTTCTCCGGAACCGGCCACAGGATCAGGCTCTCGTAACCGGCGACGCCATTGACTGACTCTACCTTCCGTTCCGTGCGGCTATCTGATGCGGGCGTCCTGCCTGCTGCAAGCGCAGTTTTGATTCCCACATCATGATTGCGATGAGCCACGCCATCCATCAACGCCCACACTGTTACCATCACCGCCGGCAGCATGGCGCAAGCCACCAGCGCTGCCGCGCGCCTATATTCGCGGTGGTGATCAAGCCCGGAAGTCCGCCCAAACGTCCGTATCCAAGCAAACAGAAACCCGCTCAGAGCGAGCAGAGCGGCCGCAGTCAGATTGGAACGGTCCACCAGCGCCCACACCGCCGCATATAAGAAGATAGCAATCAGGTATCCGTGTATCTCCATGGGAGCGCGATAAAGCGACTCGGCAAACAGCTCAGCCTTCTCTGGTCCAGAATTAGCGGATGGCTGCGCGGCGGCAAAGACAGAATAGGTCGCATTGCGCAGCCCGATCCCCAGCAGAGTGGCGCCAAGAACCGCGACCAAGGCCGTGGCTGCCGATATCTGCTCCGAAAACAGAACCAACGCGGGCACCCAGACCCACGCTGCGGAGCAGACCAGTGCAAACAGCGGAAAGGGAATTGGCGGATGCTTACGGAAAGGACTTGCAGGGCTCGCCCAGTACAATCCGGTGCCCACCACACCCGCCAGCGCACCGATTGCAACGTAAATAATTGCCCGCATGAGCAGGGAAGAAAATGTCGGCAAATGCTCATGTGGCAATCGGCAAAGAATGAAACCGGCAATCATGGCATTGATCAGGCCAGCGCCCACCATCAGACCAAAGAATCGGCGCACTGTAAACGGATCCAGGTTCGACAAAGTCGCCAGTGGATCGGGCTGCGCTGAAGGCTCACTCGCAGCCTGCTCGGCAAGGAACGATTGGCGTGCGCGCACCCTTCGCGGCACTGTTCCCCAAAGAGCGCAGAGAAGCGCAATGAAGTATGGAACGCGCGTCACATCGGCCAGCATGCGCAAATCTGCAATCTGACCAACCGCCGTGGTCGCAACCTTCGAACCTGCAAAGAACGAATACCAATAAAGGTTCGCCAGCACGAATGTAGCCGCATAGGCCGGCACGAATACCAGCAGAGCCGTCAGAAACGCACGACTCCTCCAGCGAAAGGCCTTCGCCACGCCGGGTTGCATGGGCAGAAAAACCAGCATCCCACCCCACAGATATATCGCGTTGAGAGCCACCCACACGACGAGCACCGCGAGTGGAGACAGCGGCCCTGCCCATTTCACGTGCCAGATCCAATCAACCCACCCCGAGTTCTCAATCCGGTCCACCAGAGCCTTCCATGCCGGAGCCAGCATCGACCACAGCAGCGCAAAGACTAGCAGGGAAGCTCGTGCGCGAAGACTGCTGATCCACGCAATCGAGCATGCCTGAACTACCTGCCGCCTGTACCATCCGCCCGTGCGTCCGGAATAAAAATCCTCCAGCAGATCGCCGGCAAGCGCATCGTCTCGATCGCCCGGAGTCAAATGCTCCAGCGTCCATACGGCCAGCGGCGGAGGCTCGGTACGCTTCATGCGCAATCTGGTCCCACGTCCAGCTTCATTTCCGGCAGAGCCCGCCATAGCCTGGTCAGAACTCGGCGCGTCTCGTGAACCTGCCGCAGCCCTTCTTTCGTGATCCTGAAGTATCGCTTGGCCTTGCCGCCTCGCTCTGGCGTAGGATCACCGAGGCTGGAGTCGACGAGTCCTTTGGCCTCCAGGCGCTCTAACGCCGCATAAACACTGCCTACCGATACTTCGCAGTCGCGCTGCGCCTCAAGTTCGCGCGAGATGGGCACACCGTATGCCTGATCGCCGAGATGAACCACGGCCAGCAGAAGCATCAGCTCAAACTCTCCCAGATAGCTTCGTTTCATCATTAATTCAACAATAGCGAAGAAATGTATCGAATACAACTATTTTGTTCTTCTCTCCCAATGAAAACCCCCGCTCGGTTCATCCGAGCGGGGGGGCGAGCCACTTTTTTGTGCGTTTACGCCGCCGGATGCTTCAGGATATCCGCCAGCGCCTGCAGTCGTGCCGAGTCAGCCGGACTCTTCGTCGCACTCGCATTCGCACTTGCTTCCAACTCGCCCGTCATGCCTTTCAGCTTCGTCACTCTGTTTGCGCTCATGTGCGACTTCTCTGCTTCCTTGATCGCTTTCTGCAATGCTGCAATTCGTTTCGCAGGTAAAGCCTGCGACCGGCCTAACTGGTCCAGGTACGCCTTCGCCACCACCAACTGCGCAGGCCAGTCGATCTTCTGCTGGTTCTGCACATTCAGCTCGTTTACCTTCACGACCTTCGCCGAATCAATTTCGTTTTGTGTCAGGAATTTCGATGGCGTCAGTTCAAAAACATCCAGCCCGCGTGCAATCTCCGAGCCGTAGATCGCCCCGTTGTACCAGTACGCCGACCAGAAGCCACCCAGCACCAACGTTTTCGGATCAATGGGCCCGCGATCGAAGTAGGCAATCTCCACCGGGTGGGCGGCGTCCGTAAAGTCCATCACTGAAACGCCTCCCTGGTACCAGGCCTGCACTTCGATATCGCGTCCCGGCACCGGGATCAGCGATCCGTTATGCGCCACGCAATTTTCTGTGTCGCTCTGCGCCGCCGGCATTTTGTAATAGGCCGCCATGCTCAGCTTGTCGTCCTTCAAATTGAAGATCGCATCGGCGCCCCACTTGTTCGGATCGGTTGCGCGGCAGCGTGCGCCCAGGCCGCCGCCCCACTCATCGGTGAACACCACCTTCGACCCATCGTTCGAGAATGTTGCCGAATGCCAGTACGAGTAGTTCGGATCATTCACCGCGTCTACGCGCTTGGGATTTGCCGGGTCCTTGATATCCAAAAGAATTCCGTTGCCAGAGCACGCTCCCGCCGCCAGCCCAATGGCCGAGTACACCGTGATGTCGTGGCACTGGTTTGTATCCGCCGGTTTTTCTGCGCCCTTGTCGTGACTGCCGCCGTTGTTCAGGCCGTTCAGCGCGCCCGATCGCGGATCAATAAAGACCCGAGGACTCGACACCACCTTTGCCTCTTCCGGATGCGCCACCGGCACCTTGATTACTTCAATGCGGAACAGCGCTGTGTTCGGATCCTTGTCGGGAGTATCGCCCGAGCATCCAGCCAGCTCTTCCGGTTGCCGCACAAAGGATGTTCCCGAAACATAGATATAAACGTTATCCTTGTCGTTCGGGTCCACCACCAGCGTATGCGTGTGCGAGCCACGGCATGTCTGCACCGCCGCCACCTGCTTGGGATTCCTGATGTCTGAAATATCAAAGATTCTTACGCCGCGAAAGCGGTCCTTCTGTGCTGCCGGCGTACGGTGTTCTTTTTCTTGCCCCGCAGCCGGCGCAGGATCCGGCGCAAACCCCTGCGTACCGCAATCCAGGCGTCCGTTCGGCATCTCCACGCTCATGAATAGCAGGTTTCCATACACTGAGACATCGCCCTGTCCGCCAGGGCAAACCAGCGTAGTCAACAGCGTCGTCTTTGCCGGATCGGAGATGTCGTAGATGCTGACCCCGTAGAAGTTCCCTTGGAACAGGTGGGTTCCCTGAAACGCAAAGTCCGAGTTCGCAAACGCAAGTTGCGCAATCACCAATTGCGTCGGCTTCGGCATCTTCGCAACGTTTCTGATGCCCAGCATTGCAATCGTCTTCTGCACCGTCGGATCGTCGGGAGACGTGGCCGTAAGTTGGAGCGCGTCCGGCTTTTTCAGAAACGCGATATGTTTCATGCCCATCGCCGTCTCGCCTGCGTCATACATCCCCGCCTTCAAACTCGATCGAGGATCGCTAGTGTCTGACCCCGCCATCCCCGGAGGCAGCGGTGCAGCCGGTTGCGGCGCAAATGGATTGTCTTCGGCCGCCGGCGCCTTGGCGGGCGCATCAGGAGTTTGAGGCGCGGTCGCAGGGGCAGCAACTGCGGGTGCCTGCGCAAAGCACACAGCGTGGCACATCAAAACCGCTGCCAACGCGGCCAACGCGGCCAAAAGAAGGGTGCCTTTCTTAACTCCATTCACTCTCTTCAACGCTTCTCCTCCAGCATATTCTGCATAATTTCTATTTCGGCCCGCTGCGTATTGTCCGCATCCGTTGCGAAGTTGAAGATATCGGCGTCCTGCCCTGCGCCTGCCTCATCAAACAACGCCTTCACCATGATCAGCGCACCGTTGTGGTGCTGAATCATCCCCGTCAAAAACAGCCGGTCGAACTCGGCGCCCTTCGCTGCTCGTAGGGCTGTCATCTGTTCCGGCGTCAGCATCCCCGGCATTGGCGCCATCGGCTTGCCGTTCATATCCATATCCGGCATCCCCGGCATTGCCCCAGGCATGGTCGTCGCTTGTCCACGCGCCGCCAGCCACCGCTGCATGAACCGGATCTCGTCAGATTGCGAGCTGCTGATCTTCGCTCCCAGCGCCCGCACATCCTTGTTCTCGGTGTGCGATGCAATCAGCGCCGTCATCTCCACCGCTTGCTGGTGGTGCATGATCATGCCCTGCATGAAATCGACATCCGCCTGCGCGAGGCGCGGCAAAGTGCCCCTCGTCGTCGCGGGCAATGACTTGCTCGGCTCTCCCGGAGCGCCCGGCTGCACCACCACAGGTGTCGCAGCGTTCGTAGTCTGCGCGTGCGCGGCCAATGGAGACGCACCCACAACAGCGCACACGCCTATCAACGCGAAAAACAGCGCTGTGGTTCCAGTGGTTGTCTCAGGCTTTTGCTTGCGGGGAAGCAGAAAAGACCTCAACTTGAGTTCGTAACCGAACGTTTCCAATTCATTTACGCTACCACGGCTAATAGCTCTTGGCCCTAACAGTTTTTTCGAACTCGACTCAAGGCGGGCTTTCAAAATCGACGCTGTCCCTCGCCTGCGTCTCAAGGCCACTTCACCGCGAGCGCATAAATCTCCTGCGTGCCGGTGTCACGTGTAAATACCGGCGAGCCATCCGGGGCAACGCCGAACTGGATATTCCCGCCCGGGCCAATGGCCAGGGGCAGACCCTTCAGGCTCGTGATCGTCTCTACGTTGTGATCCGCTAATCGAACACGAAAAGCCGTTGGTTCTGCGCCGCCCGTGATGTAGTAGACATACTCGTAATCGGGCGAGCAGACCACATTGACCACGTAGCCCGGCATTTTCGACGAGACCAGGTCAGACCATTTTTGCGTTTTGAAATCGAAAGCGATGAGCTTCTTGCTGTCCTCTGTCACTGCGGCCAACAGGTCATCGGCAACCCATCGCACATTGTAGAGGTTGAGTGAATCGGGAACAGAAGAGATCTTTCCGCTGCGCACGTCGATGATCTGAACTGCGCGGTGCGTCGGATCGCTGCGCTCCAAAGACACCAGGCGGCTTCCATCCGGGGACCAGTTCGCGCCGAAGGACCCAGCTTCCACGAGCTTTCGCGGCGGCCCGCCGTCCATGCCGATCACATATACCTCGCCCCCCGAAGTTGAATACGTAACCTGCTTGCCGTCAGGAGAGATGCAGGGGTAAAAGACCTCGGCTGGCGGAAACGTGAGCTGCTGCGCATCCGACCCGTCGCTGCGGCTTCGCCACAACGAGTGGTCGGGGAAGACGGTATAGGCCATCCACTGGCCGTCAATTGAATACGTGGGATTGAAAGCCGCCACGCCGGGAAGCACAGGAAGAAACTGTTTCAACTTCGCGTCATAGCGAACCAGTTCGCCCCGCCCTCTGATGCCAACGGCAAAAACATGCTTTCCATCCCGTGCAACCACTGGTTTGGCGTAAGAGAGTGGACCATTAGTGAGCTGAATGGGTTGCCGGCGGCGGGACAGAAGCCCAGTCTTCATCGGCAATGTCCAAAGGTCCCGCCGTCCTTCGTGCCGATTGGCATAGACAATATATCGGCCGTCGGGAGTCCAGGCCGCGCAGCACACTCGTCCGGAGTCGCCGCTCTCCACAATGGGGTGAAGGCCGGAGCCGTCTGTATTGGCTTCATTGATGGAGAGTGGGCCGCGCCCCGGCGAAATCAGCGTGAATACCAGGCGCTTTCCATCCGGGGAAACGGCGGGATCCGCAATCAGACCGCCCGCACTCAGGATTTTGCGCGGATTGGAACCGTCTCCCTCGACGATGGAGAGGTCTTTCCCCACGGAGAAGAGAATCCTGCCGTCCGGGAAATAATCTGAATCATATATCTCAATCGAACCTACGCGGCGGGGTTCTCCCGCGGGCAACGGAAAGGTCAATAGCGGAAGCACATTCGCATCTCCCGCCGCACCCAGCAGGGTCGATCCATCCTGTGACAAACTTGTAATCTGCGCATTGTCCAATCCGGTTGGAACAATCGCCGTAGGGCCGCCGGTAGCGGCGATCTGAACAATGTGATAACTCCCCACGGAGCCTTCGTCGAAGTAAATGCGTGACCCGTCGGTGACCAGCCTGCCACTATTTGCTTTCACCTGGCCGTCATTGCTGAGTTGCGTCACGGCTTCCACCACGGGAACGGCCGGCGGCTGTCTCCACCACACAATGAGAGCCGCGCCGACTGCCAGCGTGCCCGCGCCTGCCGCAACCCACGCCCATCTTTTGCTTGCCGTTTGCTGGCCCACTGCGGGAATGGCCGAGCTGCTCGAGTCGGAGAGAGCCTCCAGAGCGAACTCCAAGTCGGATGCATGTTGAAATCGCCGATCGGGATTTTTGGCCAGACAACGGTTCACAATTTTCTGCAACCCCGGTGAAATGCCAGGCACGAGTTGCGAAATCGACGGCGGGTCCTCATTCAGAATCGCCGTCATAGTTTCTACGGCCGTGCTTTTTTGAAACGCGCGTTTGCCGGTCAGCATTTCATACAGAATCACGCCCACCGCGAACAGATCGCTGCGCACATCCACTACTTGTCCCCGCACCTGCTCTGGCGACATGTAGCCAACTGTGCCCAGCACTTGTCCCGGCGCAGATTCCTGCGTGTAGGGGATGGTCGCTTCGTCCGCACCGATGGCTTTCGCAGGATCGAGCCGCGCCAGTCCGAAGTCGAGGATCTTGATGCGGCCATCTTTGGTGATGAAGAGGTTTTCCGGCTTCAGGTCGCGGTGAACAATTCCGGCGCCGTGCGCGGCCGCTAGTC
>JBAWCO010000681.1:0-2641 GCA_049590315.1 Occallatibacter sp. | reverse complement strand
ACTCCAACGTGCCGCCCAGGTAATTGATTCCATTACCCGGATGACGCGGATCGACTACCTCGAATACCACGTCATCGCCGACTTTGAGCTTGGAGACGACGGAGTCGTATTGGTCTTTTGTGCCAGTGGCCTGCTTGTTGATTCGGATGATTACCAGGCCTGGTTCGAGGCCCTGCAGGTCTGCAAACGAGCCGGATCGGACTGATTGCACAACCACACCCGGGTTGTGGAGCTTGGCCGCGGTGGCTTGAGAGACTTCGCGAACTACCAAGCCCAGCTTGGCTTCGCCGGCGTCGCCCTTGTCCTCGGGGCCTGCTTCAGCTTGCTCGTTGGCCTGTTCGGCAAAGACTTTGTCGAGGTCGCCGATGGTCACTGTTGTGTCGCCGGGCTTGCCATCGCGCATATACCCGAGACGGATGCTGCTTCCGGGGTGGCGGCTGGTGATCTCATTGACCAGATCGTCGCCGTCCTTGATGGCGCGGCCATCGATTGTGGTGATGATGTCGCCAACCTTGACTCCGCCCTTTTCAGCTGGGCCACCGGGTTGAATCTGCTGGACGAGGACGCCGGCTTTGAATCCATAGACGCGATTGACCGCGCCGGAAAGGCCCTGATTGAAGCGAATGCCGATGGAGCCGCGGGTGACCTTGTGGCCGGGGCTGACGAGGTCGTTGTAAACTTGCGCGACGGTGTTGGACGGCATGGCGAAACCGATGCCTTGATAGCCGGCCGATTGGGTGTAGATGGCCGTGTTAACGCCGATTACGTCGCCATTCATATTGAGCAGCGGCCCCCCGGAGTTGCCCGGGTTAATGGCTGCGTCGGTTTGAATGAAGTGCTGAAACTCGCCGCTGGCACCTTTCTCGATGGTGCGGTTCTTGGCCGAGATGATGCCGGCGGTAACGGTCTGCGCCAAGGCAAAGGGGCTGCCGATAGCTTCAACCCAGTCGCCCACTTCCGCGGTGTCGGAGTTGCCCAACTTGACTGTGGGAAGCGGGGTACTGGTGTCGATCTTGATGACCGCGAGGTCGGTGGACTTGTCGAAGCCAATGACGCGGGCCGGACGACCCTGATCCTGATTGTCCGGGTCTGTCGAGAGCTTTACGTAGATCTTGTCGGCTTTCTCGATGACGTGATTGTTGGTGATGATGTAACCCTTGGGGTCAACAATGAAGCCGGAACCAAGAGACTCGCGGACCTGGCCGTCGTCGCCGCCGTCCTGATCGGGCGCCTGCTGCCCGCCGAAGAAGTGGTTGAAAAAGTCCTGGAAGTTGCCCTGGCCCTGCTGCTGATCGTCATCGGGGTTTTCTTCGTCGCCGGGATTCTGGGGATTGGGCATGACGCGGCTGTGAGGATTGCGGCGGCCTTTATTATTCAACGACTGCTTGGGGAGGGTCTCAGTGTTGATGTTCACCACGGCGGGGGCAACCTGATGGGCGATCTTCACGAAGTCGTTGGGCGGCACTATGGAATTGAGAACCTTGAGAGGAGTGGCGTCGGCGCTCTGGTTCTGCTTTTCCTGTCCACGGACACCGTGGGCCGCAAATGAACCGGCCACGATAACGGCCGAGATGGTTGCGAGCAGGACAAACACAGACGCCAGACGGCGCGAAGTCAGCCGTTCAAAAAGCGAATTCATGGGTTAAATGACCTCTTCCGGTGACCAGCCTTGCGGCCAGAATGTAGGATGCACCAATTACCAGTATAGCCAGACGCTAGCCTGGCTGTGGGGCATTTTGCGCCGCTGCGTAGTTTGATGCTGGACGCAGACGAAGTGCGCGGGAAATTGAGCTACACCCCACACGATCCCTCCGGGATCTTCGAAATTCACCTGTAATTTAGACGTGAATGGGCGGAAAGCGTCGCAGAATGGCCGTGGTAACATCCCTCATGGATTCAGCCAGGAAGCACCTTACATTCGTTGCCATTGCGACACTTGCCGCCACGCTAACAGGACAGTTGTGCTGGGCGCAGAACGCGCCCCCCGCGACCCCCAGCATTATGGATCGTCTGAACGCGATGATCGCTGGCGGCAAAAGCGCATGGACACCGGAGCAGTTGGCGACGATGGAACGGCTGCGGGACGCCGCGATGAAGGATCCTTACGCGCTGAACGAATTGCGTCACTTGACTGACAATATCGGACCGCGTCTGAGCGGGTCGCCCCAGGCGCAACAGGCGGTGGACTATGTTGCGAGCGAAATGCGGGCGCTGGGCGCGGAGGTGCACACGGAGAAGGCGATGGTTCCTCACTGGGTGCGCGGCGCGGAAACCGCGGAGGTGGTGGCGTGGCCGGGGCAGACGCCGGGCACGACGCAAAAGGTGGTGTTGACGGCGTTGGGTGGAAGTGTGGCTACGCCGCCGGAGGGGCTGACTGCGGAAGTGGTGGTGGTGGACGACTGGAACCAGCTTCATGCTCTGCCTGCCGGCGCGGTGAAAGGCAAGATTCTGCTCTTCAATCACAGGTTTGACAAGGAGCTGGCCGCGGAAGGTAAGGGACTGGACGCGTATGCGGGCGGTGTGGTTTATCGCGGAGCAGGCCCGATTGCCGGCGCGGCTTTGGGAGCGGTTGCGGTGCTGGTGCGCTCAGTGGGCGGAGCAGACTATCGGCTTCCGCATACCGGGCTGACGCAGTATTCCG
>JBAWCO010000680.1:0-1633 GCA_049590315.1 Occallatibacter sp. | reverse complement strand
TTACTGCCGTTGGGGGCGCGCTACTTTATTTTGGGGCACGGCGCTCGTGGCGGGAGATGTTGGGCCCCTTGGCGGTGTTGATGGCGACTGATTACTACCTGACGGTGAATGTCTACCACTACAGCTTCCGCTGGCAGAGCTACTTGGTGACCTGGGCGTGGTATGCGATGGCCATGGCGCTGGGGCTGATCCTACTGAAGGCGCGGACTACGTTTGTGCGCGTGGCCGCGGGTGTTGTGTTGGGGCCTACTTCGTTCTTTGTCGCTTCAAACTACGCGGTGTGGGCGAGCAGCGGCATGTATCCGCGGACGCTGACCGGACTGGCCACCTGCTATGTGGCGGGGATTCCGTTTTATCGTAACGATCTGATTTCGATGGCTATTGTTTCCGGCGTGGCATTTGCGGCTCCGGTGCTGTTGCGGCGGTTGCGCCCTGTGCCGGCGGCTGCAGCGGCGGTTGCGGGAAAGTAGCAGTTTTGTCTGCCCCATATTTCAAACTCGAGATGTGGGGCACTAAGCTAAGGTTCGTTGACTTAAATCTCTAAAATATTAATCTTCAAGAAGCTTTCCGGCGCGTTTCTTCCTCATCCACCACCAGGCAAAACCAACTAGCGCCAGAACGCCGACAATGGCGACTACTGTCAGGGCGTGGTGCGCCACGACTTCTACGGCGCTGGGGCCTAATTTGAGCACCAGCAGCGAGAGTGCGATCCATCGGACCATGCGGCCACAGAAGACGGCCAGCATGAAAGGGATGACGCGCATCTCAAAGACGCCGGCGGCGAAGACGAAGGCCTTCCATGGAGTGGGCGGAGGCAGCATGGAGGGAATCATCATGGCCAGAAATTCCTGCTTCTCGAAGCGGGCTCGCATCTGGTCGAAGCGTGCTCGGTTGACGCGTTTGAGCAGGAAGAGTTCTCCGCCAGCACGACCGAGGCCGTAAGGAAGCAGGCCTCCGATGGCCGATCCGATGGCGGCGAGCAGGCAGTAGAGCCAGAAGCGGCCCTTGTCATTCCAGACGGAGAAGGCTAAGAATGCATCCATGGGAACTGGGATGGTGGAGGAGTCGAGCAGGGCGAGCGCGGCCATGCCCCAGATGCCGAATTTGGCGAGGAAGGGCAGGAGCACCAGATTCAACTTGGCCATCCAGTGAACGAAAAACTGCTTCAAACGGGGTCCCCTTCCACCCTGAAAACCGTCTTATATCAGTGTCTATTGTACGAGCCGGGGTGCTGCGCACGAATACGAGCCGAATGAGAGAATAGAAGAAAGGACCTGAAGCGGGGCCGGCGGGCGTCTGTGCGCCCGGGAGGCTGCCGCACACTGCATGCCCACCAGCGAAGCGCCAACCAATTTGAACGAGCCCAAGGGACCGGCGGAGCAGCCCGGCGACAAGAGCCTGTCGCAAGGGCCGCGCCAGAATCCGCTGCAGGAGGACCCGTCGTTGGTAGCCCGGGCGCTGGGCGAAGAACCGCAGGAGCCTGAGCAGGTGTCCCCCGTGGTTCGGGGTTCGCGCTGGGTAGACTACGATACCCACGAGCTGCTGGAGATGATCAGCGAGCTCGAGGACGAGCGGCGCTGGGCTCGGCTGAGGGAAGGCGCGCTGTGGGCGGTGCTTCTGCACGCGGCGATTC
>JBAWCO010000679.1:0-12990 GCA_049590315.1 Occallatibacter sp. | reverse complement strand
CCATCTGGGCAACGATGTTGGCAGCGTCGGCCGCCGTAGTCACGCGCAGGAGGTCATGTTTCTTGAGGTCCTGTGCCGAGTAGTTGCAAAGCCGCTGTTTGATTTGGTCCGCGAAGCGGTTCAGATCAGCGTCGCCATTGACGTTGAGCCGCGGCAATATCTCCACCAGGTCCAGAACATTGGTGACCAGCGAACCGTGGAACCGAGACTCCGGTTCGTTCAGCCGGTCGACCATGTGGGCGACCACCTCGCGCAGCCGCTTCCAGAGGTCTTCTGTTCCGCGCATCAGCGACTCGCGGACGTTCAAATCGATCTCGCGAGAGACCCGGACCTGCTCCTCGGCCGACATCTGGACGCGGAAGTCGGCGCCGGACGGAATGGGCAGAACCTCGAGCTTGACGCCGAACTTCTTCCGCAGCTTTTCCGCGGAGGGATAGTCTTCTTCGCGGAAAAGCCCGTTCAACTCCGGCCTCACCTGCTCAATGTACTGTGGGTAGACGCCAAGGAAGCTTTCCACTCCCTGTTCGAAGCCGGCTTCGAACTCACGCATCCGGGCCATGAGATCGAAATAGAAGTTCGCTGGCAGAAGCCGAAATCCTTCGTCCGACCACGGCAGGGTGATCTTGTAGAAATACTGCCGGATCTGCCCGGCGAGCGTGCGCAGTTCCTCCAGCTTGTCTGCGCCCCGTAAGAGTTGCTTGTTGTAGCGGCCCGCGCCCTGGTGCGCCCCATGTTGATCGGCGACATCGCGGCTGACCTTGCGGTCGTGTTTGACGGCCGTCCAGATGCTGATGTGGACGGCGGCGAGCATTGCCTTTTCCGTAATCATTGAAGGACCTCCCGGTATTCCACTCCGAAGCGAACGAATTCCGGAGTGTGGGTTATGGCGGTATCCCGCGCCGCCGCGTCGCGCATGGCCATCACGCGCATCTCGGTCGGCATCCGGTCGAGATACGTGAGCCCTCTGCCGACTGAGCTATCGCTCAACACTTTGCCGAGGGCAGTAGCGATAGCGATTTGTGCTGAAGGTTCCGTTGGAAGCATCGCGGTCGTAGGATTCAGAAGAATTTCGTCAATCGACGGAAGCTGGCGAAACAGTCGCAGGAAAGCGACAAGCTCCGAGGCCGCTGCCGAACCCACGGTTCCATCGAGGAGCTGCGCCTCAAATTCACTCGTCCCCGACAGAAGCTGTGTCTTCTGGCGGCGGGAGATACCGCAAAGGACCTGTGAGGCCATCTCCCAGGAACGCGGAGTGGGCCAGGCGTTGGCGTCTGAGGTCGTGTCGGCCGTGTGCAGAAGTTCTGGCTTGAAGCGGAGGAAGGCGATGATCTCGGGACGGACCTGAGCCTTGACCGCCCACCGGCACCAGTCGTCTAGATCCGGTTCAAGGTCCAGATGCACGAAGCGATTGCGCAACGGTCTGGGCATCGCGAAGTGAACGCCACGCTCCGAGGCCGGATTGCCGGCGGCGATGACGACCCACTCATAGGGCAGCACATACTCACCGAGCTTTCGATCAAGCACGAGCTGATAGCAACCCGCCTGAGTCATCTGCGGCGCAGAGGTCAACTCATCGAGGAAGAGGATGCCCTTGCCGCTCGTCGGGAGAAACTTCGGAGGCGCCCATTCTGTCTGATCAGCCGCGATGCGAGGCAGGCCGCGCAGGTCGACCGGATCGAGTTGCACTGCACGCACATCGAGAAAGTCGTAGTCGAGATCGTTCGCGACTTGGGAGACAATCTGTGATTTCCCAACGCCGCACGCGCCCCAGATGTGCAGGGGCACACGTTCGCCAATGAGCGCATGAAGCGCCTCATAGAGCTTCGATGGTTTCATGGAATTTTCCTTCGGATTCTGGAGGGTAGAACAGTGCAGAAAGTCGCCTTTAAGGAACAGAGCCGCACTCTGGTTCCCCTGGCAGGCAGGGCGAGAGTATCCAGAGTACGCAGTTCACTGGAGTGATGAGCGGGAGTATTAGTGGAGCAAAACCTTCAGGTCGGTCGCCAACTGGACGACAAAGTCCTCAGCAACGCCATTCCTGACGAGCGGGCGCGTTAGCCTGGCATCGATGAGTGCCGAAGGATCTACCCTGCTTCCGAACAGCACGACCGCGAGCGCCCTGTCATCCTGCCGCGAAGACCAGAGGAAGCCCTGGACGCGTGGATGAGCAGCGTACACCAGCCCGGCCCAACCGCGCGTGGCGGGGTAGTGTGCCTTTGTAGTGTCGATGAGCTGTCGAGGAGGAATACCAAGTCCCCGCAGGGCGACTTTGCTCAGATCGAGAAGTTGGAAGTCGGTCTGAAACACGAGCGTTGAACACACCCTGCCTGCCAGTCTCCTGGCATCGACGTGCTTGAATCCTGTGCGATAGGGAATGTCGCGAAACACGCTCTCCATCAGGGCGCCGCGAGGCGTGGTCGCCGCATACAGCGTCGGAATCACCTTGCCCGATGGATCAAGGATTGGACTGAAGCGAGCATTGCCTTTGGGACTGGGGTTAAATTGATCGACAGCGTAGATCGCATCATGGACGCGATACATCGTCTGGCCCGAGCCCCAGGTGGTGAGCTTGATCTTCATCGGGACAATGGGCGCTGCGGTGATTGCTGCTCGTTTAGCCATGTTCGTACTCGGCCATCTCATCTTTGGCCGCGGCAATCACGCGTTCGGGATCTGCCGCCAGGACATCCTGTGGACGCTCGTCGTCAAGGAAGCTGTTGAGCCCTGCAAACCAGAATGCCAGTCCCCACCCGTCCTTGGCATCTCCGAAGACTTCTAATATCTCGGCCATCTCCCTGCGAGGGCGATGGTCTGCCGGGTTCAGGGCATAGAGCGGCAGGTAATCCTCCCGGCCATGCTGGATCGCAAAGATCTCGCGGCTCCGCTTCCACTTGTTCGGCTGCACGCTCAGGTTGGTCGAACTGAATCCGGCAAGCTTGGCAACCTCGGTGGCGGGAAGAAAATCCCCGCTGTTCAAAATGGCGGTCTTGGCTTCGATGAGCAATCGTGCCTGCTCACGCGCCGCCTTCGACGGGGTGACATCGGTCAACAGAAGATTGACCATTTTTTTGAGCGTATCTTCCTGCCGCTCCTGGATGAGTTGGGGCAGAAACTCCACGACCTGATGGATGACGCGCTCAGCCGCAGCCCCCTGTTCGTTGTCGGCAAAGGTCACAGCCACCGTCCTACGCCCGGGAGACAGGTTGAGCTGCCGGATGACGTCACGTCCGCTGCCGCTCAGGACAGCCGACCCAACCTCTTCAATTTGCTTGGCTTGTGCCATGAAAGCCTCCGCTGCGGACTGCCGCTTGCAATATAAGATTATCACGATTTTCGTTCTAACCAAAATAATCTTAACCTGGAAGCAGTCCCGATCAGGCCGCCTCGTCGAAGTCATCTTCGTCGCTATCGACATCCTCTTCGTCTGCTTGCGGGGATAAATCCTCTTCCTCGTCCTGAACAGGGCCAGGAATGGTTTCCGGCACCGGCACATCGAAGAGGCTGGCCGCCCTGGCGGGTTCGGCCGGTTTCTGGGGAGTCGGCTTCGGAGTTTCAACAGCCTTTGCCGGTTCCGCTTTCGTAGCAACTCTCGTGGCTGTCGTCTTCGATTTCGCCCGGGCTTCTGCCTGTGCCGTTTTCGCCGCGGTCTCCATCTCGGACTTCGCACGCTCCAGGGTGTTCTTGAGTTCGAGATGCGCGGAAACGAAGTTAACCAGCGTTGCCGGCAGGTCGCGGTCGAGTTCCTCCGCCGTGCCGGTCACAGTGACAGGCGTGGTAAGCGCGCCGTTCTCACCCTCCTTCAGCTTCTGCGGGATGACGTTCACGCGAATTTGGTCATCCTCTATATGGGTGACGGTCAGCAGGACGGCGCGCTGCCGCAGGTAGGGAGCAAGCTCTTTGAACATGGGTGTCTCCTGTTGAAATGGGTCACTTGGGGCGCGACCCTTTCCTCATTGGCTTTTTGAGTTCCGGATCATCCCAGTGCAAGGTATAGCGCCGGCCGAGCGCCAGATTTTCTTGGTAGGCCATCGGATCGCAGTCCCGCTGCCATAACAGACGGTAGAGGCTATTGACCGCCGATTTCATGATCGCCTTCATCTCTTCATCGGAGATGTGGGAGATTTCCTGATTACCGCTGCAAAACTTGCACGGCTTTCCTGCATGCAAGTCTTCGATCGGCCCATTGCGAAAAGCTAAGGCGACCAGCGCCTTTGCCTCCTCTGCCAAATCGGGATCGAGCGTCATCTTCATGGACAGCCTCACGGCTCCACGATACGCCGAAGTTTGCTGGCAATGGGAGATGCTACGATCCGTTTCCGGAGATATGCTGCCATCGAGAACGGTCAATGAGCATGTTGCCCTGTTAACTGGCCAATTGGTGCCCATTTTCAGCTATGGTCCTGAGAGGCGCTTCAATGCCGATCGTCGTGTTCTCAACGACCAGTGATCTTATGCGTGCCGATCAGAATTCCGACTTCAGCTGAGCGCGGTGCAGAGCGGCCTACCATGGATGCAACTATCCGGTACCCCAATTCGTCGACTCTGTTGCCTTCCTACCCTGCAGTAACCCCCGCGCTGGTCAGCGGAGCCACAGATGGAAGGCAAACATGAACACGCTTGCTCAAGCCGAAGTAAGAAGAAACCGGCTGAAGAATAATACAACACGCCTCTCACCCGCACCAGATCAGGTGATTTGCAATTGTTGTCATAAACGAAAATTGGCCGGTTATCCCACTGTTATCGCCAACTGAGGAACCCAGCGCATGGCTTGCAAAGCAGAAACTTCCGTAGGCTCGATTGGTGCCGCGACCGCCAACGGGTGGGAGAATAGGGCATGCCTGCCGCACCTGAGCCTTTGCGTTTTTATGTGCCTTCTCTCGAGCCTGGCGAGGAATGGTGGGACGTGATCCTGCATTTCCACAGCTCTCCTCCAGCAAGCGCGGAAACCAGCGTCAATCCACCGATTTCCTCGAGATTCGAGCTGACGGACAACATATGGATCGAACAGCTTGATGCGACTGTCGCGAAGCAAATCTCGGAAGCCTGCGGCGCGCGGAATTTCGACGTGGCAATCATCCCGCAGCAGGGGCACACCTTGGCTTTCGTGAGAAAGAGCCGCCTTCCGGGCTATTTCAGTGATACGGGCGGTCTTGAGGAGCTGGCGGCAGTCCTTGCGATGTCCCGCCTGATTCGCCCCACGACCATGGGAATCCGCAACGCAGCGCGTGTGGCGATTGTGAACGGGAAAGTGAAGCGCATCCTCGCCTATCAACCGAGAGGCGCTCTTGTCGACGCGTTCCGATCAAAACAGAATGATCAGGACTGGTTGGGATTCAGTGATGCGCAAAGACTCAAGCTCCTCATGCCGTGGATCACCACGAAGGAATTGATGCCAAGGCGCATACACAATGCGTACTGGCACCATGAATATGCCGTGCGCACCTACTACGTCGACCACCGCTGGTCATTCGTTTGTACGGGCCTCGAAGCATTGGTTCATGCACGCGAGAACGGCAGCACGTATCAGTTCTCGAACCGCGTGCGCAAACTCGCGGAAAACGAAGGAATCTCATTCTCGGCGGATGAGTTGATCGCAGCTTATAAGACTCGTTCAGGGCTGGTTCATGGGAGTCAGTTTTTATCTGAGACGGTGCAACTCACTGACGCCGAAGTCAATCTCTATGACCGCCTCGAAGAAACCCTCCGGGAAGTGCTGCTCCGTGCCTTTGAAGACCGAACCTTCGCGGCAAACTTCACGGATGAGAAAGCGATTGAGGCATTCTTACCCTTGCCTCCTCCAAGCAGAATTAAGAAAGCTGCACCGGCATCTGGACCGATCACTTGATGTAGTGAAAACTCGGCGATTCAATGATTGCGCCATTTACGGTTGAAGCATCAAACTTCACTCGAAAGTCCACACCTTCCTTGGGCAGCCAATCATAGGTCAGTAAATCCCTGACAGTGGCGTTGAGGTCTATGCTCTTCGAGAACTTCGTCAGGAAAGTCTGGAAATCAAGAATTGCGAAACAGTCCTCCGGCTCGACCCAAAACCAGTGATCGGCCACGATCAACAGATAGTAGACGTTGGCGTATGAAGTGATGTCACGGGTAAGCCTGCGGCTGTTCTTAAGAAAATCTGGGTGTTCACGGGCATAGGCTCGGATGAGGTTGATCTGACGGACACCCTTCTCAATATCAGCATTGCGCTGCGCCCTCTCCTTGGGCTTCAGGGGCTTGCGTATCCATTTGAGCTCCGCAAGCACCAGCGTCGACGAAGCTGAGTCTTCGACAATTAGATCGATATCCGTTGTTCTATCAGGAAGATTGATCGGATCGGGGAGATTGAAGCGGCTGTTCACGGCCTTTATTTTCGTGCGCAGGATCTTCTCCTTCTGCGTGTTCGCGGCGGAGAAAAGAGCCTGATCGCGATAAGAAAGAGCGCGGAGAATATTGTCGTCCGGGTTGGCAGAAAGTACGAACTGCGGAGCGACGGCGAGCTCTAGTCCAGCCTTATCCAATGGGACGAAGGGATGAACCGCCATCCCAAATGTCTTAGTCGGGGAGGGGTCCATCGTGAGGTGGCCGATAATCTTTGAGCAGATGTCATTCGAAAGACCAGCAATTTGGGCGAGCCTAGTCAGCCACACACGTCGTGGCTTGACCATCAAAAGCGAAGACTCTGGGATTGGGTATCCCTTCTCAATGAAGGGATAGCAGAGCCTCTCGTGGATTCCGCAGAGAATCATCAACGCCACATAGAACATTCTGAAATCGCGTGAAGTGTAACCGCCGAGTTGCAAATCGTCGGGGTGCCTGAATCTATGCTGGACGCTGTGCTCGAATTGCGACCGCATCATCTCAATGAGTTCTTCCGGCGTCTCGTATTCGAACTTCTTTCCAAGCCCCCGTGATTTCACGGAATTATGAAAATCCCAGAAGATCCGCTCCTGTTCCCTGCTCAAGGTCACACGGTGAGTCCTGGTATCGGGAGCATCTTGCATATCAATGGCTGGCCGAACCGTTTGCTGGAGGGCGATCACTTGGCGCTGCCGCGGTGAGTCTCGTTCGAAGACGAAACGGACTCGTCCATCAGGTAGCATGTCCGCTGCCTGCATGTCGTAGTGCCACATCGGAAAGATGTTCTGAAAGCTCGTGTATTCGCGGCTTATCTCAAGATCGTGGGCTGCATCGGTGATTAGCATGCCATTCCAGCTGTAATTGCGGACGAGCTTCGATTCAGGTTTGCTGTGGTCCGCGATAAATACAAAACCGCATGTGCAAAGTTCCCAGAGTGTCGTCATATTACGAAGAGGCACGCTGTCAGGCCCGTATTCCTGTTGCAGCAGTTCGAGTTTGAGGGCCATGCTGGTGAGGAGTGCCCACATCGCAAGATTGCGCGGACGCTTCAGCAAGCGCATCTGCTTCCAGCAGTCGTCCGCCTGCAGCTCGACAGCAAGGACGGCCCTCTGGAAATCATCCGAAGCATCTTTTTTTAAAAAGGCCATTCCAAGCGTTTCTGCCTTGCATATTGAAATCGTGTGAGCATTCTAATTATCGATCACAGCGCAGGGTGCTTCTGGCAACTGGGTCGGCCCGGCTATACTTCTTTGGCTCCTACCGAAGGCAAGATGAACGCTCCACAGTCTCACAACCACCATTACGTGCCGCAGTGGTACCAGAAGCGCTTCTTGCCGATAGGGCAGAGCAAACTTTTCTATCTGGATCTAAAACCTCAGAGAGTTGAAAACGGCGAGCACTCCTACTTTCGCCGAAATCCTCAGCGCGCCGGCGTCGTGAACTGCTTTAGTCGGGACGATCTGTACGCCATGCGCTTTGGAAAGCAAACCACGGATATTCTGGAGACAAAACTGTTCGGAATAGTTGATAAGAAGGGCGCTCCTGCTGCTGCCTTTTTCAGCGACTACCATGACTACCTTGCGGAAACGAACGATGCGTTCAAAGACCTTGTGTTCTACATGGGAGCGCAGAGATTCAGGACGCCCCGCGGGCTTGACCTTATTAAGAAGCAATACAGGTTGGACGATCACACACAAACCCTGATGGTCATGAACGGGCTCTTCCAGGCATTCGGAACGATGTGGATGGAGGGCGTCTGGGAAATCGTGCATGCCCGGCGATCCAGGATTAAGCTCATCATCAGCGATGATCCCGTGACGTTCTTCAATCGACGAGTCATTCCGGGTGGGCCGCCTTATCCCTTCGGCGCAGAGCTACCTCAGGTGGGGACTCGCACGATTTTCCCGCTCGGTGCAGAGTCTTGCCTCATCATCAGCCATCTTCAGCTCGCCCGAAACGGCTGGATTAACCCTGCCGAGAATCGGGAAAATGCGCGCACATTTGACGCGACCATAGCAAATCTCACCCAGATCCAATTCGGCCGCGAGCTCGATGAGAGCGAAGTTCTGAGAATCAACTTCATTCTTAAGAAGAGTGCGACAAAATTCATCGCCTCCGGTGAGGATGATTTTCTGTATCCCGAGCGGCATGTCGATATTCACTGGACAAAGCTGGATGATGACTGGTTCCTCTTCCCAAACCTCTGCAAAGTGAAATTCTCAGCGGGCACCATGATCGGTTATCAGGACGGCAGGGTATTCGGGATGGATGAATATGGCAGGCGGCCGCCGCACCCTCGTTTCGAGAACGAAGAGCAAAGGCAGTTCGATTTCAAGAGGTTCGAACAGAGCCGGAGGGAGTGGGCCAAAAGACGGTTTGGTAAGCCTGTCAGTCACCTCGTGAACCAGATGCATGAGGACACATTGGGAGATAGCAGGATGGAGCGATATTTGAAGGATTTGGGGCTTATTGCCGCAGGGTGAATGTTTGGCTACAGTTGTGCGGTTGACTCGATTCGCTACAAAACGAAGTTTCCACCTCTATCTTCAAACGGTGGCGATCAGCCGGTCTTCTCAGTGAGTGATAAATCTCTAGTGCCGTATCGACAGTGCTCCGCGCGCAGAGCTCGACGGAGGTCTCGATTGCAAGTGCGGAGGAGTGTGGATACGGCGATTTGTACTAAACCTTGAGGGGATTTGGCAGGACAATTGCTTTATGGCGATTCATTGCAGTGCAGCAAATCAATGGCGATTTTGACACCGACTCATTCGGAATTATTCTGACGGCGGTGGCGAGGATGTGCACGTCGCAATTGTCCTGACAAATCGTACAACACTTCCAGCTACCCGCGAAGCGGGTTTAGTACAAATCACCAAGTCACTCACCGAGCCATTGACGAGGAGCCAAACGAGTAGTCCCCAATACTTACCTTGGCAAAATCTTCGCGCGCCCAGGGGCCTCTGCCACGCGGAATACGTGGCAGAATTCGGTAGAACCGGCCGCAGTCATCACAAGGGTTTAACTGTCCGTGGACCTGCCCTCTTTGATCGCCGCCGCATCCTCGACCATAGATCGGGATCGACAGGCAGTGCGCTCATCTTTCCTGACTTCGCATTGAAGAAGGCGCCATGATAAGTCAGCCCGCCGTACCGAAGCAGTTGCGCCAACATGGCCAGCGCACTCGCAGCCAGCGTCTGGTTGATGAAAGGCTCCTGCCTATCCAGGGCTTCAACGGCCGAGCAACTCGGCAGCGGGTCCTCGCCCGCTTCAGCGTCGATGATCTCCGGGAATAGCTCGCTGACCGTTCGTAGCCTGTCCGCTTTGCGGCGGTTGCGCGCGTTCAGCGGCTGGCCGAGTACAAATTGGCCGCTCGCCGCATTGTTGCCGAGGTCGAGCCAATAGCAAGTCCGGCTTAGGGCGCGCGAAAACGAATCGTCGATTGCCTTGCGGGCGGCGCGGGTGTCCACGCAGCCAAAGACAAGGTCGGGGCACCGGTCCTGGTTACGGTCAAAGGAGCGAGCGTGAAAATGATTGGGGATCGCCGACCAGTTCGTACCCCAGAACAGATTGATGCGATTGATGAGAACTGTCGCTTTGTTCTGGCCGATATCGGAAATCGAGAAGGGCTGCCGAACACAGTTCGTTTCAGAAACCTGGTCGGCGTCCATTAGAGCAACTTCGAGGCCGTAGCGGTGGCCCCAGGCGCGCATAGCCTGGTCGAGATACGGCAGGCCCATAATGATGGCGCTCCCGGTTCCGCCGGCTCCGACCACGAGAACTCGCACTGCACGATGCCGGAGCAGATCGGGCGGGAGGGTGTGCTCGATGCGCATGTTACTCCCTCCCTCCCCGCACGAACTGCGCCAGGGTCTGCGGCAACTGGATCAATGTCTTGACGGGAAACGGTGTGCGCTTGCCCGCAAGGTCGCCCCACAGGCCTTCGAACCCGCCGGTGTGGCGGGTCAAGCGGCCCACGTTCGCATGGGTGAACGCGCTTTCGTAGAAGCCACGCTCCCATTCAGGAATCGAGGCTGCCCTTGCACTGTCTGGGCGGCGCATCGTGCCCGTACAGACACGGCCGTCGTCCGACAGGTTCCAGAACGGCGCCACCGCGAGTGTCGTCGTTGCCGCCGGCCGCCGGTTATCGGCAAGAGCACGAATCTTGAGATCTCCGTTCTCTACACGCCATACCAGAGCAGGCTGCGGAAATGTTCGGCCATTCAGGCTCGTGGCCTTTTGCTCGGCATTCTCATAGAACATCTGTCGGCGGCTCATCGCGGTCCACCAGACGATCATGCGGTCGCCCTTGGCGAGTACATTTTCAGGGAGAACTTCGGCGAAGGATGGGCCCGAGAGCGAACGCACCAGCGACTCGAGAAATCCAAGAGTAAGCGGCTGGGCCGGTTCGAGTGTTGGTGAGGCGTTTTTGTGGAGTGTTACCTGGTGCCGGGTGACAAAGCTGCGTTGACGGTCGCCATAGACCAGTAGCGCCTCACGCAGCTCGAAGCGATGGTTCTCCCCGATCGAGACATGTACCTGCATGGCGTTTCTCCCATTCCGCGAGAGCCTCCACCAGTTGGAAGAGTTCGTAATTCATAGCGATGAACCGGCCAACCATGCGCAGCGCCCGCTGCACTTCTTCAGGTTTCTGAGGAGAGAAGACCACTCCCAACGTCGGCTCCGCGCTCCCCTCCAGCATGTACTGGCTCTCTTCGTCAAAACATGCGACAACTGCGTCGTGCTCCTTGAAGGCCACCAGCAGGGACGGCAGAGGAATCGTGTCATAGCCGCCATCCTCTCGGAAATATGCGTCGATTGGCAGCCTCAGCCGCGAAAGGCGCTGGATCGCTCGCAGGCGTTCGATCCAGTCGCGGAATTTCCCCCTCGCGTGTTTCATAAGAAGTTGCCGCGCGCCGCGTGTGAATGCGCGATGGTCCTCGGATTTCAACGTCCTCTGAATGCATTCTGGCAGCGCCTTCTCGACTTCGGGAAACTCATACTGCTCGCGATTCGCCTCGTCTTCCTCTGCGTACTCGTGCATCCGCTCCTCATACTGCAGGGCTTCATCGTGGTTATAGATCCGCATCACTCGATAGAGCGCGTAAGTCAGCGTCCAGTAGAACGCCGCACCTAGACCCGGGGACTCCTCCTCAAGCGCCGTGATCGCCGGGCCGATCTTGAGAAATCCGCACCCGGTACATTCGATCGTCGCGGCCAGCCGTCCATTGCCGAGTAACTTGTCCTCGCCGTCCCGTTCGGCTACGTCACTCACGTTCAGGTGATACTCAGCGTTGCGCTGAAGCAGGTTCCAACGCTCCTCGCCGATTGATTCCATAATTGCGCGCTGGGCGAAGACCTGTGCGCTTCCTTCGCACTTCTGCCATGTTTCCGGTCCTCCCAACCCTTCTCTCACCAAAGCTGTGCAAAGGTCATAGAGCAGCTCGGCGCGGAGCTCGTGGCTGTAGGTTGTTGGCACTGTGCCGAGCAGAGGCAGTGCCTGCGTGAAAACCGGCGCGAGTGTGGTTATCCCAGCGGGGGCAATAGTTCGATTGGAGCCGGCAGTGGATGGCCGTCGCTTGGGCTGTACCGATCTATCGCTTCGACCAGGCACTGAGCGGCTTTGAGAGATTCTTTGCATTGAAAGTGCCTCACGAGTATCTGGCTCGACTCCGGAGGCGGAGCGGTCGCCTTCGCCGCGAATAGTTCCACCAGGTCCGCCGCCTTCGTCACTTTCGATCGCATACTTCAGCCCTTCGTGCCGATCGCTCGGTTGAAGGTGTATCGCAACACTGAGCCCGTGGCTTCGGGGCCCGACACCGACGCCGTGGCAATCTCTGGATAGTTGGGTGTAAGCAAATCGCGGACCTGTTCCACGGTAAGGTCCGGACCTGGATCGGGAATACGAATCCCGCTGTAGTGGAACTCGCGCACCAGCGCTTCAACTTTGAGGGTGGTCATCGCAATTCTTGTAGGTTGACGCAATTGATGACACTCTTGACACAATTCGTGACATAGACTGCCAACAGCGTTGACCTATTCCTTTCGTTGGGGTGGGTGCTTCTTACTTTCGAGGTTTTGATCGGCGCGCTCTTCTAAACAGCGCGTAAAGTGTCACCTCTTCCAAGTCTTCCTTGTCGAGCCCACGTGTGGCAGTGAGTAAGGCGCTGATCTGTGAAGAGGGATGGATGTCAGGAAAGAACGCGGTAATCGGTACCTTAAAGAACTGAGCCATTTTGTTCAGGTCTGAGATCGACGGTTTATAGATCGCAGTTTCCCAGCGAGAAATAGTGTTGGCCGTGGTTTCTATTGCCTCCGCAAGTTCTTCCTGGCTGATGCCGGCGCCATTCCAACTTGTTCTGAGTTCTCGAATCCGGTCTCCGATCCAGTTGTAGATATTTCGTTTTTGCGCAGGCATGGCTGACAGTCCTTTTCTATTGACATTCCTTTTGATGCATGTTGTACTTCCTTTTATAGGAGATGTCAATCCTATTATAGGATGGCTTGACGGGCAAGGACGGAGTACAACTTTTGCTTTGCTGAATGGAGGGCAAAATGCACGGACCTAGCGGCCTGGAAGTTCGACGCAGCCAAATCACCCTTTGTTCATCTCTCGAAGTCACTGAGTCGATCGAC
>JBAWCO010000678.1:0-4446 GCA_049590315.1 Occallatibacter sp. | reverse complement strand
GACCCATCCTGGGCGTCTGGTTCGTCGGCACGCAAAAGCCGCGCCGCGGCTTTCTCTGGATGTTGGCCTTCAGCTTTATTCCCAGCCTGATCTTCGGCTGGCGCAAAATCCCACTCGATGGGCCTCTGCCGGCACTTCAATATCTCGGCTGGGCTCTGTTGGTCTGTGTGCTCGGCATTCTGCCATTCACCTTCCACCGCCTCACCAGCCCGCGTCTGCCTGGATTCCTGGCCACGCTCCCCCTCCCGCTCGCCGCCGTGTCCATCCCATCGCTCGCATTGGCGCTGCACATCGGACGGGTGTCTGCGGCCGGAATACCCACATTCCTCGTGCTCTGGTTTGCGGCGACGCTCGTTTGGTTCTGGAATCGTGAATCCCGCGCCACTCTCCTCGTCTTTGCTGCGGGTTTTGTTCTTGCAGCGGTCGTCGAACTCGCACGCCCGTTCAGCGTTTCCCTTCTGCACTCGACCCCGCTTTTCAGTACAGTCTTTGGCTTGATATGCCTTGGCGGAGCCCTGCTTCTAAGCATCTGGGCCGCTTTTCATCGAATCAAGACCACGCTCTGGGCCGACCGCCCGCAAGCCGTTGCCCTGCTGCAAAGCCCCTTCACCCGAAACCCGTTGCATGTTGTCAGTGACCAAGGCAAGGAAGCCTTAGTCAGCAACTCCGGCGAGCGCTTCCCCATCCGCAACGGAATCCCCGTCTTTCTCAGGCCGGAAGACCTCACCGGCGACAACGGTAAATATAACCATCTCTACGAAACCATCGGCGGCCTCTACGACGACACGCAGCGTTTCTTCGGCGCCTTCCGAGGCGTGAACCTCGACTCGTATTTCGAAAACTATATGAGTTTGCTCGACGTCAAATCGGGCGACTCAGTCCTCGAAACCTCGGTCGGCACCGGTCTTAACTTCAAATACCTGCCTCGCGGGACAAAGCTCTACGGCCTCGATCTCTCGCCGGAGATGCTCGCTCGTTGCCAGAACAACCTGCGCCGTTGGCAAACGGACGCCGACCTTTATGTCGGCAACGCCGAATCCCTGCCCTTCGCCGACTCGAGCTTTGACGTGGTCTTCACCTGCGGCGGTTTCAACTTCTTCAGCGACCGCCCAAAGGCCATTCGAGAGATGATCCGTGTAGCCAAGCCGGGCGGCCATCTGATGATCGAAGACGAAACCGAAGAGTATGTGAAGAGCACCTACGAAAAAATCCCTTACACCCGCAGTTTCTACGGAGACCGCAAGCAAGCAGTGACCGTACCTATTGATCTGGCGCCAACAGAGATGGAGGATATCCGTCTTGAAATGCTGAAGGACGGCAAGTTCTACGCCATCACTTTCCGCAAACCCGCCGCCGCATCAACAAGCCCGGTTAGCAATCAACTTCAATCGGTTTCGTAAACTCGCAAAACTGGCTTGTCTCCACCCTGAGCCCCGCCGCAAGGAGCTCAGGGAACTCCTCCTGCCCAATCTGCCTGCAAATGCCGGCCCCCACCAGGTACAAAGGTAATCTTCGCCATCACTGCGCTGCAGCGCCGCTCGCGTATATAAAGAAGAAGCGCAAATGATCGAAAATCTTAAGCTCTTTCGCCGTTCTCAAATCCTGGCCTGGGCCATCGCATCCCTCTTCGTTCTTGGCTTCTTCTTCCACTTCATCGGAGTTTGGACAAGCATAATTCTCGCCGTCTGGTTCGTGGGCACGCAAAGGCCCTTGCAGGGATTCGTCTGGCTTCTCGCTCTCAACTACTTGCCCAGCCTGTTTTTTGACAGGAGCAGCTTCCCCGAGACCGATGTTGCTGCCATGCTCGAATACGCCGCCTGGATGCTGGCCGCCTCCGTGCTCACCGTCCTGCCGTTCACCTTCCACCGCGTGGTCAGTCCCCGCCTCAATGGATTTCTCAGCACTCTGACCTTGCCTTTGGCGGCAACGGCCGTGCACACGCTTGTCCAGCCCTTGCTCCCCCTCAGAATGACTACCGGTTTCAGCGTCCCGGCTTTGGTCATCTACTGGTTCGCAGCAGTGATCCTGTGGATGTGGCACTCTGAGTTCAGCATCGAGCAATTCTTGTTGGCCGTCGGCGTCTTTGCCGCAGTCCAGACCAGCGCCCTCGCAATTTCGTTCTTCAGCTTCCTCGGCGGCGACAACCAGCCAAAACCCTTTGAGGTCGGTGAGCCGTTTGCCTGGCTTTGCCTCATCGGAGCCGCCGCGCTTGCCGTCTATTCGTTCGTCCGCCCAACCCGACAGCGTGCCTGGGCCAGCCAACCCAAGGCCATCGACCGGTTACAAAGCCCTATCACCGGCGAACCGCTGCAATTTGTGCGCGAAAAGGACAACGAGGAGTTCCGCAGCCCTTCCGGCGAACGATTCCCCATCCGCAATGGAATGCCCATCTTCCTCAAACCGGGAGACCTCACCGGCGCCAACCTCAAATGCCGCGAACTCTATGAGATGATTGCCGGCTTCTACGACGACATCCAACGCGTCTTCCTCGCCTTCAAAGGCCTGGACCGCGACGCTTATTTCCGCGACTACATGGACCGGCTCCAGGTCAATGCCGGCGATTCGGTGCTCGAAACCTCCGTCGGTACCGGTCTCAACTTCAAATATTTGCCCCGCGGCGCGGAACTCTACGGCCTCGATCTATCTCCCGAGATGCTCCTGAACTGCCAGGCTAACCTCCGCCTCTGGCGACTCGATGCCGACCTCTTCGTGGGTAACGCTGAAGCCCTGCCCTTCGCCGATGCCGCTTTCGACGTTGTCTTTCACGTGGGCGGCATCAACTTCTTCTCAGACCGCGCCCAGGCCATCCGCGAGATGATCCGCGTCGCAAAACCCGGTTCGCTCCTGCTCATCGCCGATGAGACCGAGAAGCACGTCAAAGGTATTTATAAAACCGCGCTCGGCATATTCTTCAAGAACCGCAAAGAGCCCATCAGTCCCCCCATTGACCTCGTCCCACCGGAGATGCAGGATGTCCAGCTCGAGGAACTGCGCGACGGCCAGTTCTACGCACTCACCTTCCGCAAACCCGACACGGCATAAAATCTGCCCGAGCACCAACCGTCAGGAGTCTAAGAGCGAAATCGGACCCCGCATGAAAGCAAGCTGGAAGATCCTCTCCGCCCGTAACCTGCTCGCAGCGGGACTCGCATTGGCCACTCCAGGCATTTCCGTCTATAGAGCGACGCAGTACGCACGGGCCGAGCCCAGACAGAGGACAACGACCGCCTACAATGTGCGAATCAACTATCGCGCATCACAAAGTCTCATCGGCTTCCTTATCAATAATGGCAGTTACAGCTGTGACTACAGTTTCGGCGTCGACGGTGCGTCCTACAGCAGTCACATAGGGTGCAGGCAACTAATTGACGATTCCATCAAGAGTGAGTTCAACGGGTACTCCGGATCGATCCGGATACCGGATAGAGTTGTCTATTACGATTCAGCCGATCCATCCATGAATGATCTGATGGAATTCAGTGCGGTAAGCGAGAGCTACTATAGCGATGCAGCCGTGTTTATAGGGTTGGGTGTCGTCGTCGGGTTACTCGTTGCATCGGCAGCGGCGATTCCAGTAAATAGAAAGAGACCGAATCGCAATATATTTGTCGATACCCACGGAACAGTAATCCATCCGGACGAGATCGATTACAACCTAGGTTCCGACGGGTTATTTAACAAAGACAGAAGAACAGAAGCATCCAATGCTGCCGGCGACGGAGCGCCAGCGTATGTCGCGGATTCCGATCCTTCGCACGCACGGAGAGAACTCTATCTCGAAGTGGTCAACCAGATTCACCCGGACCGCGCAACGGATGAACGAGACGAGGCCCTGCGGGAACGATTGATGAAAGAAGCGAACGCAGCGTTCAAGCGTGGCGATAGCGAAGCGCTGCGGAGAATCCTGATTGAGTACAGAACCGTGCTGGCGAACCGCTGACGCCAAACCCACCACGGCATAATATGGAGTCATGATCCTCGAGACCTTCCCCGTTGGCCCGCTCCAATGTAACTGCACCATCCTTGGAGACGAGGAAACCGGTGAGGCCATCGTCGTCGATCCCGGCGACGAGGTCACAGCCATCTATCGCCGCCTCACCACACTCGGCCTCAAGCTCAAGCAGATTCTCGTCACCCACGGCCATATCGACCATGTCGGTGGAGCCCTCAAGCTCAAGCGACTCACCGGTGCTCCCATCCTCCTCAACCAAGACGACCTGCCCCAGCTCAAGATGATGGACACGCAGGCCAGTTGGCTCGGCGTTGACTCGCCTGAAATCGCGCCTCCTGACGAGAGCCTCTCCGATGGTTTAGTCGTCGGTCTCGAGAATTACCCCGCCCAGGTCCTGCACACCCCCGGACACACCCAGGGCTCGGTCTGCCTCCACTTCGCCCCGCTTAACTTGCTCATTGTCGGCGACACCCTGTTTTCCGGCAGCATCGGCC
>JBAWCO010000677.1:0-10385 GCA_049590315.1 Occallatibacter sp. | reverse complement strand
CAGGAAGAATGAGCCAAGAATTGCCGCTTGACGTAGCGTAGATGAACCCCGGACCCGACACTACGCTAAGGACTAACAGAACTTGAAGTTGAATTCAACAGTAATCCTCCTCGGCACAGTCGAAGATTTGCAGCAGAACGGAACGTCAGTCCATTCCAAGCCGTATTCCCAACGAGAGGCCAAATGATTACCAAAAAACCGAAACCCAGCGCACCCGCGGCAGATCCCAATCAGCCGCGCGAATCCTTCTTCGACGGATTGGCCGCGAATCTTGGCTCCGCCGTGGTCGTGCTCTTTGTTTTCGCATTTCTGTTTCAGAACTTCGTCATTCCATCCTCTTCAATGGCCAGCACTCTGCTCACAGGCGATCATGTACTGGTAGAGCGAGAAACCTTCGCGCCACCTACGAAGTGGGCTCCCTTCATTCCGTACCGCGACGTGCATCGCGGCGACGTTGTCGTCTTCTTCAAGCCCGTTGCGGAAACCGATGGCGAGCACATCTTTCTCGTCAAGCGCGTCATCGCGCTTCCCGGCGACCGCATTCATCTGCGCAACGGCATTGTCTACCTCAACGGCGTCGCACAGGATGAGCCGCAAGCCGCCAAGCCGACGCCTGAGCGCTACGATCCCTATGTCAACGATTTCCCATCCGGCGATCCTTCCACCGAGCCCGATGTCACCGCAGCCTGGACCGTCGAACTACCCAGCCACATGCAAGGCGACGACCTGGTTGTTCCTGCCGGCAAATACTTCGTCATGGGCGACAATCGCACCATCAGCATGGACAGCCGCTATTGGGGATTTGTCCCGCGAGAGAACATCGTAGGACGGCCACTCTTCGTCTACTGGTCCATCAAGATGCCCGATTCCGGAATCGAAGAAAAGCCCCTGTCCGACCAGGCCCAGTCCACACTTCACGAGTTCATCCATTTCTTCGACGAGACCCGCTGGAGCAGAACATTCCATCGAGTCAGGTAATGGACTCATGGATGCGCACTCACAAGGAAGACCCGTACCCCTAAGGTAACCGGCAACCTCACAGCCACCTGTATGGATTTATTGCACAAACGCCTGAAATTCCTCGTCGTCCTTGCCGATAGTTCCACTTGCAACTTGATCCACCGCCGCCCTAAGTGCGGACTACACGCTCGGAACAACCAATCAGGCGCGAAGCATCGCAGACCTCCCGGACGCAAATTTGGAGACACAAATGGAAGCCTCAGAGGAGACACTGCCCGAGCCGCTAATGACATGGGTGGATGAGATGAGCGTGGGCGTCAAGGTTCTGGATGACGATCACAAGAGATTAATCGAGCTGCTGAACAAGCTCCATGAAGGAATCGTCGCTGGCCAGTCCAGAAGAGTCCTCGAAGAGGTGATCGACCAGATGCTCGACTACACCAAGTACCACTTCAGCCGCGAAGAAAGCCTCTTCAACAAGGCCGGATTTCCCGGCGCGGAAGAACACAAGCATGAACACGACCTCCTGATCCGGCGGGCCATGAATCTCCAATCCCGGTTCGAAAATGGACAGTCGACTGAGCTCTCGTTGGAAGCGATGAACTTTCTGAAACGCTGGTTGACCGGTCACATTCAGGGCTCTGACAGGGACTACATCCCGTTCCTCATCGCCAAGGGAATAAGCTAAAGACCTTTTGCGCCCGGACCGAGCCAGGTACCCCATGTCCGTCGCACCTGGCGACATGGGCAGAACGACCGAATAATACACATCGAATCGTACCCCATCTTTGGGTTCGTGGATCGCCAACCTGAACAGAGAGACTATGCCCCCAAGCGGTACATTGGATCAATGCCTCTCGCGGACGCGCCTGAAACACAGAAAGAAATCCAATTCGGCATCATCGGCCCTGGCCGCGCCGCTGCCCGCTTCGCACAGGGCCTGGCAGCCGTCCCAAACGCTTCGCTACAAGCCGTCTGGGGTCGCAATCCTGAGCGCACTCAATCCTTCGCACAAAGATTCGCCGTCCCGCAACCGTCCGCCACTTTAGACCAGTTCCTCGCCGCAGACATCGACGCCGTCTATGTAGCCACGCATCCCGACACGCACGCCGAGCTCTGCATCCAGTCCCTCGCCGCCGGCAAGCACGTCCTCTGCGAGAAGCCCTCCGCCCTCAACGTTCGCCAGCTTGAAGAAATCCTCGCCGCCGCCCGCCAACACGACCGCCTCTTCATGGAAGCCATGAAGCCTCCCTTCTTCCCTCTCTATCAGCGCCTCCGTGAGCATCTTCAGGCAGACCCCATCGACCCTGTCGGCCTTGTCCGCGCCGGCCACGCCGATGCAACTCTCCCGCCCGACTTCCCGCTCCACTTTCCCGAACTCGGCGGCGGCGGCATCATGGGCATCGGCCCTTATGAAGCCTTTCTCGCCCTCGATTGGCTCGGACCTCTCAAGCGCATCCACACCATCGGCCGTCTCAACCCCGCTGGTGTTGACTCTTTAGCCCTCTTCCAAACCGAGCACGAACACGGCATGGCCCAACTTCATACCGGACTCGACCTGCTCAGCCACGGTGATGCAATGCTCTCCGCGCCCCGCGGCTACGTCCTCATCCACGCCAACTGGTGGAACCCAACCCGCGCCTCCGTCCATTACCTCAACCGCCGCGTCGTGGAACTCCATGAACCATACACCGCTGGCGGCTTCAACTACGAAACCGCCCACTTCTGCCAACTCCTCCGCCAGGGCCTCCGTGAAAGCCCCGTAATCTCGCACAAAATGTCACTCGGCATGGCCCAGCTACTCGAATCCGCCCGCAAAGCCCTCGGCGTCCGCTTCCCAGGCGAGTAACTTTTCGTTCCCTTCTCAAATCGATGCCTGCGAATCAGTGCGGGTCCACCGTGCAACCTTGCGGCTTTTTTCTGCCGCAAGGGCACAAAGCCAGTGCGAGCCTCCCGCGATCGCCTGCCCCACCGCAGGTGGTGCTACCATCAGAGATGACAGATGCAAACTAAAAAACTGAAGATTATCCCCCTCGGCGGACTTGGCGAGTTCGGCATGAACTGCCTCGCGCTGCGCTGGGAAGACGACATTATCGTTATCGATGCCGGGTTGATGTTCCCTGAGTCGGAGTTGCTGGGCGTCGATATCGTAGTTCCCGATATCACCTATCTCATCGAAAACAAGCAGCATGTCCGCGCCATCATCCTCACCCATGGCCACGAGGACCACATCGGCGGACTGCCCTGGATACTCAACGAGCTCAAGGTTCCCGTCTACGCCACCGAGTTCACCCTGGCCTACGTCGAGGGCAAGCTTGAGGAGCACCACCTCCTCGACGAAACCGAGCTGGTCGAGATCACGCCGCGCGAGAAATTCACCCTCGGCCCCTTCACCATCGAGCCCATCCGCGTCACACACTCGCTAGTCGATTGCGTAGCCCTGGCCATTGAAACTCCAGTCGGCGTTGTCATCCACACCGGCGACTTCAAAATCGATCTCTCTCCGCTGGACAACCACGCTTTTGATCTGCACACCTTTGCCGAGTACGGCAAGCGCGGCGTACTGGCGCTGCTGCAGGACTCGACCAACGTCGAGCGCTCCGGCTATACCCCCAGCGAACGCGCCGTCATCCCCCGGCTAGACGAAGTCTTTTCGCAGACCAAGAAAAAACTCTTCTTCACCTGCTTCTCATCGTCCATCTACCGCATCCGCATCGCGCTCGAATTGGCTCGCAAACACTCGCGCAAAGTTGCTGTAGTCGGCCGCTCCATGATGGAGAGCACAGAGATTGCGCAGGACCTCGGCTACATCGACATCCCGCAAGGCCTCATCATCAATCCCGGCCAGATGCGCGATTTCCCGCCCGAGCAACTGATGATCCTCATCAGCGGCACGCAAGGCGAACCCATGTCTGCCCTCAGCCGCGCTGCTGTTGATAATCATCGCCACGCGCACATCGACGCCGGCGACACCGTCGTCCTCAGCTCCCGCATCATTCCCGGCAACGAGAAGAGCATCTTCCGCGTCATCGATCATCTTTGCCGCCGCGATGCCAACGTCATCTGCGACGACGGCTCCAACGGACTGATTCACGTCAGCGGCCACGGTGCGCAGGAAGAGCAGCGCCTGCTCATCAACCTGGTCCGCCCCAAGTACTTCATTCCTGTCCACGGCGACTACCGCAACCTCCAGCGTCATGCCCGCGTCGCCCTGGAAACCGGCGCAGTAGAGCACGCCATCGTGATCGAAGACGGCGATGTTCTCGAGTTGGACAAAACCGACGCCCGCAAAAAAGACAAGGTCACTGCCGGCCGCGTCCTCATTGACTCGGGCTCGTCGATCGATGTTGTTGAGGACCTGGTCATCAAGGATCGCCGCATTCTGTCTGAAGACGGCATCGTGCTAGCTGTTCTCGCCATCAACAAGCGCACCGGCAAGGTCGAGCAACAACCTGAAGTCATCATGCGCGGCTTTGGCGGCTCGGATATCACCGAGCAAGCCAAAGAGCTAGTCCTCAAAACCCTCGACGGCCTGAGCATAGAACAGAAATCCGACTACGGCATGGTCAAGGACAAGGTCCGCGCCGAACTAAAGCGCCTCATCCAGAAATCCACCGGCCGCCGCCCCATGATCATGCCCGTCATTTTGGAAATCTGAACCCTGGAGTAGCTAGAACTATTGGAGAACAGCCGAGAACCCGTCGCCTTTTCCTTTGGAGTGATGGACGAGCCATGTACGGACTTCCAGCCGACTTCGACGCAAACTTCTTAGTCGGTAGAATTCTGCACGGAATTCTTGTGCAAAGCAACGTGATACATCTTCAACTCTCGGATCAATGTACGATCTCATCCGGAGGTTGGAAGGATGCTGGCGGGCTGTCGGTGGACGAAGGCGAACTGTTGAATATTCCCGACGCCGCTCCTCATCTCTACGACTTGCTCGACAAGAAGGTCTTCTCAGCATCTGGCCAGCCCGATGGAACACTCACCCTCATTTTCGAAGGCGGAAAGACGATCCATGTACACGACGCGTCAGAATGCTACGAGTCCTATCAGATTCATCTGGACGGCAAGATGATAGTGCTTGTGTAATGGCGCCGGTGCCCGAGGTTTCGCCTTTGAAGCCTGGGCTTACCAGCGGCCGGGTGCCTCAGGTCCCACCGTTGGGGCCTGGGAAGTCCTAACCCACACCGCACACCCAATCAACTGCTAGAATCCTGATCAACCGCAACCGGCTTCAACGCAATGAAACTCTCCTTCGCGACCGCAATCGAAAGCGATGCCCCCGAGCTAGCCGCCCTGCACCGCGCCGCCGCCGAAGACCTCACCCTTCGCTTCGGCCACGGATTCTGGTCCTCGCCCACGACTGAGCGCGTCATCCGGGCAAACATGCGCAATCCAAAATTTTCACGCACCGTGATTGCGCGCGCCAAAGGCCACATCGCCGGCACCCTGCGCCTGGCCACAAAAAAGCCCTGGGCCATCGATACCGCATACTTCACCGCGGCCGAGAAACCTCTGTATCTGACCGGCATGGCCGTCCATCCCAACCACCAGGGCAAGGGAATTGGCCGTCTTCTGATGCGGGAAGCCGAAGCCGCGACCCGCGCCTGGTCCGCCGATACAATTCGTCTCGATGCATTCGACGCAGCAGCAGGAGCCGGGGCTTTCTATGCAAAATGCGGATTCCGCGAAGTGGCACACGTGATCTACAAAAACAATCCGCTCGTCTATTTTGAGCTGGTGCTGTAGCCGCCGATTGCGAACCAGAAACTGGGATAAATCCGGCTCTGTTACCCGGTCCATTTCCCGCTCATCTTGCCCAGCGCAAAGCCACCTCTGACGTACGCTCAAACTGAGCGGAACACATCCTCTCTGTTTTTCCGTAAAGAACGAATTTAAGCGGTCAGAGACTTGGCGAGCCGGGTAGAATCCCCGTATGCGTAACTTCTCACTTTTGCTCTCCATCGCATTTCTCACTCACGCATACTCGCTTTCGGTCAACGCGCAGGAACCGCAGCCGGCCATCCCTGCCTGTCCTTCCACCGCCACGCTCGACCAACTCATCACCGCGATTGACGCCGCGGTCAGCGGTCCAGCCGACAAAGACCGGGCTTGTTTCCGCGCGCTGTTTGCGCCCGATGCCCGCCTGATCCCTATCCGTAGCGGCGTCGACGGCGCAACCACACTCCGCGTCCTCACAGTCGATGGCTGGATCGACGCCGTTCGCAAACGCGGAAGTCAGGCCTTTTACGAACGACAGGTCAAAGTGCGCAGTGAAACCTGGGCCCACATCGCCCATCTCTGGAGCACCTACGAAACCCGCACCACGCCTGACGGCAAGCCTCCGGAAGGTAAGGTACCCGAAGGCAAATTGCTGGATCGCGGCATCAACAGCATCCAGGCCGTTTACGATGGTAAGCAGTGGCACGTGCTCGAAATTATCTGGCAAGCAGAAACTCCCGCTGATCCCGTTCCGGAGAAATATCTTCCATGACCACACTCACTGAGTCGCTTGTTTCTGTAGAAGCCATCCGCGCCGCTGCCGACCGCATCGCACATATCGCCGTTCGCACACCGCTCCTCCGTGCAGAATTTCCGCGGCTCTCCGGACACGGCGCCGAAAAAGAAATCTACCTCAAAGCCGAAAGCCTTCAGCCCATCGGCGCGTTTAAAATCCGTGGCGCGGCCAACAAGATTCTCCAACTTACGCCGGAAGAAATCAGCCGCGGCGTCATTACCTACTCCAGCGGCAACCACGCGCAGGGTGTAGCCTATGCGGCCCGCGAAGTTGGAGCGAAAGCCGTTATCGTCATGCCTTCAAATGCTCCCGCCATCAAGCGCGCCGCCACACTGGCCATGGGTGCGGAGATCGTCGATGTCGGCGTAGCCTCAAGCGAGCGCCTCGCCAAATCCGATGAGCTGGTCCGCGAGCATGGGTACATCGTCATCCCTCCGTACGACGACGAACAGATCATCGCCGGCCAGGCTACATGCGGCCTTGAGATCGTCGAATCGCTGAGGAACATAGATCTGGTTCTCGCGCCCGTCAGCGGCGGGGGCTTGCTCTCAGGAGTAGCCGCAGCCGTCAAGCAGCTTTCGCCGCGCACCAAGGTCTACGGCGTCGAACCCGAGCTGGCTGGCGACACCGCCGAAAGCTTCCGCACCGGATCCATCGTTACCTGGCCTGCCGAGCTGACCTCGCGCACCATCGCAGACGGCCTCCGCACCCAATCCGTAGGTCAGCGGAATTTCGCCCACATTCGCGCCTTCGTCGACGGCATCGTCACCGTCACCGAATCCGAAATCCGCGCCGCAGTACGCGCCATCGTCGCCGCCACGCGTCTCGTCCCCGAACCAAGCGGAGCCGTAGCCACAGCGGCCTTACTCTTCCACGCTGCCGAGCTTCCTGCTTACACCACCGCCGTCGCTGTAGTCAGTGGCGGCAATGTCGACCGAGCCCTGCTCGCCCAAATCCTGACTGAGGACTAGGGTGTATCGACGATTCCACTGTTACACCAACACTGTCGGCGTAAACGCAGAAAAATAGCGCATTTTCAACACCTTACGCCTGTTTCTCTCTGCTTTTGAGCTGCTTCCACAAAAACACCGTTCAATTCTCGACAACCCTTTTGCTTAATTCGGCACTATTCCAGGTGCCAATTCGCATTTGCAGCAGGCCCAGAAGGTTAACCCTTCAAAGAAGTCCAACCCTATCGACGAACATTTGCGCAGAAATCGTAACTCTCCAAGCGAACATTCAGCGTTTGCAACACACCCTCCCCGCGGTCATTTCGCGTGTTGATAGCTCCTTGCCCCGGATCTCCGATGCGGTTCCCGCTCACCCCAAACGCTCCGCCCCGTCGTTCAATTATGATTCTCCCCGTGACCAACTCTCGCCCGCTCGCGCTCTTCGCAATTGCTCTGTCCGTCCTCTGCGCCGCCATCCCCGCTTCCGCGCAAAAGAAGCCCCAGCAGCTTGAAAAGCCTCTGGCAGGGCCACGCGCCACGGCCCTTCGCATCACCATCCTCTATGTCGCCCCCGATCCCTCGTCCCAGAAGGTCGACCGCGTCCAGATCGGCCGCGAGATGGTGGTCGCAGAAAAGAGCGGCCCATGGCTTCGCGTCTACGCCAACACTGACATCGAAGAACTTCGCGGCAATGACGCCCCCATGTTCGGCACGAATGACACCCCGCCGCCTGTCTCCGGCTGGATGCAGGCGAAGGGGGTTGTCGTTGAAAACACGCCCAACGGCGACCAGATCCTAATGGGTGAAGCGGCGAATGAAGAATCGCTGGCCTCTGACCCGCGTGGCCCCGCCAAAGCCGCCCAGAGCGCGCGTTTGCTCTACCGCCGCCTGGTTGAAATGTTTCCCAACTCGCCGCTCGTGCCCACCGCGACCTGGCGCGCCGCCGATATCCAGTGGCAACTCCAGAAGGCCGACGCCGCCACGCGCCCCTCCGCCAAGGAAAGAGATCCCTACATGCGTGAGCAGATGGACGAAGACGAACTGAAGAAGATCGTCAAGCTTTATCCGCGCACCCGTGAAGCCGGTTTCGCAGGCTTTGAGCTGATTGACAACAAGCTCTGCGGTGACTGGCAGGGCTCGCCAAAGTGCCCAGAAAAAGAAGCCGAGCTCTACGAGAAATACGCCGCCGAGTTTCCCGATGGTCCTCGCACCGCGCAGGCTCTGTATCTGGCCGTCTATCGCATGGCAGTGCTCAATGACATGTACGCAGCAGACGGAAGCGACAAGAAAGCCGAAGAGGCCCACAACCGCGCCAAAGACCTGCTCAAACGCCTCACCGATAAATTCCCACAATCCGACTACACCTGGCGCGCCGGGGCTCTTGTGTTCAAATTAGATCAAGGCATCCCTGTCTACGGCATCGACCGGGAATAAGAGGCTCGGCATCGTCGCAGCCCGCTTGCCAACTTACGCCAATCGCACGCCGGAGGCTTCTTGAATCCATATTTGCAGTCGGTCATTTTGGGAATTGTCGAGGGCCTCACCGAATTTCTGCCTGTCAGTTCCACGGCGCATTTGCGCATTGCCGAAGGCGTGATGCATATCCCGCTCGACGATGCTTATTGGAAGATGTACACCATCGTCATCCAGTTGGGTGCCATCCTCGCCCTTACCCTGCTTTTTCTGGGCCGCATTGTCGAGTTCATCCGCACCTTTCCTCGCGGCGAAAACGGAGACCGCACCTGGTTCGACCACCCCCTCTCCCTCACGCTCATCGCGTTCGCCTGCACCTCCGTTCCTGCGCTGCTGCTGCACAAATGGAGCGAGAAGAATCTTGGCAGCCTGACCGCGATGGCCCTGGCTCTGCTCATCGGCGGAATCGTGATGTGGGTCGTCGATGCATGGGCCGCCCGCCGCGACTCGGAGACCAATGACATTGAACAGATGACGCTTTTTCAAGCCATCTGGATTGGCCTCTGCCAGACCCTCTCGGCCGTCTTTCCGGGGACCTCGCGCTCCATGTCCACCATCGCCGCCGGCCAGCTTGTTTCGCTCGACCGCCCCACCGCGCTGGCTTTCAGCTTCCTGCTGTCCATTCCGACAATGTTCGCCGCCACCTGCTGGGACCTGCTCAAGGAGATTCATCCCTCCAAAGCCGCTCTAGCCGCCGGTACAGCGGCCCATGTCGTGATGGATAGCGAGCGCTGGATCGTGCTCCTCATCGGCCTGGTCGTGTCGTTCATCGTGGCACTCGGCGTGGTCGAGTGGTTCCTCCAGTGGGTTCGCAAGCACGGCTTCGCCCTCTTCGCCCTTTACCGGATCATCCTCGGCGCAGCGTTGCTCATCTGGGGCGCGAAGTTCATCGGCGGCTAGTCCACGAAGCAGCTACCTGTGCACCATTCACCGCAATGAGTGGGAGGCCACAATTCCCCCTGCACAACGTCATTCACACATCTAAATGTGTGGTATGCTACACAGCAGGAGGTGTGACCATGGCAACCAATCTAGCTATTGACGACAGCTTGATCGACGAGGCGCGCCGGATCGGACACCACAAAACCAAAAAGGAAGCCGTGACCGCCGCCCTCGACGAGTACATCCGCAGACGCAAACAACTGGAGATATTGGATCACTTCGGAACCATCGACTTCGATGCCGCATACGACTACAAGAAAATGAGGCAGCTCGACCGGATTCAGGTGGATGAACGTTGAAACTGATCGTCGACACCTGCGTATGGTCGCTTTCTCTTCGGCGCCGGGACATGACCCGGATGAACGCGCAAGAAAAACAAATGCTCGCAGAGCTTAGGGGGGCCATTCAAGATGGCCGCGCAGCCATCGTCGGCCCCATCCGTCAGGAAATACTGTCCGGAATCCGCGATCCAGCGGAATTCGCTAAAACCGAGCAGCTCCTGGACCCCTTTCCCGATGAGAAAATCACAGCCTCCGATT
>JBAWCO010000676.1:0-5805 GCA_049590315.1 Occallatibacter sp. | reverse complement strand
CGAGAGGTCGATTGTCCTTGAAGCGCAATTCCCTGGTTCTCGTTGCTGTATTGTTCATCCTTTCCGTATTTGCGTGGGCGGGTTGGGCTAACTATGAGTACCGTAAACAGGCTGCCGAAAGGGCGCTTGCCTCGGTGGCCAAGGGTGAGCTTATCCCTGACGCCGCGGGAGGCTCGCCGCAATACATATCGCCGCTCAAGGGCAGGCCTGCGCCCGCATTTGCGCTTGAAGATCTGAGCGGGAAAAAGGTTTCGCTGGCCAGCTACAAGGGTAAGGCCGTGCTCATTAACTTCTGGGCCACGTGGTGCGCTCCGTGCAAGATTGAGACGCCGTGGATTGTCGAGTTACGAGATCAATACGCTTCTCAGGGGTTTGAAGTGCTCGGCGTCTCCGCGGACGACCTCAATCGCGACGACCCAAAGGAATTGGCCAAAGACAAAACGGAGATAGCGCAATCGGCGCAGAAGCTGCACATCGACTATCCGGTTTTGATCGATGGCGGCTCGCTCGATAAGCCATATGGAGGACTCGATGAACTGCCTACTTCGTTCTTTGTCAATCGCGATGGAACAGTCGTGGCCGCGCAACTTGGATTGACATCGAAGGCCGATATCGAGGCCAATATCAAGAAGGCTCTGGGGAATTGAGATGCTACGAATCGCCAATAGAATCGCGGTTGCGGTGATGCTTGCGGGAATGGCCGGCGTGCTCGCGCACGGCCAGGTTGACTCGCCGGCGCGGTCCATTTTGAATGGGGCGGCGGTGCAGTATTTATATCCCGAGCAGGTTACTGTAGCAGCAGGAAAACCTACGACTGTCGCGCTGCATTTTCGCGTGGCGCAAGGACTGCACGTCAACTCGCATACGCCCAAGGATGATTTCCTGATTCCTACGACGTTCTCCATTCCTGAGGGGGCGGCGGCGCGGTTGGATTCGGCCGAGTATCCCACTGGAGTGGAGTTCACGCTGCCGATGGATCCAACCACGAAACTTAGCGTCTACACTGGCGATTTCGCTATTCAGGCGCGCATCGTTGCTCCTGCGGGGAGTCATCTGGTGGAGGGCAAGCTTCACTTTCAGGCTTGCGACAAGGCTGTCTGCCTGCCTCCGAAGACGATCCCCGTGGCGTTCAACGTGGTTGGGAAATAGTACTCCTTCACTCCGAAAAACAGAGACTGCCGCAGCGCTGATTACGACGCATGCGGGGGTGTGAAATGGCCGCGGGGAGGGGTGGGCGGATCCCGGTAAAGGTTCGCATGAAAGGTTGCGATTTGGGCGGAATGTTCGTCTGGGTAGTTGTAGAAATCGGAAGGGTTAACCTTGTGGGCCTGCTGCATTCGCGAATTGGAACCTGGAATAGTGCCGAATTAAGTTAAAGGGTTGTCGGGAATTGAGCTACGTTTTTGCGGAAAGCGCTGAAATCAAACTGGAAATGTGCGTAAGGTATTGGAAACGGGCTATTTATTCGGGCTTGCGCTTACTGTGCTGTTGCAGTCGGGAATGCGCGATTTGGTTCGTCGAACTTCGCGCTTTCCCAGGTTCTCCGCCGCGGCGGACTGACCTGGAGCACCCAGCACCCAATTATCTAGCTCAGATTTGGAACTCGCGGTGAAACGAGAATTAGCGGAGCTTGACTCGATAGAATCCACCTTCTTTGAAGCGGAAGTATTCGCGGCGGATATCGTCGAGCGCAACCTCCTCGCGGACTAGAGGTTCTTTGCCTTGATTTCCTTCCCAGACACCGTAGAGTTCGATATCGTCCTCATCAAGCTGGGAGAGAAGCTCGCAGACCTCCTCGCACTCCTGCTTGTCACTAGCGATCACCTCGGCATCGCTTACCGGATCCAACCAGTAGGGCCAGTCCCCCGCACGATCCTGCATCACCGACGGAAAACCACAACCGCAAGATGTTGTCGATCCTATGTATTGAATCTCTGGTTTGCTGAAGATTGACCGCGTCCACGAATCTGATTCGTCTAGATCAACTACGTGCACATGTGGATCACTCATTTCCCACTTGCTTCTGGGAAGGGGCTTGCTCGTTGCTGCATAGAGATGAAAGCACATGTTCTAGCACCTCAAGAATTCGCAACTTCTATCATGCGCCTGCTTTTTTCTCGATCTTGGCCCAGGAGTCTTTTAGCGGAAGGGTGCGGTTGAAGACTAATTTCTTCGGAGTGGAGTTGGGGTCGACGCAGAAGTAGCCTACGCGCTCGAACTGGAAGCGGTCGCCGATTGCTGCAGTTGCAAGCGATGGCTCAAGCTTTGCGCTCGTCACGACTTCGAGGGAGTTGGGGTTGAGGTTGTCGAGAACGTCCTGACCTTCGGCGAGATCGTAGGGATCTGGCTTGCTGAAGAGCTTGTCGTAGAGACGAATTTCCGCGGAGATGGCGTGGGCGGCTGAGACCCAGTGCATGGTTGATTTGACCTTGCGGCCGTCAGGGGAGTTGCCGCCGCGGCTGGCTGGATCGTAAGTGCAATGCACCTCGACAATGTTGCCTGCCGCGTCTTTCACTACACTGTGCGCGGTGACGAAATAAGCGTTGCGGAGGCGGACTTCTTTGCCCGGAGAGAGACGGTAATACTTGGGCGGAGGAACCTCGCGGAAGTCGTCGTGCTCAACGTAGATCTCGCGCGAGAAGGGCACCTGACGCGTTCCTGCGGATGGGTCCTCAGGATTGTTAGCCACTTCGACAAACTCGTGCTGTCCGAGGGGATAGTTGTCGATGACCAGCTTCAGCGGGTTCAACACAGCCATGGCGCGGCTGGCTCGGCGATTGAGGTCGTCGCGCTGGAAGTGCTCGAGCAGTTCGATGTCCTGCACGACGTTGGTGCGAGATGCGCCGAGAGTGGTGACGACGGTGCGGATGGCCTCAGGAGTGAAGCCGCGGCGGCGGAGACCGGAAAGGGTGGGCATGCGCGGGTCGTCCCAACCGGAGACGCGGCGCTCCTGCACGAGCTGCAGCAGCTTTCGCTTGGAGAGCACGGTGTAAGTGAAGTTGAGGCGGTCGAACTCAATTTGCTGCGAGGGGAAGATGCCGAGGTTCTCGATGAACCAGCGATAGAGGGGCTGGTGGTCGGCGAACTCGAGCGAGCACATGGAGTGGGTGACGTGCTCGATGGAATCGGACTGGCCGTGCGCGTAGTCGTACATGGGGTAGATGCACCACGCGTCGCCGGTGCGGTGATGGGTGGCGTGGAGGATGCGGTACATGACGGGATCGCGCATGTTGAGGTTGGGCGAGGCCATGTCGATTTTTGCGCGGAGAACGCGGGTGCCATCGGGGAATTCGCCAGCCTTCATGCGCTGAAAAAGGTCGAGATTTTCTTCGACGGAGCGATCGCGGAAGGGCGAGTTTTTGCCGGGCTCGGTGAGAGTGCCGCGGTACTGGCGGATCTGGTCGGCGGAGAGGTCGTCAACATAGGCTTTGCCGGCGTTGATGAGCTGGAGGGCCCAGTCGTAGAGCTGCGGGAAGTAGTCAGAGGCGAAGCAGAGGCGCTCCCAGTCGAAACCGAGCCAGTGGATGTCTTTCTGGATGTTGTCGACGTAGACCTGTTCTTCTTTTTCGGGATTGGTGTCGTCGAAACGCAGATTGGTTTTGCCGCCGAACTCGTCGGCGAGGCCGAAGGAGATGCAGATGGCCTTGGCGTGGCCGATGTGGAGGTAGCCGTTGGGCTCGGGGGGAAAGCGGGTTTGGATGACGGCGTCGCCGAATTTTTTGGTGCGGAGGTCTTCGGCGATCTGCTCGCGGAGGAAGTTGGAGGGAGCGGTGACGGCTGGGCTTTCCGGAATCGAGTTAGTCATGGCTGCAATTCATTATTTCATTGGAGGGGTGTGGCAGCCGAAGTCCGAGGATACGGAGCTGGGGCAGGCATGCATTTTGGAGGCTTGCAGGGGCTGAAGCCCAAGGCCTATTTGGAGCGTTTATCGGCACGACTGAAGTCGTGCCCTGACGCTTGTCGGCTCTTCCGATGAGTTTTTCTTTCGTCACTTAGATTGTGCCCTGACGCTTATCGTGAGCTGACGAGAGTATTTTCGCAAGCGGTGAAGTCTCGCCGTAACGTTTGCCGCACGCGATTGGGAATTCTTCCGTAAGCGGTTCAGTCTCGCCCGGCACCTCTTGAGGCTCTAATGAATTCTTCTACAAGCTGTGAAGTTATGCCATAGTCGATAATCGAAGAGTGGAGGGCTCAGCCCCTGCGATGTCGATACCTTCCCGGCCTTCGAATCCAACAAGCGCCTCATTTTATCCGCGGACGTTCTTTGTCACGTCGCGAACTGCAGGCGGAAGATCGCTCTTCCAGATGGAACGCATGGCGGCACTTTTTATCGAAGTTCTTCGAAGCTATATGCGCGCAGGAAAAATGACAGTTCATGAGTTCGTGGTCATGCCCGACCATGTCCACATTCTGATGACAGTTCCGAGCGAGATGAGTGTTGAAAAGGCGATGCAATTGATCAAGGGGAGCTTTTCGTTTCGCGCCAACAAGGAACTTGGTTTTCGCGGCGAGATATGGCAGCGTGGATACTCGGATGTGCGCGTCCTCGATGACCAGAGCTTTCAACAGCATCGCGAGTATATCGAGAGCAATCCGGTGAAAGCGGGTCTGGCAAACAGGCCAGACGAGTATCCGTTTGGATCGGCATACTTGAAGAAGCAAAAACACACTAAGGCTCACGAATTGGGAGAGGCTGAGCGCGACTGAAAGGACCGCGGGGAAGTGGATTTGCAGGGCGAGAGAAATCCCGCAGGGGCTAAAGCCCAACTTTTATTTTGTGCGGCGTGCGGCACGACTGAAGTCGTGCCCTGACGCTTGTCGTGAGTCCCTGGAGTTTTTCCTGAAGCTGCGCCCTGGCCCTTGTGGTGAGTCCCTGGAGTTTTTCCTGAAGCTGCGCCTTGATGCTTGTCGTGAGTCCCTGGAGTTTTTCCTGAAGCTGCGCCTTGATGCTTCTCGGTTCTTTATTGAGTTTTTCGGGCAACAGCTCCTCTTCGAATTTTCCCTCATTAATTGTCTGTGCTCAGGCTAGCGATTCAAGCCTGGCTTCGGCTTGGCGGATGCGGGTCACACAGACGTCGCGGCCGAGGACGGCCATGGTTTCAAAAAGCGGCGGGGCGTTCTTGCGGCCGCAGACGGCTACCCTTATGGGTTGAAACATGGGGCCGGCTTTGAGACCTAATTCCGCGGCTGCGGCGCGGAGAGCCAGGTCGAGGGAGTCGTGATCGAAATTGACCGAGGGCAAAACTTCGAGTGCCCGCTGGAGGACTTTGAGGGTGAGGGCGGCATCAGCACCTTTGGGTGGAATCAACTCGGCGGGGTCGTAGGGTGGGAGTTGGTTGAGGAAGAAGAAGTCGGCTGCGGAGACTGCGTCTTTCAGTAATTTGATGCGCTCGCGGATCAGCGGGGTTACGGCGAGGAGCTTGTCTGGCGGGGCGTCACCGATCGGGCTGGCGAGTTCGTTCCCACCCATTTCCGCAGAAGGCGCGGAAATGGATGGGGCACCAAGCGGAATGCGGTGCGCTGCATGAATCAGGCCGGCCTGGTTGAAGAAAGGCACGAGGAGTTTGGCGAGCTCGTCGACGGGCAGAGAGCGGATGTGCTCGGCGTTGAGCCAGACGGCTTTTGGGTCAAAGGGGTCATCGTCAGTGAAATTGACGACGGCGTTGGCGCGGTTGACGCCTTCAAGAGTGAATGCCGCAGTCAGCTCGTCGAGAGTCATTACTTCGCGGTCGTTCTTAGGCGACCAGCCGAGGAGGCAGAGGAAATTGATGAAGGCATGGGGCAGGAAGCCGGCATCGCGGTAGG
>JBAWCO010000675.1:0-8628 GCA_049590315.1 Occallatibacter sp. | reverse complement strand
CTTCCTGACAGCCGTATCGTTCATCATTCTGATGTGTTACGGAGGCGGGTTTGGCACCATGCCGGCCTTTGCCGCCGACTATTTCGGATCGAAGAACGTCGGACCGATTTATGGTCTCATGCTGACTGCCTGGGGCTGCGCCAGCGCATTTGGTCCACTCCTGATAGCTCACTTGCGCCAGGCCACAGGATCGTATGTCAGCGGCCTCCATATCATCGCGGGCATCATGGCCATATCTGTATTGCTGCCCATTCTTGTCTCGCCGCCCAAACCGCAATCGGCCTGAACAACCGCTTACCTCGACCGTTTCAATCTGTCATTCTGCGCTGTGAGAGAATGGCACCATTCGCTCTGGGTTGAAGCGAAGACCAGATGAGCGTCGAACACAACGACAAACCGGGTTCGGTACCCCAGCAATCTGCGCATGAAAATGAGCGGTTAGTCCGGGCAATCGCGGATGGAGATAGTGAGGCGGAGGAAGCTTTTGCCGCTCGATATTTCCGGCCCGTCAAGGCAATGTTGCTGGCTCGTTCCCGCAACTCCGATCTGACCGCCGATCTGGCGCAGGACGTAATCATAGAGGCGATCTGCGCGTTGCGACGCGGGCAACTACGCGAGTCGTCAAAATTGTCCTCGTTCGTCATCGCAATTGCACGCAACAGGCTGAATAATCACTATCGCTCTTCCATCCGCACACCGGAATCGCTCGAATTTCCCGATAACCTGCCAGACTTGTCCCGAAACTCCGACAAGGTAGAGGAATTGCAGCGGGAAGCACTGGCGATGAATGCCATCGCCAGTCTGGAGCCACTGGACAAGACGATCCTGCAAATGACTCTTGTTGATGGGCTTAAACCCGGCATCATTGCCCAGCGACTTGGCTTGAACCCGGACGTGGTACGACAGCGGAAGCTTCGTGCAACCCGCCGGGTTATTGATTTTGTCCGCGGTGAGTCACAAACCGCAATACCCGACCACATTGGTGTTGTAGGAAAAGTAACATGAGCGACTGCACTGGAAGCCTGGCAACTCGATACCTCGAGCAGTACATTCAGGGAGTTCTCCCTGAGCCCGAGGCGCGGAAGTTCGAGGAACACTATTTTGACTGTCCCTCATGCCTCGCGCAAGTTGAGGCCCTTCAAGCTGTGACTCTGAAGCTTGGTGGCCAGCCGCGCAAGATACTCAAGAAACCGATTCACTGGCCCGTCCGCGCCAGCGTTCTTGCAACGTTGGCCGCCATGCTGATCATCGGATTCTTCGGATTCAGAGTTTTGTATCGGCCTGCGACGCCCGCAGTGGCTAAAGGCCCGGTTCACCCCGCTCACCAACCCGGCTCGTCTTCGCAGCCTCCGCCAGCATCGCTGGCGACCTCCACCATTTCACGGCTCGCTGACATGACTCTGCCGACATTTCAGCCGCCCAACCTCCGCGGGCAAAGCTATGATACGCATTTCGACGCGGGGATGAAGGCGTACTCACGGCAGGACTGCCGGAGTGCCATTGAGATGCTCTCGCAGGTTCCTGCGCTGGATGACAGTGCGCTCGCTGCACAGTTCTACGTCGGGGTCTGCCACATGTACCAGGGAGACTTGCCCGCAGCAATCTCAAGCCTGCGTCGTGTGGAAAGCGCCGGTGACTCGCCTCAGCAGGAAGCTGCGTTGTACTATCTGGCGCAGATTGCGCTCGCACGCAATGACGCCGTAACAGCGCGGCACTATCTCGCAAGCACCATCGCACTTCGTGGAGATTTTATGACGCGCGCGCGTGCGCAATTGGCAAGCACTCATGACGAGTATGCGCGGCCGTAGCAGTTTCGCTTCGAGACGTAGGCAAAATCCAATTCGATCCAGCCAACGCTCACGAACTCTCAGACCGACTGTACGACGCCTTCCCGTCTCCCCCTTGTGCCAATTGACGTACTTCTGCCTAACCAGTGCTGAGGAATCTACTCGCAAGCCGTAACTTGGATGTATATTGAATTACTGTAATAGATAAGGTTATCGAAATGACTCGAACCAAGACCAGGAGACGCGATCGTCCACCCACCATCATCGATGTTGCAAAGGACGCAAAAGTGGGCGTGATGTCTGTCTCGCGGGTCATTAACAATCATCCGAGTGTAAAGGCTTCCACGCGCGCCAAGGTGATACGATCGATCGCCAGGACTGGCTATTCACCCAATGATGCGGCGCGAATGCTCAAGGGGCGGACGGGGCGAACTATTGGCCTTGTAGTCCCCGATCTCTCCGATTTTTTCTCCAGTTGCTTTCACGCAGTCCAGGAAGTTGCTATCCGCCACGATTACCAAACCATGGTGGTCGCTACCGGAAGGAACGTGGCTGTTGAGGACACACAGCTGGAGTCCATCCAAAGGCATCGTGTTGCTGGGCTGCTCATTGTTCCTTCGGGGAGCGACGCCAAACGATTGAAGCTACTTCAGGAAAGCGGAATTCCCATTGTCGCTCTCGACAGACCCGTTAACGGACTACAGGCGGATGCGGTGCTTGCTGAAAATCGAGAGGGCGCGGAACGAGGCGTTCGCCATTTGATTGAACACGGCCACACGAGAATCAGTTGCGTTGGATTCGACTCTGGCAGCTACACTGTGCGTGAACGGATTGAAGGCTACAAAGTTGCAATGCGTGACGCTGGTCTTGAACCGGCTCTATTCACAAACATCAATAACATTGAAGCAATGCGGGCGCTAATCCATCGCTGGTCGACCAGCAAGGACCGCCCGACGGCAGCGTTTTCTGTGAAGCGAATCTCTTCGATACAGTTGATCCAGGCTCTCCATACTTACAAGATGCGAGTACCCGAAGATATTGCACTCGTGGGATTCGATGACTTTGAGCTTGCAGAGGTGCTGGGAACGCCCTTAACAGTTGTCCGTCAATCTCCGACCGAGATTGCACGCGCAGCAACCGAGCTCCTCTTCAAGAAAATCCTCGATTCGCGAGAAGGACGATCCTCTGAGATGCAAACGTCGAAAGTGTTGTTCCCCGCTGACTTGGTCATTCGCCGGTCATGCGGCTGCACTGAGTAGGAATAACGATCGTACTCGCCGAATCATCGCGAGTTACATCGTAATCGTCGAGGAATTTGCGGACCGAACGATTTCAACATACTTCCTCGCGTTCTGGGTGATGACCTCCGGCGTGCCAGAAGCGATTGCCCGTGGATCAACCAAGTCGGCGCCCACTCCCAAAGCGAATGCACCCGCGGCCAGAAACTCCGCCGCAGTGGACAGTGAGACACCCCCAGTGGGAATCAATTCAATTTGAGGAAATGGTGCCTTCAGAGCCTTCAGATATTTTGCTCCACCCATCGCGCTGCAAGGAAATACCTTTACAACATCTGCACCGGCTTCCCATGCACTGACCACTTCTGTCGGCGTAAGCGCGCCCGGAATCACCGCAACGCTGTAGCGGTGACAGATCTCAATTGTCTTAAGATTCAGAGACGGACTTACAATGAATGCCGCACCTGCGAGCATGCAAGCCCGCGCCGTTTCCGGGTCTAGAACCGTGCCCGCGCCAATAAGGATGCGATCCCCGGTTTGGTCGACCAACGTGCGAATCACTTCGACCGCTCCGGGAACTGTCATCGTAACTTCGATCGCCGATATACCGCCCGATTCGATGGCCTGGGCCAGGGCCAGAGCCTCCTCCGCCGAGGAAGCTCGTAACACGGGCAACAACCCAATTTCCTTAATGCGCTTCAGTACATCCGTCTTTCTCATTTCGCTCCCCTATTTTCCCGACTACCCGCACAATGCCGTTTCACAACTGAATTTTTAGCCGCCGCAATCTCCGGTGGCCTTTCAGCCGTCAAATCCTTCTTCTCTAACCTTGATTGGCGAAATCATTGAACTTCGAAGCGGCACGAATCCGCAATTTCTTACTTCTGCACTGACGCAAATTGCATCAATCAGCGACTCAACCATCCTCCATCGACAACCAGCACATGCCCGTGCATGTAGTCACTGGCGCTCGATGCAAGGAAAACGGCTGCGCCCGCTAGATCCTCCGGGCTACCCCAGCGTCCAGCCGGAATCCGCTCCATAATTTGGCGCGAGCGCTCGGGGTTAGCCCGCAACGCTTCCGTATTGTCCGTTGCCATGTAGCCTGGCGCAATGGCGTTAACGTTAATGCCCTTTGCAGCCCACTCATTGGCGAATGCTTTCGTCAGTTGCCCGACGCCGCCTTTGGCTGCAGCATAGGAGGGAACGAAGACTCCGCCCTGAAAAGTCAACATCGATGCAATGTTGATGACCTTCCCGGAGCCTTGCGTCACCATGTAATTTCCGGCGTGTTTGGTGATACGAAAGACGCTGGAAAGGTTCGTATCGATCACGGCCTGCCAGTCCTCGTCGGAGTGCTCAAGCGCGGGAGCGCGCCGAATTGTCCCTGCGTTGTTGACCAGAATATCGATGGTGCCGAAATGTCCAACAACCTCTTCAACCAGCCGCGAACATACGTTGGCATCGCTCACGTCGCCGACAACAGCAAAGTGGTCTGCGCCCATTTTGGTCAAGTGTTGCTGCGTAGCCTCCGGCGCTGCGCTCGAACCATGAACGGCAATCTTGGCGCCGGCTTCGGCCAACGCAATGGCGATGCCTGCGCCCAGCCCGCGCGACGATCCTGTCACCAGCGCAGTCTTACCCTTCAAACTGAATCTCTCCAATATCAAGACGCTTTCCTTTCTTTCTAAAGCAAATCTGCAATCGCCAACGCATCCATATCGCTATAAACCTGATTCTCTCCACCCATGCCCCAGCAGAACGTGTAGTTCTTCGTTCCCACTCCCGCATGAATTGACCACCCCGGAGAAATGACGACTTGCTTATTGGCAATCACAATGTTGCGTGTCTCGTGTCCCGGCCCCATCAGGTGAATCACCCGTTGATCGACATCAATATCGAAGTATAGATAAACCTCCGACCTCCTCATGTGCGTGTGAGGCGGCATGGTGTTCCAGACGCTACCGGAAGCAAGTTGCGTGAAGCCCATCACCAATTGGCAACTGCGCGTTCCTTCCAAATGAACGAGTTTCGTGATCGTACGAAGGTTTGCGGTTTCAGCAGTACCAAGTGTGACTTTTTGTTGTTCGGGCGAGCGGATGAGTTGGGTAGGATAAACCGTGTGCGCCGGATAACTCAGGAGATAGAACTCTGCTGGTTGCGTTTGATCGCTGCTCGCGAAGATTACTTCCTCATTTCCGCGTCCCACATACAAGGTATCCAACTTTTCCAGTTCAAACGGAACGCCATTCACTGTCACGGTCCCCGCTCCGCCTATATTCAGGATGCCGAGTTCGCGCCGCTCGGTAAAATACGTTGCCTTCAGGGCGTCGTCCGTGGGCAACTTGAGCGACTCCCCGGTTGGAACCGCAGACCCAATCACAGTGCGATCAAGGTCGACATACCGCATCCCGATCTTCCCCGGCTGGAAAAGATCGTCAATGAGAAATGTCCCGCGCAATTCATCGGTCGTCATTGTGCGATAACGGACCGCATCCGCCATTTGCAATATCTTCATCGAATTCACTCTTTCCGATTCTTGAGTTCCAAAACTGCTTGACGGCACTACCGCGAAATGCGTGCCGCCCCGCCACCCATCACTCGCAACACCTCAGCCAGGCTCGCGGTACTGGTATCTCCAGGGGTAGTCATTGCCAGCGCCCCGTGCGCTACCCCGCATGCCACCGCCCAATCCAATCCCTTGTCCGAGAGCAGGCCATAGATCAGTCCGGAAGCAAATGAATCGCCACCGCCAACGCGATCCAGAATGTCCACGTTCCTTTGCGCGACGTGGGCGATACCGCCACTGCCGAGTGCAATTGCTCCCCATGCGTTTTCTGACGCGGTGTGCGCCGTGCGCAGCGTGGACGCAATCACCTTCAGATTCGGATACGCACTGGACAGTTCCCGAAGCATCTTTGCATAACTCTCCACGGGCAACTCGTCGAAGTCCTTCCCGACCCCTTCGATCTCCACGCCCAGCATGGCTGAAAAATCCTCTTCGTTGCCGAAAAGAACATCCACCTTCCGCACCAGTTCGCGGTTCACTTCCTGCGCCCTCGCCTTGCCGCCGATCGACTTCCACAAGGACTCTCGGTAATTCAGATCGTAAGAGATCACAGTTCCAGCAGCTTGCGCTGCATCCATGGCCTCACCCGCAACCTCGATGGTGGAATCGGATAGCGCCGCGAAGATGCCGCCGGTATGGAACCAGCGCGAACCAAGCTCCTTGCCGAATATCGACTTCCAGTCGAAATCCCCAAGCTTCAATTGGGAAACCGCAGTATTTCCGCGATCGGAACAGCCCACGGCAGCACGGACGCCAAAGCCTCTTTCAGTGAAGTTCAGGCCATTGCGTACCTTGCGCCCTACCCCGTCGTACGGGGTCCATCGAACCAGATCCTGATCCACGCCCCCCTGCAATATCAGGTCCTCAACCAGCCGTCCAACGGGATTCTCCGCCAGAGCCGTGGCAATGGCCGTTCGCAGACCGAAACAGCGGCGCAACCCGCGAGCCACGTTATACTCGCCACCGCCCTCCCACACCCGAAAGCTGCGTGCGGTATGAATTCGATCCTCACCCGGGTCGAGCCGCAGCATAACCTCTCCCAGGCTTACGCAATCCCAACGAACCGATCCCGGGGTTTTCACGGCTGCGCGCAGATCATCCATTTTCTTCCTCCGCAATCAATAACGATACCGCCGATAAACACGCTCAAGAATACACCCTGAAAACACGCGGCGCAATCCATCGTGGACGCCCTCTCAAGGCAGTTGTGAGTGCTGACGTCCCAATCTTAGGCCCGTCCGCCTCTCAGAATCTATAGCGATCGAGTGATGAACGCACCGCGTTCCAAATTGTTATCGCCGCAACCGCTCATCGGGTTGGGCTCCTGCATATTCTTCGTTTCTCTCTCCGAGGCAATCGCATTTCCACTCCATTGCGCTTCTCAGTGCCGGCCCATAAATCCCGGAACTGTCCGTCTATTCTCGCGCTATTCGCAATTGTCATCGCGTGCCATTTGACCGTACCTGCCCAGTCGTTTCTTGCAATTGACAGTGGTCCATACTCTGATATAACCTCGCTCCGAATGAATAACGTTATCCCATGCGAGACAAAATGACCTTTGAAGAATTTGCCCTGCGGACGCTTCTTCCCGAGATTGGCTGCGCCTCCATCCAGCAATTCCAGTCTGGCAAGCTAGACGCGCCGCGAAGTGCTCGCCTCGGCCGGAGATTTGTTGCTTTGAGCCTTGCCTGTCTTTGCGTAGCTCCTGCTCTGCTGGGGCAGACGACCACGGCCCAGAGAAATTCTCTGGCCGGAGATACGGCGACAACCGAACTCCCTCTGGCTACCGATCTCTCCCCCAGGCTTTCGCGAAGAGATGTCAGCCATGCCATCCAAAAGGTTGCTAACTGGCAACTGGATAAGGCCCGCAACAACTTTAGTCAGGATTGGACGTTCGCAGCGCTCTACGCCGGTTTCATGTCCGTTCCCGATGCGGCAGACGGTAAAAAGTATCGCGATGCCATGCTGGAGATGAGCAAGGGATTCCAGTGGCAGCCCGGTCCGCGTATCTCGCATGCGGACGATCACGCCATCGGCCAGACTTATCTCGACCTTTATTTCCGCGGCCACGATCCGGCGATGATCGCACCAATGCGAGATCGCATGGACGCAGTAATGCGCATGCCCGATGACCCGCAGAAACCGCTCTGGTGGTGGTGCGATGCGCTTTTCATGGCCCCGCCAGTATTGGCGAAGCTCGCGCGCGCAACGGGGGATCGCAAGTATTTGGATTTCATGGATCACGAATGGTTGATAACTTCCAATCTGCTCTACAGCCCCGCGGATCATCTGTATTTTCGCGACAAATCGTTCTTCAATGCGCATGAGACTAATGGCAGCAAGGTCTTTTGGGCGCGCGGCAATGGCTGGGTGTTCGCCGGTTTGGCGCGCGTGCTGGCAGAGATGCCCGCGGACTACCCTGCGCGGCCCCGCTATGTCGCCCAGTTTCGGGAGATGGCCGAGAAGGTTGCCTCGCTTCAAGGATCGGACGGACTGTGGAGAGCGGGACTACTGGATCAAACTGACTACAAACTTCCAGAGAACTCCGGTTCCGCATTCTTTGCGTATGGATTTGCTTACGGCATCAATTCCGGAATTCTCGACAGGAAAAAATACAAGCCCGTCGTGGAGAAAGCATGGCAAGGATTGCTTTCCCATGTTTATCAGGATGGCCGGTTGGGATGCATCCAACCCGTAGGAGCGGCGCCCGGTGCCTTCACCCCGACCTCGAGCTATGTGTATGGCGTCGGAGCGTTTCTTCTTGCAGGATCGGAAGTTTACCGACTTTCCCGCTGACTTGAGCCATGTCTTTCGCTCCTGTCGACGTTGAAATCGGCTGAGCCGCCTTCTCATTGCCCATGGTCTTCGCGATAAGGCGCGAACCCATCAAGCACCTCTGAATCCTCCAAAGCTGTTGCTTGATGCTCGATTTTGCCCATCACAATCATGCTGCCCCCACAGCACAAGTCGACCGCGTTGCCGTCGGCGTCATACAGGAAGCACCCTGCCAACAACATACAAGCTATTGATGTGGATG
>JBAWCO010000674.1:0-3212 GCA_049590315.1 Occallatibacter sp. | reverse complement strand
CATTTAGCGTTGCTTGAGAAGTACATTTCCTCTGAACGGCTTGCGGCGTACGTCGCTTATGCTCGCGGTGACAAATGGGTGGCTGTCCGGCTCTACGAGCGAAACACCGAGTTCTCCGAAGCGCTCTACGGCGTCATTCAAGCTCTCGAGGTTACCCTGCGAAACGCAATTCACAACCTGCTTTCGGAACAGCTTGGCGGCGCGGAATGGTACGAGACATTTAACCTCGCGGAATCCGAGCGCAAAGCGCTGGAAGAAGCAAAAAAGAAAGTCTTTGATCGGCCTGCGGCTCTGACGCCTGGCCGCGTGATAGCAGAATTGACGTTCGCATTCTGGGGAAGGCTTTTTTCGGAGTCATATGACAAGACGTTGTGGGTTCCCCACTTGCGCAAGATTTTCCCGCAGAACCTTCAAAACAACAGACACCTGATTCGGGGACGTCTCCTCCAATTGAAGACTTTGCGCAACCGCATCGCCCATCATGAAAGGCTCATGTGCGGCAGACAACATCTGCGGCAGGACTACACGAACATCTTGGAAACCATTGGATGGATATCTCCGACCATGCGTCATTGGGTGGAATCTGTCAATTGCTGCGAAGAGCGTTTCGCAAGGCCCTTGCCAAAGAAGCCTAAGCCTGTGCCTGCGGAATCCGCGCAGACCTCAAAACCGCGCTTGCCAGCCCTCATCTTCGACCTGGATGGAACCCTCACGGACTCGATGCCCGGCATTGTGGGCTGCCTGCGCAAGGTGATCGACGCGTGGGGGATCAACTACTCCGGCCCGCTGGAGTACTTTGTAGGGCCACCCGTGGAAGAGTGGACTGGTGCGCTGCTGCCGGATGGAAGTGAAGAATCCCGGGCAGCCCTGGCCCGTGACTACCGCGGCTGCTACGACCGCGAAGGCTGGAAGAATAACTCTGTTTTTCCCGGCGTACGCGAGATGCTGACTGAGCTTCACGGACAGGGATTCCCCCTGTACGTCTGCACTTCAAAACAGCAGCACTTTGCTGTGCGAATTCTGGATATGTTTGAGCTGACGGGGCTGTTCACCGCCATCTACGGAGACAAGGCGGAGTTTACCAGCCACAGCAAGGTGGATTTGCTGGCCAGCCTGCTCCGCGCGCACTCGCTCATCCCGGAATCGACATGGATGATCGGCGACAGGATCTTCGACATTGAGGCGGCGCACGCAAACGGCCTCCGATGCCTGGCCGTGGGATGGGGTTACGGTCCGGCGGAGGAATGCGCGCAGGCGGACGCCGTGGCAGCTACCCCGGCCGATGTAGCCGACCTTGTTTTTCCGCAACGAACAGGAACGGGAATCCGCGAGACTAGCGTTCTGCAGCCGTGAAGGCTGCCGAGTTTCCGCAGCCAATTCCCTTTCACTGACGAGCTTTGGCTTGAGAACCCTTTCGGACACGATTCGCATCCTATCGAGTGTACGGGGAGGTCGCTTGTGCACGATCCCCAGTGACGGTTCCCGGCAAAGGAGTTTTACATGTCGACTCATACTCATGCGGAAACGAAAGTGGCCAAAACCAACGTTCCTGACGGTTTTGACAGCGAACAGGTGAAGAATTTATCCAGCGTGCTCAATGCGCTGCTGGCCGATGTCTTTGTACTTTATCTCAAGACAAAGAATTTTCATTGGCACATGAGCGGACCGCATTTCCGCGACTACCATCTTCTGCTGGACGAGCAAGCGGCGCAGATTTTTGCGATCAGCGATGACATCGCGGAGCGGGTCCGCAAAATCGGCGGCACCACGGTTCGTTCCATTGGACACATTGCCCGCCTGCAGCGGCTGACCGACAACGACCAGGAGTTTGTTCCGGCGCGGGATATGCTGCTTGAGCTTCACGGAGACAACAAGTCGCTGGTAGAGAGCCTGCGCGCCGCCCACGAAGTAGCCAGCAAGGCCGACGACTACGCCACAACGAGCCTGATTGAAGTGTGGATCGACGAAGCCGAGCGCCGCGCCTGGTTCCTGTTTGAGGCTACGCGGTAGGAATTTCTCTACTGTTCCAGGTCCCAGAAACGGGGCCTGGGGCACCCATACTAGTACGTCAAAAAGCGGTCGAGGTCCGGTTCTCAATCCATTGACATGCTGAGCTGATGGCGAACGTCCGCGCCACGCACCCAGAAGATTACATCGGTTGCAATATTCGATGCATGGTCCGCAATCCGCTCCAGGTTGCGCGCGATCAGGATACCGTTCAAAGCCTGCTGGGTGAACTGAGGCTTTTCCTGGATCAACTTGAGCAGGTCGGAATGAGCGCGGCGGTTCATACGATCGATTTCGTCATCCATCTCGCGAACCGTGTCTGCCAGACGGGCGTCTCCGTCGAGCAGCGCCTGGACAGCGGAACGAATCATGCGGCCGGCAAACTCACCCATCGCGGCAAAATCCACCGGGAGATCGACTTCTTCTGTGTTCAGAATCTCTTTGGTCCGGCGCACGATGCCCATCGCCTGATCCCCCACACGCTCCAGGTCGCCGTTGATCTTGATGACCGCAAGGATGAAGCGCAGGTCGATGGCCATGGGTTGCTCCTTGGCCAGAAGCTCGTAGGCCATCTCATCCAGTTCACGCTGCGCGCCGTTGATGGCCGCTTCATTCTGCTTGACGTATTGGCACAGGCCCTTGTCGCGCTGCAGGTAGGCGTCGACCCCGGACTCCACGGCCTGCTGCGCAAGAGCAGCCATGGCCAGTAGCTTGTCCTTGAGTTCGGCGAGTTGTTGTTGAAAGTGTATGCGCGGCACAGCCTGTTCTCCCGTACCTTTGATAATGCATCATCGCATGTTACCAGGGTGCAAATTTCGTAATTTGCATCACACTTGTTACTCCCCGTCAACTTCCGCGGCCGATGAATTGTCCCTAAACCTGTTAGACGAGCCTCGCTCAGGGAAGATATTCTTCAGGTATCGGCATGAATACCCAAGCAGCATCAACAACATCCATGCTCAGCCTCAATCCAGCCAACTGCGAGCCCCGGGACATCTACAAGTTGATGACCGGCATCATTGTGCCTCGACCGGTCGCGCTTGTCTCCAGTGTGGATCGGAACGGCGTGGCCAACCTGGCGCCGTTCAGCTTTTTCAATGGAGTCGGGTCGAATCCGCCCACTGTGCTGTTTTGCCCGGTGATGCGTGATGCGGCAGGGAGGGAGGATGCCCGCAAGGATACCTTGCGGACTGTGGAGGAGACGG
>JBAWCO010000673.1:0-4467 GCA_049590315.1 Occallatibacter sp. | reverse complement strand
GTCCGATGCGGGCGCCGAGTCTCTTATTGCAGCCGGCGCCGAAGTGCATCGCGGGAGTCTTGAAGATCTTGAAAGCCTTCGCTCCGGAGCAGCCGACGCTGATGGCGTCATTCACTTGGCCTTCGATCACAGCGCCTTCGGTCACGACTTCTCGAAGTTCATTGAGGTCTGTGAAAAGGACTCGCGCGCCATCGAAGCTCTAGGCTTCGTGCTTGCCGGCTCAGATCGTCCACTGCTCGTTACTTCCGGGACTGGAATGGGCAACGCTCTCCCTGGTCAACTCGCAACTGAAGATCATTTCAATCCCAACCATCCGAATCCCCGCGCGGCTTCCGAGTTGGCAGCGGCCTCCATGGCAAATCTTGGCGTAAACGTGTCGGTGGTGCGCCTTCCCCAAGTCCACGACACGTTCAAGCAGGGCCTCGTCAGTTACGCCGTCCAGTTGGCCCGTGAAAAGGGAGTCTCGGCGTACATCGGTGACGGACTCAATCGCTGGCCGGCGGGGCATGTTTTCGATGTTGCGCATCTCTACAGGCTTGCGTTGGAGAAGCACGAATCAGGCAGCAGGTACCACGCGGTAGCAGAAGAGGGAGTACCGATGCGGCAGATCGCAGAAGTCATTGGCCGAGGATTGAAGGTGCCCGTGGTCAGTCTCTCTCCAGAGGAAGCGCAACCTCATTTCGGCTGGCTTGCGATGTTCGCTGGCTTCGATATGCCAGCCTCAAGCGCACAGACCAGGCAACGGCTTGGATGGCATCCGACAGGCCCTGGCATGATTGCCGATCTTGAACAAATGCGCTACTTCTGATCCTGAACAGTCCGCGCGCTGGCAGCGTTCTTGCGATGCCGGCGCGGCATTGCCGCAACTCAGGCGCCCTGTTGCTTGGGCCTCAGACTTTAGGGGAATGACTCACAGGCCACTGTCCTAGAGTAGTGCGCTATTGCCGTACAACTGAGAAATGGACCGAAAAATCCCGCCAAGCCAATGATCGACGCCTCACACCACTTGGCTTTGAAGATGGCCTGATCCGGTTCCGCACCAGCAAGAAAGGTCAGAACAATTGCTCCAGTTCCCCGCCAGAAACGTGATCCATTGCGTGTTCCCAGCTAGGTCGCCCTGCGCAAAACCAAAAATTCCGGTAAGGAACACGCTGATGATGTTAGCGCTCATCTGAAAACGTATTTTCCCGATCGGTTGCCGGCCTTGTCTCAGTTGCCTTTCGCAGCTTGATCTCGAGGTATTCGCGGTAGTTCTCCGGGGCGGGATTCTCCTGGAGTTCCTCGATGACTGGTCGGAAGTAGGCCAGGGATCGGATGGGCGACAGGCGGGGGGCATCGGCAGGACGGATCAGGCGGCGCAGTGAGCCAAGCAGCAACGCAGTTTCGACGATTTTCAGCGACACACCGTCCTGATGAAGTTGACGCGCCATCCATTGGTCGGAGGCGCTGACGCGCATGGGCGTGTCGGGCATTTCGAGATAGAGCGTGATGACGGAGGCCACGTAGGGGGCGGCGGGATCTGCGCAGGTCATTTCTTTCTCCTGCGGCGGGCCGTGGCTTCCTGCTCGCTCTCGCGCACGCGGTAGCTGGAGCCCTCGATGACGGTGACTTCGGCGTGATGCAACAAGCGGTCGAGCATAGTAGCGATGCAGGCGGCGTTGGGGAAGACCTCGTTCCATTCCTTGAAGGGTTTGTTGGTCGTGAGGATCAGAGATTTATGTTCGTATCGCTGGTTGATGACTTCGTAGAGAAGGTCGGCGGATTTGTCGTCGAAGGAGAGATACCCGACCTCGTCGATGCACAGCAGAGCCACATTGGCGTAGGCGCGCAGCTTGCGCAGGCGGCCTTCCGGCGTCTGGCGGTGCAAGTCCGTGAGCAGCTTGGAAGCGGTGCGGAACAAGACGGAGTGGCCGGCCAGCACGGCGGCGTGGCAGAGATTCTGCGCGATCATGGTTTTGCCCAGGCCGTTGGCACCGACCAGCACGAGATTGCGGGCCTCGGCGAGGAAGTCGAGCGTCATCGCCCGCTCGATGACATCGCGTTCGATGCGCGTAGGCCAGGACCATTCGAAGTCGGCCATGGGCTTGAACTTCCTGATCTCGGAGGCGCGCAGGCGGCGTTCCAGGCTGCGGTGAGCGCGCTCGGCAACTTCGATCTGCGCCAGTTGTTCGAGCAGTTGGCGCGGCGACCAGCGTTGTTTGGATGCATGCGCCAGCATGTCGTCCAGTTGCGCGGCCACGGCGGTGAGGCCGATGCGGTCGAGTTGCTCGCGCAGGTTAGGATTCGGGTTCGGGGTCTTCGTCGCGTCGTTGGGCGAGTTCATCGTAGGTCTCCAGATCGTGGGGGCGGACTTCGACGCTCTCCGCTTGCGGATGGCGTCTGAGGTCGAGCGGCAAGGGCGCAGTGCGGTTGGACTGGCGCAGCAAGAACTCGACCGAGGCAGCGCGCGGCGTCGAGTGTTCGAGCGCCTCGCGGACGGCGCGGCGCATGGCGCGGGCGCCGTAGCGATCGAGCAGTTGAAGCAGATGCGCGATCTGGTGCGCCGCCGATTCGCCGTCGGCGAAGGCGCGCTCCAGCAGAACCGTACTCTCGGGAACAACCAACTCCAGACGGCCGGAGCGCGTGGAGTCGAGCGCCTTGCGCTTGGCACGTAACAGAGCTTGCTGGTGCGCTGGATCGAGAACCAACTCCTGCCGGTTGTAGCTGCGGCGATGGCGGGCGATTTCCCGCGCGCCGTCAAGGATGCGCACCACGGTATCGGAAGCCGACAGCGTCAGTTCGAGGCCCACGGCCTCGGGTGGAATCGAGTAGTCATTACCGTCGAAGCGCACGTAGATGGTCTTGGCCGCGCGCACCGCAACCACGCGGTCGGTGGAGAACTCGTGCAGCGGCAGCGGCAACAAGCGTGGCCGCTCTTCGGCGAAAACCTCGGCGACGGTGCGATTGCGATCGTCCGGCCACGGCCGCTGGTGGGCCACTTCGTCGCGCCACTTCAGAGCTTGGCGATTGCACTCCTCCAGCGTGGTGAACGTGCGCGCCGCCCAGAACGAATCGCGTACGAAGCGAATGGCCCGCTCCACGCGCCCCTTTTGATTCCCGGCCCGCACCTGACAAGGTTTCGGCTCGAAGTGATAATGACCTGCCAGCTCCAGCAGGCGCGGATTGAAATGGATCAGGCTGCCATGACGCTCGATCACCGCCGATTTCAAGTTGTCGTACAGCAGGACGCGGGCAGAACCTTGAAACGACGCGAAGGCGTGCACGTGACCGCGCAGGAAGTTCTCCATCGTCTGATCGAAGAAGAACTCCAGATACAGCGCCCGCGACCAGGACAAGGTCATTACGAAGCAGCTCAGCGCGCGCCGCGCGCGGCCGATCATCACCGTCCCAAAAGACGCCCAGTCCACTTGCGCCTGCTCGCCGGCGAAGACCTGAAGGCGCAGGAACGCCTCCTGCGGGCGCGGACGCAACCTCGCCACCACGCGCCGCAACTGCTGGATACTTCCTCGATAGCCGCGATCCCGCAGCATCTGCTGCAACCGCGTGGCGCACAGGCGCGGATGCGCTTCCAGCGTCTGGCGCACCAGGAGAAGATAGGGGTCCAGCAGCGTGGCCCGCAACTGCTCGGCGCGATGAAATCGCTCCACCTCGATGGCACGCCGCACCGTGTCGGGATGAACTCCCAGCGCATCGGCGATCGTGCCCACCTTCCAGTGCTCGGCATAAAAGTAGCGGCGGATCTGTACCCGCACTTCCGGATCGATCATCTCTCCCTCATCTGCGAATCGATGTACGCGGAAAAGAATCGACCAAGCGGCCGGGACGCCCGCAAACCACGCAGCGCAGCCAAAAACCTCGCCGCTCACATGGCCGGACACGCAACGAAGCAACCACCGGCCTCGCGATCGCTTTTCCACCCTCCGATGGTGAACGAGATCTCGAAGTTTGGGAACCTTGATCCGTCACGCGGCAGCGAGACTGCCGACAGCGATAGGCGCGCTGACGGTCGCGGTGGTCTAGCCGGCCCTCGACGCTCTGCTGATGCCGACGATTGGCCGCCCGATGCTGCCGGCGCCGCGCATGACCGCGGCACTCCGCGCTGCAATAGCGCTGCCCACGATCGCAACACGCGCAGATCCAAAACATCGCGCGGCAGCTAGGATCATGGCAAAACCTTAGCCGGAGTACAACTTCCCCATGAACCGCCATCCGCACTCGCAGGCGGCTTTTGACAACGGCTGCGGTTCATGCCAAGGTAAAGTCAACTCCGGGTTGCCTTCGCTTTTGGCATGAAGGCCACCTACAAAGAACCCCGCTGCGCTAACAGTGGGGTTCTTCCCCTATCCGCCTTCTCCCGGAAACACCTTACAACTTCCAGCCTTTCAAACGATGATCGACCGACGATTGCGCCTGCGGCGCGGATGATATCAAGCAACTCTAACCGGCAACTGATCCGAAAACGACGCT
>JBAWCO010000672.1:0-6953 GCA_049590315.1 Occallatibacter sp. | reverse complement strand
TTACTATCTATGCCTTATAGAGAAAATAGAGGTTCGATAGAAGAGCGATGCCCTTTTTTCAGGACATCGCAAAGCCTCCTCCGGTTTATGATTCCACACAAATAATTGAGCTATAGTGGTCAGTTTCCTGCAAACAACGGCTTGAAACTTCTTCAGACTCTTAGTATTCTTTTTCTCTAACGATACGTTTGCGACAATTTAAGCGTACGTTAGCCATGAATCCGTCGGTCAGAAACCTCGAAAATGGAATGACACAGAAGAGCGGATGTTGATGATAAGGAGCGAAAGAGATGGCAACTAATTCGAAAACTACCCCGATCAGGTTTCAGTCCATTTCTCAGCTCGATGTTCCCAAAGGCCGGGATGGAAAGCACAAACAAATTGTTGTGCAGCTCTTGAATGACATCGACCAGTTGGAAGCCGGCTCGGCGCTCAAGGTTCCAATTTCCGAATTACCTGACAGCAAGGAGAACATCCGCGCCGCTCTGAACCGTGCGACAAACCAAAAAGGAATTCAGGTGGCCACAACCAGCGACTCGGATTTTCTCTATATTTGGAAGGTAGAGCCCGAGTCATAGCTCGATTTCTCCAGAATCATTTTTCCCTGCGTTCACTCGCCGAAAACGAACGGACCAGATGCAATCATCGTTACAATAACCGTTCATGAACTCCCTGCGCATCGACAAATGGCTCTGGGTCGCGCGCTTCTTCAAGACCCGCGCCCTCGCACAAAAAGCCTGCGAACTAGGACGCATCCACTCCAACAGCATCCAGGCCAAACCCGCCCGCGAAGTCCGTGTCGGCGACATGCTCGTCATCCGCAACGAAGGCGGCGAGTTCCACATCGAAGTACTGTTGCTGAGCGAGATGCGCGGCCCTGCTGCGGTAGCGCAAACCCTCTACCGCGAAACGGAAGCCAGTAAAGAAGCCCGCCTCAAGCTGGCTGCCGAGCGCAAGGCCATGCAGGAGTTTGCTCCGCTGCCCGAGCATCGTCCATCCAAGCGCGACCGCCGCCGAATCATTCAGTTTCGCCGCGAACACTAACCTATAAACAACACCAACATCTCTAGAGAACCTCAGAGCGAGCACACGTTGGAACCCCTGAATGAGTCCGTGTTTTGAAAGGGCACGACTTCAGTCGTGCCGAAAATCCAGCAAAATGAGTGAGGGCTTTTAGTCCCTGAGGGAAAGTTCGGGGAGGCCCTGAATTTGATCAGACCTTCCCTATGGTTGCCCCGCAGCCGCATCCTCGCTGTCCACCCAATATCCCGTTCTCGCCGTCACCCGCAGCCCCGGGCGATCGCGGAGCTGCACTTCAACCGAGTGATATCCCGCATGTGGCCCCTCCGGGTGAAAGCTCAACACATAGCGGTTCGGCACGTGGTTGGAGATGGTGACCAGCCCGCGCACCAGGCTCCGCGCGTCCTCAAACTTGAAATACTCGCCGCCTGTCAGCCGCGCCACAGTCTCCGGCGCATTTTGCTGCATACTCTCTGTGGCCGCAATCGCCGCCATCTTCGCCAGCCGCAGCGGAGGCGCAAGCAAACTCAGGCAGTCGTAGAGCTGCGCCGCTCGATTCCCTCCGTACTCCGCTTCTGTATTCGCATCCTTGGCCATGCAGCCCTTCGCCGGGCCAGGCGTATTCGGTTGAAACATCTTCGAGCCTTCATTGCGCGCATCCGCCTTCCCGCTTGAAAACGCCAGGCTGTAGATGGCCGTGTTCGTGTCGCTCACCACCCGCAACGCGTCGTCCATCGTTGTCTCACTACCGCGGTCCGCCGTCTCGCTGATCAACAGAATCGCGCGCCTCCACAAGGGCGGTTCTTTCCGCAGCAGATCGACAGAAAACTTCAGACCATCCAGAATTGCCGCTCCCTTGTCGCCCGGACTCAAGTCATGCAGCGCCGCGCCTGCCACATCAATGTCAGCAGTGAAATCCTCAACCAGCGTCGGCGTGCTGTCGAATCCAACCACCGCAATTCGGTGCGGAACCGCGCCCACCACGGCGCCAATCACTGCGCTGAGGTGCCCGTAGTTCACAAGCTTGCGCGCGCCGGCGCCCCCGGTTTCCACTGCAACCACCAGCGCCAATGGCTCGCCGCCCGTGTCCTCGTCCAGTGTGAGCTTTTGCTCCACTCCGTCGTCGGAAATCTTGAAATCGTCAGCCGCCAGCGTAAAGACCGGCTCGCCGCTGCCGGTGCTTACCAGTGCGGGAACCAACACCACCGTAGTCTGCGTGCGCAACGGCGTTCCCTGCAATGCGGGTGTCTGCGCTGTCGCAACAGATGCGCTGAACATCGCAATCACGGCAATCCCCTTCATCGACGCCCTCTCTCAATCCAAATCAGGATGCCCTCGGACAATGCTCCCCGCTGAGTCAATAATCCCATGTGACTCCTCAGCCAAAGCCGATATGCCCGAATCAGGTCAACTTTAGTAGACTCAACGGCAGCATGTTTGTTTCAGCCCACACAATTTGCCGCCTCCAATCCGTATCGAACTCCGCCGTCTTCTCGGTGGCGCTTGCGGCCGCCGCACTTGCCATCACGCAGCCCGCTCTCTCGCAGAACACACATCTTTGGACTCAGTCGAAGATCGAGGAGTTTGAAAAGGGCACCCCGCAAGGGGTTTCGCTCACCAGCGACGGACATCTGCGCCAGGGACTGGCTCTGACCGAACTGCTCACCTCGCCCTCCACCTTCGTCTGGTCGGTCGCCGCCGACGCAAAGCACACAGCCTGGTTAGGCACAGCCTCCCCTGCCACCGTCCTTCGTGTAGGCAATCAATCTGGCGCCACTCCTTTCACCCTCTTCGAAGCCAGGGACCTGAGCGTGCAAGTGGTTCGTCTCGGTCCCGACGGCTCTCTCTACGCGGCCACCCTGCCCAGCGGCAAAGTCTACCGGCTCAAAGCTGATGCGACTACCAAGCAGGACGACTCCACCGCCACCGTAATTTTCGATCCAGCCAAATTGGACGAAGGAAAATCAGCCACAAGCAAGCCCGAAAATAAGGGTGCCGACAGCAAGCAGAGCCCCGACAAGCCTGAGACCGCGTCGCACTACATCTGGGACATGACCTTCGACGCGTCCGGGCGGCTCTACATCGCTGCAGGCGGTCCTGCAGCCGTCTACCGCGTAGACCCCGCCAACCCTACAGCGAAGCCAGAGACATTTTTCGAAAGCGACGAGGAACACATCCGCTCCCTCGCCTGGGACGCAAAAGGCAATCTCATCGCCGGCTCCGATGGTTCCGGCCTCGTCTACCGCATCAACCCGCAGGGCAAAGGCTATGTGCTATTTGAAGCTCCCCGGCGCGAAATCACCGCAGTTGCGGTCGGCGCCAGCGGAACCATCTATGCGGCCTGCGTAGGCGACAAGAGCCGCAATCCCCTGCCGCCGCTTCCACTGTCGGGTGTCGGCACCGTCACCATCACCGTCGTCCAGCCTGGATCGATGCAGGCCGCCAACAACAGCACTGCTCTCCCCGAAGGAACAGAGATCTACGCGCTGACCGAAGGCCATGCGCCGCGCAAACTCTGGTCCGGCAAAGACGAAATCATCTATGCTCTCGCTTCGCGTCCCGATGGACTGCTCGCCCTCACCGGAAATCGCGGGCGAGTCTTCCGGATCGCGGATGACGGCAGTTACGCCGACATCGCCCACCTTGATGCACAGCAGGGGCTCAGCATGGCCGCAGTCCCCGGCAAGGAAGCAGCAGGTCGCATCTTCATAGGCACCGGTAACACCGGCAAGCTGGTCGCGTTGGGAGCAGCCGAAAAACACGAGTACGCGAGCGATGTGCTGGACGCCAGTGCGCTGGCCCGCTTTGGCCGTGTCGAGGTCGATCCCGGTTCCACTGGCTATGAATTCTTCACAAGATCAGGGAACGTCGAGCAGCCCGTCCGCGGTTGGTCCGACTGGTCACCTTTGAAGGACGGCGTCGTGGCGTCCCCCGCAGGCCGCTTCCTGCAGTGGAAAGCTGTGCTCTCCGCCAATGCCGTTGTAGGCAGCGTGGGCGTCAATTATCTGCCCGTGGATTCAGTGCCGGTCGTGGACGAGCTGGTAGTTGTGCCTGGTGCGCGCGCCAGCGCCCCCAGCCAGCCCCCCGGCACAGCGCAGCCCATCACCATCGCACTTCCATCCGCAAATGGGGCAGGCCAGGGCGTCACCATCAACTTCGATGGTGGCGCCGCTACCCCGTTGCAAGCCATCAAAGACCGCACCGCCATCACCGTGCGCTGGGCCGCTCACGACGACGACGGCGACGACCTCATCTATTCGCTCTACCTGCGCGGCGACGGCGAATCCGTCTGGCGCTTGCTCAAAGATTCCGTCACCGACAAGTTCTACACCTTCGACGCAACCCTGATTCCCGACGGCGGTTACCATGTCAAAGTCATCGCCTCCGACGCACCTTCGCACACCCCTGGAGATTCGCTCACCGGCGAAAAAATAAGCGACCGCTTCGAAGTGGACACCACACCGCCCGTGGTCACTGCGCTTACCGCAACCATGGAACCAACCTGCATCCAAGGCAAGCCCTGCGGACCCGCAATCCACGCGCTCTTTGACGCCGAGGATGCCTTCTCGCCCATCGCACACGCTGAATACTCGCTCGATGCCGGCCCCTGGCAATTCATCGATCCCGTCGGCGGCCTCTCCGACTCCCGCCACGAGCACTACGACTTTGTAGTCTCTACGCCCTCTGACTCCAAAGCGAGCGAGCACCTCATCACCGTCCGCGTGTATGACCGCCACGACAACGTAGGCGTAGCCAAGACCGTGGTCCATGCAGCGGCTACGAGCACTCAGCGTTAAGTTTTCGTCGTTGGGTTTGAAAGGTAAAGTAAGTCTCATGCGTTTTGAGCTGTTCCTCGCGATGCGCTATCTCAAGGCCAAACGCCGCCAGGCCGTGGTCGGCGTCGTCACGGCCATCTCCATCGCCGGAGTAGCCGCGGGCGTCGCCGCGCTCATCATCGCCCTCGCCATCACCAACGGCATGAAGCGCGACCTGCAGGATCGTCTGCTCGGCTCCAGCGCCCATGTGCAGCTCATGCGCATCAAGGGCGACGGCATCAAACACTGGCAACCCCTGCTCGAAAGGCTGCGCAAGGTCTCTCACGTCACCGCAGCCTCGCCCGGCCTCTATGAACAGGTGCTCGTAGCGCGCAACGCGCGCGATGGAGGCGCACTCCTCGAAGGAATTATTCCCGCCGACGACCAGACCGTCAGCGACCTCCTCAGCACAGCCACGCCAGGAGCCGTTACTGCACTTGAGCCACAGCCAAACCCAGTCTCCGATCAAAATTCCGAGCTACCCCCCATCGTGCTCGGCAAAGACCTTGCGGAAACCGTCGGCGCATCGGTAGGCGATTCCGTAATGATCATCAGCCCCCAAGGCGAGATGACTCCGATGGGCATCATCCCCAAGTACGTGCGCTTTCGCCTCGCCGGCATCTTCCACTCCGGCTTTTATCAGTACGACGCGCAAATGGGCTTCCTGCGCCTCTCCGACGCGCAGCGCCTCTTCGCCGAACCCGACCTGCTTTCCGTCATCAGCTTCAAAGTCGACGACCTCGACCGCGCTCCTGAAATCGCCCACGCCATCGAACAAGCCGCAGGCCCCGGCTTCATGACCACCAACTGGATGGAGCAGAATCGCGAGCTTTTTCGCGCCCTCAAAGAAGAACAGGTCGTCACCTTCATCGTAATCACCCTCATCGTCATCGTTGCCGCGCTCAACATCCTCATCGCACTCACCATGATGGTCATGGAGAAGACCCGCGACATCGCCGTCATGATGAGCTATGGCGTAGAGCCTGGACAAATCCGCCGCATCTTCCTCCTGCAAGGCTTCCTCATCAGCGTAATCGGCACAGTCCTCGGCCTCGCCCTCGGCTATCTGGGCGCCTGGGCCGGCGGCCACTATCACTTCATCAAGCTCTCCGCCGAGGTCTACTCCATCGACACGCTCCCCTTCGCTCCCCGCCCCATCGATGCACTAATCGTCTCCGCCGTCTCCATAGGCATCTCGCTCCTGGCCACGCTCTACCCCTCCTCTGCCGCCGCAAGAGTCCTCCCCGCCGAAGCCCTACGCTACGAGTAACCGCTCTCTAAATCGATAAGCTTGTCTTATCCATAAAATTGTCATCCTGAGCGCAGCGGAGCGGAGTCGAAGGATCTGCGGTTGCTTTTCGTCGATCACTAGCGCAGGGGAATCGATTGCGGTAAAGACGGAAGAGTGCTTAACTGTCGTGCATGAAGAAATTCACGCTCTGGCCTCGCCGACTCGTGGTGGCAGCGTTTTTTCTATTGATCTCAGCATGGCTGCTTGCCGAAGTATTTCAGTACCGTCTTCGCTGGCGCGCAGAAAGTATGCTGGCCGATATTCGTTCGCTCAATGTCAACCAGAGTTCAGCGACGGAGACCAAGTCGATCCTGAACAAATGGGAACGGTGGGGAGAGATTCAAACTTCCTGTCGGGGCGACTCCTGTCAATACTTCGTCAGAGTTACATGTTTGCCTTCATCGATCCTCATCCTCAACAGAAATCCTGATGCAATAGCCAAAAACCTGATGCTGAGAATCGCCGACAACGTTGGCTTGCGGAGCTCTGCGACGGGTGCCGGATTCACGCTGGAGCACGGTATAGTGACTGGAAAAGAATTCGCTGAACAGGTCAGCCTGCCAGTCAGGGATTGGTACTCGCGCGAGCGCGCGTATGTCCCAGAACTTCTCGTTTCAAGTGGTGAAACTACCAGGTTTCGTGATGTAGATGATAACTATCTTCTTGCGTCCCATCCATCCAGAATGGCGCGCTATGCAAAGGGACCGTGGTACATGATGGTTAAATTCAAGCCCGACGAAAGTAACGCCGAAAAATCAGCCCTTATGGATTTTCGTTTCTCGTGCATCACGCAGTTTCTTCCCTGCAAGAGTGAGCGTGAGATTTTG
>JBAWCO010000671.1:0-1590 GCA_049590315.1 Occallatibacter sp. | reverse complement strand
CTCTGGCGCAGGGTTATGTGGGGATCAGCGTGCAGTTGGAAGTACTGGCGGAGTTACTGCGACTCAGCAAGACTGAGGCTGCGGCGAAGCACTTGGATCTAACTCGAGGTTTCGTGCGCGAGGGTCTCGCAGACGCGCGGCAATCGATCTGGGCGCTGCGCTCGCAGGATTCCGGCGAGTCGACGCTGCCGGTGCAACTGCGGCGGATGGTGGAGGCTGAGGACGGGCATGGCCTGGAAGCCAAATTCAGTATCTTTGGCGCATACCGGTCACTGCCGCCGGGGACGGAGCGTGAAATTCTGCGCGTCGCACAAGAGGCCATCCATAATGTGAAGAAGCATGCGGGAGCAAAACATCTGTTTGTCCAACTGGAGTACGGACCCGCTGCGATTTCGCTGGAAGTACGCGACGATGGGAGAGGGTTCGCGGACACTGCGGCGACACCGGGTCACTACGGATTGACCGGAATGCGGGAACGAGCCGCGGCCATTGGCGGAACACTTGAGATAACAAGCGAACCGGGATCGGGTACAACAATAAGACTTCGAGCCGCGGCGGCACGAGAGAACCGAAGGAGCGCTAGTGACGAACAAACCTGAAGGACCATCAATTCGCGTCCTGGTTGTGGAAGACCATCACGTGGTGCGGCAGGGCCTGGTGGCACTGCTGAATGTGGCGGAAGGCCTTGAAGTGGTGGGCGAGGCGGCCGACGGCGTGGAAGCGATCACGCAATTTCGCAAACACCAGCCGGACATAACATTGATGGATCTGCGTCTGCCGCGGATGGGCGGAGTGGATGTGATTGAGCGGCTGCGCATGGAGACGCCGCAAGCACGGTTCATTGTGCTGACAACTTATGACGGGGACGAAGACATCTATCGTGCTCTGCAGGCGGGGGCGCGCGCCTATCTGCTGAAGGGTATGACGAGCGAGGAGCTGATTGCGACGATCCGGGCAGTTCATTCCGGAAAGTCGCATATTCCGCCGGCAATTGCGGAGAAGCTGGCGGAGCGCATGGGCACCGAGGAGCTGACACCGCGGGAGTTCGACGTGCTGGAACAGATTGTGCACGGCAAGAGCAACAAGGAGATTGGAATCGAGCTGGAGATTTCAGAGGCTACGGTGAAAACGCACATCAACAGCCTGCTGGGCAAGCTTGGCGTGACCGACAGAACACAGGCAGCTACTGCGGCGATTCAACGTGGGATTGTTCCGCTCGAATCGTTGAGAAAGCCAAAATCATGAGATTTTTTGTCGGACTTGGAATTGTTTTGTTGACGCTTTCATCTTTTGCTCCTGCGCAAAAGCCCGCATGGCGGCAAGCGACCGATGCGGAGTTGGCTTCAGTGTTGCCGGCTCGGGCGCCCGTGGAAAAGGAACATATCGAGACGGAGATGCGGACGGCATCGGGAATCGTCAACAGCAAAGGGCACTTCATTGCGGGGGTGGTGCTGCTGACAGCAGGATATTCAGCGGACGGCAAGTACTCGCATTATCTATTAGTACAGGTTCCGGTCAGAATTGGCGGGATTGCATTGAAGCCCGGAGAGTACATCTTCGGATGGACGCGGGCACAGGAGAACGAAGTAT
>JBAWCO010000670.1:0-24962 GCA_049590315.1 Occallatibacter sp. | reverse complement strand
GAGCACGACCACGGCGGAGCCAAGATTCGCGGCCAATCCGTCGAAGAAGGATTCGCGCGGCTGATTGGGATCGGGTGGGGTGGATGGTTTGATGCGTTGTGACTTCGAGGATTTCATATGCGCTGTGCTCCCTCATTGGCAAGTACGGTGACGATGGGATTCTGGTTCCTTGTCCGGGTGATTCTTCGAGATTAGCGCAGCAGATCCTCGAGCGTGGTGCTTAGGCTGGTTTTTTCGTCACGGTATTTGACGATGACGGGGGCGTAAAGCGAGAGGCCCCAGTTGTCCGCATTCGGGTGGGCCTTGCCTTTGGAGACGGCGCGTGAGCCGGGAACGACTACTGCATCTTCAGGGATGATGAGCGGAAGGTCGTCAGTGGCGCGCAGGACTGTGCCATGGACGAGATCGAAGACGGGCGTGCCGCGGGTGAGGATGGTTCCGGGGGCGAGCACAGCGCCCTGGCGGACGATGGTGCCTTCGTAGACGCCGGTGTTGCCGCCGACGAGGACATCGTCTTCAATGATGACGGGGCTGGCGTTGATGGGTTCGAGGACTCCGCCGATCTGGGCAGCAGCGCTGAGATGGACGCGTTTGCCGACTTGCGCGCAGGAACCGACGAGGGCGTGCGAATCGACCATGGTGCCTTCATCCACCCAGGCGCCGGCATTGATGTACATGGGCGGCATGCAGACGACACTGCGTGCTACGTATGCGCCTGCGCGGATGGACGAGCCGCCGGGAACGACGCGGATGCCGTCGGCGGTGGTGAAATGGCGGACGGGGTAGGTGTTTTTGTCGACGAAGGAGAAGCGGCCGGCGGCGGATTCTTCAAGAACGCCGAGGCGGAAACCGAGCAGGATGCCCTGCTTGACCCAGGCGTTGACACGCCAGCCGGTGGGGGCGGTTGGGTCGGGCGAGGCTGAACGGACTTCGCCGGATTCGAGGGCGGCGCGAAGGGATTGGAAGGCGGTCATTGCGGAGGGTTCACCGATGGCTGCCGGGCCGTCGGCAAAGTGGCGCTCTATGGATTTTTGAAGCTGGGCGAGGGACATGGTTAGGTTGAGTTTAGCAAGGCTGGGAAACGGGACGATGGGATGGAATGTCGCCGGGAAGCCTCCTGGCGTGAGAATTCATCTTGACAATCTGCCTTTTTGAGGTATTTTGTTGGTCTGGATTGTGAACTGATCGAGCTCTGTTCGCAATTTGCAGATCCCCTGGGAATCCCTGCCTTCGCGTGAAAAGTCACGAGAAGGGCATGCCCGTTCAAATGATCCAAAAAACCGAGTTTCCCCTCGAAGGAGGTCCATCGATGCGTGTCTCAACACGTCTAGTTGTTCTCTGTGGTTTGCCGGTCTGTGCTTCCACTCTCTGCCTTGGGCAATCCGTTGGCATTGCTGCCGCCGGAGCCCCGGCGGCTAACCCTGGCTACGCGCAACGCGCGCCAGTCAGCGTAGGCTCAGTTGCAGTTGGGCCTGCGACCAGTTCGTTAACCTTTGATGCGGATACCGGTGCGGTGGTCGGCGGCGCATCCGGGATGGCATCTGTCAATCATCTCCTGGCTGCGAGTGCAGGTTCTGCAAACGATGACGATTTCGACACCGACGACACACTCAAGAATCTGGCAACCATCGATGGGCTGGATACGCTGGCCACCTTCGATGGCGCATTCATCGGGGAAGCAGGGCCCAGCCAGAATGTCGACTTCAGGTTTACAATGATCGGCAACGATCCGAAGCTTGGCAAGACCACGAAGTATCCCGCTAACATCTCCGAAGTCTCCCTACAGTTGCTGAACGCGGATGGGAGCTTATTCAAGACAGTACCATTCTCACCGTTTGAAAAACTCACGCTGGAATCGCCCAATTTTGAGCCGCTCGATTATCGTTCAGGGCATGGAATTGAATATGCCGATGCCGTTCACCGCGCCGAATTCTTCAATGTCATGAAGCACGATTGGCACACGTTGCTGCTTCCGAAAGTTGTTAACAGGGTTACGGTCACGGTTCCATTCTTTGTCAATATCCAACTCAAGAACGGGACCATTGTTCAGGCTCGCTCGTACTTCACCGGGACGGCGTCTGACGGCAGCACTTTTGTGCTGATGCTGAGTCCGCTCTTCAATGCTCTCTTCGATAACGAAGTGGTGAACGAAATCAACCTCGGAAACTTCACCACGAACGGGATCAGTATGACGCTGTTCCCGAACACATTTCTTTTTTCACTGAATACGGCGAACCCCAACACGCCGGGTAATTGCTGCACGCTAGGGTTCCATACGTACTTTACGGATGGCAGCGTTCCGGAGTCTCGCTGGGTGACCGAATATGCAAGCTGGATCTCGCCAGGGTTGTTTGGCGCCGGGTTCCAGGATGTGACCGCGCTGAGCCACGAAACGAGCGAGTCTTTCGCCGATCCATTTGTAGACAATCCGACTCCGAACTGGCAGTTCCCGGGTGAGCCGGCCACTGCGAAGGTTTGCCAGAGCAATCTGGAGAATGGCGATCCTATCGAGGGATTGGCCAACGCGACATCTGCCATCGAGGTAAAGGAAGGGAAGTTCGACTTTATCTACCACCCGCAGAACATAGTTCTCTACCAGTGGTTTGAGATGGGTCCAACTTCTAACGCGATCGATGGAGCCTTCAGCTTCCCGAACGAAACTGTACTTCCAATATCGGCGATTCCCTGCCCGCAGTAAAAAGGAACGCTCTTCAGAGTAGTGTTCCCCGAATCTACGACTGGTTTCTTGCCTGGCGTCCCGCTCATCGCTATAGCTGCGATGAGTGGGACGCCTGTTTTTGCGGCCTATCCGGTTTAGTGGTGGAAGCCTGCGCCTTCGAGGGATGGCGTGAAGCCGGGCTGGGTGGCGAACCAATCAAGGTGGCGGCGGATGTCGCGAACCAGCATGCCGGCGAGATCGTGTGTAAAGCCGTTGCGGATGACTGCGCGCTGGATGGCCATCTGTTGGCGGTTGGCGGGCATGCGATAGGTGGGGACCTGCCAGCCGCGGTCGCGCAGGCGGTCCGAAAGATCGTATAAGGACCAATTCAAAGATGAGGGTTCTTTCAGGGTCCAGGCGATGACCGGGAGATCGTGGCCGGTGGAGAGCATTTCAAACGGACCCAATTCGCCGATCTGGCGGGCGAGGTCAATGGCTACCTCCTGGCAGGCCTCGTGGACAGCGCGATAGCCGGACTTTCCGAGGCGGATGAGGTTGTAATACTGAGCGACGATCTGGCTGGCGGGGCGGGAGAAATTGATGGCCAGGGTGGGCATGGAGCCGCCAAGGTAATCGACATTGAAGACCAGATCAGGGTGAAGGTCGGAGGCTTCGCGCCAGACGATCCAGCCGACTCCGGGATAGACGAGTCCGTATTTGTGGCCGGAGGTGTTGATGGATTTGACGCGGGGAAGTTGGAAATCCCACAGCAAGTCAGGTTGAAGGAAAGGGGCGACAAAGCCGCCGCTGGCGCCGTCGACGTGGATGGGAATATCGAGGCCGGTGGTTTCCTGAAGACGGTCGAGAGCTGCCGAGAGGGCGAGCACGTTCTCATAGTGGCCGGTGAAGGTGCTGCCGAGAACGGAGACAATGCCGATGGTGTTTTCATCGCAGGCCGCGGCGGCGCGCTCAGGGTCGGTGACCACATCTGTTCCTTCGAGGGGAACTTCGCGTGCTTCTACGTCCCAATAGCGAGCGAATTTGTGCCAGCAGACCTGGGTGTTGGTGCCCATGATCAGGTTTGGACGGGCTGAACCATCCAGATCCGTCGGTTTGCCCTGGGCCTTCATCCGCTGACGCCAGCGCCACTTGAGGGCGAGTCCGCCGAGCATGCAGGCTTCGCTCGATCCAATGGTCGATGTCCCGATGGTGGTTTCAGGCTCGGGGGCGTGCCATAACTCTGCGAGCATGTGAACGCAGCGCATCTCAAGCTCTGCGGTCTGCGGATACTCGTCCTTGTCGATCATGTTCTTGTCGAAGGTTTCCGCCATGAGCTTGTGGGCTTCGGGCTCCATCCACGTACTGCAGAATGTGGCAAGGTTAAAGCGCGAACTGCCATCGAGAATCAACTCGTCGTGGATGAGGTGGTAGGCGGTGGAGGGCGCCATACCTTCTTCCGGAATGGAGTGCCGTGGGGTTGGGCCGAGAAGTGATTGGCGCGCATACATGGGGCGGACCAAATCCGGGTTGTGATGCTTTCGTCCGGCCTGGTGGTTGGCAGCGTTGTCGGTCATGATTGGGGCGTCCTCCGGGTTCCTCATCATAGATGGGGCCCCCCGGACGGATCTATCAATATTCGGCAAATCGGAAATGGCAGGATTCGGCAAATCGGAAATGGCAGGGGTTAGGCGAGGAATTGGAGGAAACTATCGCGGATGCGGCGCAGCTAGAACACGCAGAGCCATCACGACGCCAGCCATTGCTGAGCTCTTCGCGAGTTATTTTCGAGGCTGAGAACTACGACCGGGATCAGGATCCGACGGACTGCCTGGCCCTGTGAGCCTCGCCCAGCGGGACAGATTGCAGCCGGAAGGAGTTTTCGCCGGCCGGAATCATCGCCAGGTGGATTGGGCTTCGGTCCCGCTTGCCGTGAAGGTGTTTCGACTCCAGCCACGCGCAGAGGCGGGGGTCGTGGATTTCCGGATCGTCTCGCCAGAAATCGGGCTCAAGGCCGCACCGAATCTGCAGGTGATCGAGTTGCAATTCGATGGCGGAGACATGCTTGGGAAAATAGCGGCGGACATTGTTGATGCCTATATGAAGGGCAGTCGCACCGCGTCCTCTGGAATGTGTTTTGACGACCATAGCGTACCTACTCTTCAACGGGGGGTGAATTCAGTTTAGAGAGCTAGGTTGGGAAGACCGCCAAGCGCAAAGGTGAATCCGAAATGTGGATTCCTCATTTGAAACTTGCGGCCTGATTGGCCGATTTAGGAAAATCGTGCACCTATTTTTCCACCGTGTCAAGACCCACCCGGTTGATTCAGCATTGGACTTTGAACGTACCTTGTATCTGATGCAACGGGAATGAGCGGGTTGCCAAGGGATCAGTCGATTGCAGGATTTTTTTTGCGTGGAGATCGACAGGGGCGATTCTTCATTGCCAATACCTGAAGTGCAGGTTGCGAACCATTTCCCTAATGAAACTTAGGGGAGTCTTGGTTGCCGGCCAAGCCGCGACTTAAACCAGGCTGATAAATATGGTTCCTATGCTGGGTTGCTGAACGCTTTGTCGAGACGCGCACACTGCATGAGCTGGAGCCAGTCAAGGGCCGTGATAGCGGCGCGGATACTGCTCGGGAGTCAGGCTGCGGCCTGAGACGTCTGGCCGACTCTCGGAACTACTCCCAGCGAGACCGGCTGTAACCGGTAGGAGTTTTCACCAACCGGAACCATCGCCAGCGCGACGGGAGAGCGATCCGGTTTGCTATGCATGTGTTTCGTCTCCAACCACGCGCACAGCCGCGAATCGTGGATCTCCGGCTCGTCCTGCCAGAAATCGGGGCTCAACCGGCATTGAATCTGCAGATGGTCAAGTTGCAGCTCGACGACTGAAATATTTCTGGGAAAATATCGCCGGACATTGGTGGGTCCAACATGCAGTCCGGTAACGCCAAGGCCGATGGAATGGGTTTTCACTACCATCCTGGATACCTCCCGATCTGCGAAAGATGAGTTGTTTGCGGGTGGCCAATCAAAAGACGCGGCCTTTTCGGGCACGGAGGCCGCAACGAAGATCCCAAACTGAAATCCATTGTTTGCGAAAACAATTGTCGAAAGAAGAAAAGCCTCTTCCCGCGACCTGTCTGCAAATCATCCGTATGTGTGGTCTTTTCGAGCCACCTCACGCGATTGGAAGGGAGGTGGAGACTACAAGAACTACAAATAGAAATATACAGCGAGTCTGAAAATTTCTGTTCTGTTTTGGACAACCGGCTAATGAAAATTGTGTAAAGCGGCTGAAATTGTTGCGCGCATCATCGCGTGGGAGATGCGGTCGGACGCTTGCTTAGAGGCTCTGACGTAGTGTCTCCGCGAGTGCGTTGGCGACTTGCTCTTGCTGAGCTTGATTGATGCGATTGAAGAAAGGGAGAGCCAGAGTGCGCCGGGCAATGGATTCAGTCAAAGGAAGACTGGCGGCGGTGCTGGAATGGGCTTGCCATGCGGGCTGCAGGTGGATGGGAGCAAAGTAACGTCCAGTGGCGATGCCGCTATGGGCGAGGGCGGCACGGATGCGATCGCGGTCGGCTTGTTCGGGCAGGCGGACCACATAGACGAACCAACTTATGGTGCGACGCGGGAGCGTGAGGGGCGGGAGTTCGAGACCGGGAAGACTTGCGAGCAGCTTGTCGTAGCGCTCGGCGGCGGCCTGACGGAGATGGAGAATTTCGTGAATGCGGGAGAGTTGGACGCGACCTAGAGCGCAGGCCAGTTCGGATAGACGGTAGTTGTAGCCAGGCTCGGCGTGGTCCAGCCAGTCAGTGCCTGTCCGACCTTGATTGCGGAGGCTGCGTAAGCGGGAGGCGTGGGTATCGTTGTGCGCCAGGACGGCTCCGCCTTCGCCGGTGGTGATTTGCTTGTTGGGATAGAAACCCAGCACGGCGAGGTTTCCAAAGCTGCCGGCGCGGCGGGAATCGAACTGGGCGCCGATGGCCTCGCAGGCATCCTCAATTATGAGGAGGTTGTGACGTTGGGCGATTGCGCTGAGAGCGTCCATGTCGGCGGGGACGCCGAAGTTGTGGACGACGAGAATGGCGCGGGTGCGCGGAGTGATGGCTCCCTCGACGGCTTCAGGGGCGAGGTTGAGATTGATTGGGTCGATTTCAACAAAAACGGGAGTGGCGCGAACTTGCAGCACTGCATTGGCCACCGCAATGAAAGTGAACGAGGGGAGGATGACCTCGTCGCCTTCGCCGATGCCGAGGGTGAGCAGCGCGAGGTGAAGACCGGCGGTTCCGGAACTGACGGCCACGGCGTGAGGGACGGAGTGGTAGCTGGCGAGAGCCGATTCAAAAGATGCAAGTTCGGGACCGAGGCTGAGATGCTGGGTGCGGAGAACGGTGGTGACGGCGTCGATTTCAGCTTGCGTGATGTCGGGGGATGAGAGAGGGATGGTCATCTACAGGCCAACACAGTGGCCGCCCACCCATCGCGCGATGAGACTGCGCGATGGATGGGGCACAGTTTTTTGATTGAGAATTGCCTTAGATCTCATAGGGCTCCTCATTCGGACTTGGTAGTGGCGCGGGTTGCTTGATGAGCAGACCGTCGAGAGGGACGGTGGTGAGGATGCGAGCGATGGTCCTGGCTGCGGTTCCGTCGCCGTAGGGGTTTTTCATGCCGCGCAATGAATTACGGAATTCAGAATTGAGGGCGCGGTGGATGGCGGTGAGAATGGAGGCAGTTTCTGCCGGCACGTCGAGGATGTTGCGAGCGCGTTCGCGGCCCTGCTGACGGATTCCGACATTTACTGCGGGCAGCGCGAAGGAGGCGGTTTCCATGATGCCGCTGGATGAGTTGCCGATCATTGCAGCGACGTTGCCCAACAGGCTCCAGTAGGTGACTGGGTCGAGATTGATGAAGATGTGTGTGTGCGGCCGCGTTTCCGCAAGCGCCTTTGTCTGTTCGATGAGGGCGAGGCTTCCGGCGTCGGCGTTGGGATAGACGAAGAGGAGCTGGCCGGACGTCTGGGCGAGCGCGGCGAAAAACGCGTCGGCTTCCGCATTTGTGTCTTTGAGGATTGTGACGGGGTGCCAGGCGGCGAGGATTGTTGTGGGAGTGAGCGCGAGGCCGAGGCGGGTTTCTAGAGTGTGCCGGTCCAGGAGGGTGGAGCGAGTGAGGTGGTCGAGCGAGGGTGCTCCGGCGTGATGCACGCGCCACGGTTCTTCGCCCATGGCGATTACGCGGCGGCGCGCGGTGAGCGTGGATGTGAAGTGGATGGATGCGAGCTTGGTGAGCGCGTTGCGCACGTGGTCGTCGATGGCGCCCTGCGAGATTTCGCCACCCTCAATGTGGGCGATTGGAATGCGCAGCGCGAGGGCGACGGAAGCAGGGGCGAGCATCTCATAGCGGTCGGCGATGAGGAGCAGCAGGTCAGGACGCCAGGCGGTGAGGGCGTCCGCGAGGCCCAGGATGGCGAGACCGATGGTTTTGGCCATGGCCGTATCGGTGTCTGAATTGAGCAGGCATTCGATGCGCGCCTGAATGGGAAAGCCGTCGCGCTCAATTTCCTGGATTGTCGAACCGAACTCGGGGGAAAGATGAGCGCCAAGGGCGAAAACTGCGAGTTCGACCTGAGGGTGTGCGGCAAGCTCACGCAGCGGCCAGTAAAGATGGCCGTAGTCGGCACGAGAGGTGGTGATGACGCCAATGCGGCGCTTGGTTCTTACTCTTTCGCTCATGAATGAAAGCTCATAAGGAAACTTGCGAGCCCTGTTGCCGCGATAGCGCCAGTACGGCCTCGCCGGGCGTGTAATCCGGAACCAGAGTAGAGAGGTGGAGCAGCGCAGCGGCAAGGTTGCGGGCTTCAAGAGCAGCGCGCAGGTTCTCCAGTCCGAAGCCGAGTTGTTCGGGTGAGAGCTGGTTGGATTGGATGGAAACAATAGCCGGTGCCGATGCGTCGGACACGGGCTCCCGCACGGTGTTTAGACTGACTGGCGTTACTGGATCTGCGGCGGACCACAGTTGCTCAGTCACCTTGTCGCCGGGGCGCGGCTGGGTGAAGTCGATAGCAATTTCGTGTTCGGGGGAAAGCTCGTGAACCATGAAGTGGGCCAGGTCTGAGATGTAATGCGAGGCGGGAAGCACGGGCGCCAGCAGCGCTGAGGTCTCAGAGAGCGCGGCGGTGATCAGCAGCAGATTCACCGCCTCGTCGAGGGTGAGAAAGTAGCGGCGCGCGGCGGGGTCGGTAACGGTAATGGGACCGCCCATGGCGATCTGCTGAGCGAAGAGTTCGGCCACGCTGTCGCGCGAAGCGAGTACGTTGCCCAGGCGTAATACGGTTCCTCCCGCGGCCAAAACGATTTGCTCGGCGACGCGCTTGGTGGCGCCCATGACGGAGGCGGGTTCGACGGCCTTGTCGGTAGAGACGAGTATGAAGCGCGTGCCATGAGTGGCTGCGGCCATGGTCAGCGTCTCTGTGGCGAAGATGTTGTTGGCGATCGCGGCCAGCGGCTGCTCTTCCATGAGCGGTACGTGTTTGAAGGCGGCGGCGTGGAAGACAATGCTTGGGCGGTGCGTGGCGAAGATGTGTTCGACCAGCGCGACGTCGGCAGCGTTGCCCAAGACAGGAGTCATCATGCCTGAGGCACCGGCCGCGGTCCATTCACGCTTGAGTGTGTAAAGACGGCTCTCAGACGCTTCCAGAAGAAGCAAAGCGGGAGGCGAGAGAATGGCGAGGCGCGAGGCTAGTGCGGAGCCGATAGAACCGCCCGCACCGGTAATGAGAATGGGCTGACGGTAGAGTGCGTCGAAGATCTGCCCATCGGGGGATGGCAGACGAGGGCGCGCGAGGAAACTGCGCCAATTGAAGTCTTCAAGAGACGGAATCACACAACAAGTATAAATCGCGGGAAGTTTCAGGGCCGGGGCGGGATCAAAATGCCCGACGATTGGTGGATGCCGGTGGAGTGGATGGTCGCATACACTGGATGGGGCTTTGATTGGTTTCAGGGAACTGTCTCGCGGCTTCCCGGTTTGCGAAGCACCTGGCCGCGATGAGGTAGAGACTTTGGGAAGAAGATGGATGGAAGTCGCGGGGCCGCTGACCCTTGTTCTGTCGCTAAGCGTTGCTGCGATTGGCGCAGAGGCGCACGTTGATGCCGAGGCGGTGCGCACGAATAATCGCGGCGTGGCGCAGATGGGGCAGCAATTCACTGAGAAGGCGGAAGGGTCATTCGCGGAGGCATTCAAGAAGGATCCAAAGCTGGCGCAGGCAGCCATCAATGACGGCATTGCGCTGCTGACTCTGCAGAAGCTGGATGACGCAAAGAAGGCCCTTCGGGCCGCGATTGCATTGGACCCGACGAGTGCCCAGGCGTGGTACAACCTGGGGCTTGCGCAGCATGCGGGCAACGAATTGGAGCCCGCGCTGGAGAGTTTTAAGCAAGCGGTGAAAGCTGATCCGCGGGATGCGGATTCCTACTATTTCGAGGGTGTGTGCTACTCCGAGTTGAAGGATTTCGACAAGGCGATTGTGGCTTTCAAGCAGGCTCTGGAGATCGATACGAATCACGCGTCGAGTGAGTTTGGCATGGCGCGGGCGCTGCAGCGGTCGGCGCATGCGGATGAGGCGAAGGTGCACTTCAAACGGTTCCAGCACCTGACGAGCACCAAGATTGGAGCGCCGATTGGTCTGGCTTATGGCGAGCAGGGACATTATTCGACGGTGACGCCGGTGGAGGAGTTGGGCGCCGGTGTGAAGGCGATGATCCCGGTGAATCTGGTCGCGACAGAGATGGTTTCCAGGGTCTCAAGATCGCAGACAGGCGCGCCTCGCGCTCAGAATGGAGCCCCCATTGCATTCGACTCCACCGGGGGCGCTTGCATGATGGATGTGACTGGCGACGGAAGCATGGACCTGATCCTGATGCAGAGCGGCGCTCAGGCTATTCGCGTTCTCTTCAATGAAGGTAATGGTCAGTTTGTTGACTTGGATGCTGCGGGAGCGGGGCTGAAGGCGTCGGGTCATGCCGTGGCTTGTGCGGTGGGTGACTTTGACGCGGATGGACTGAACGATTTGGCTGTGGCGCTGGACGACCAACTGCTGCTGTTCAAGAATTTGGGCAAGGGTAAGTTTCTGGATGTGACCGCAGCGGCTGGGCTGGCACCAAAGAACAAGCCGTCCGGAATTACGTTCGTTGACTATGACCACGATGGGGATCTGGATTTATTTGTGACTGGATCGCCGCTGAAGGCTGGCGATGCTCCTAACGTTCTTTGGCGCAATGACGGGAATAAGACATTTACTGAGTGGACGGAGCCGACCGGGCTGGGCGGCAATGGGACAACTAGCGCGGCGATTCTTACGGACTTCAATAATGATCGTGCGGTAGATATTGCGGTGACCGGGGATGGGGCTGCGCCGCTGATTTATGTGAATCCGCGGGAGGGGAAGTATCCGACGCAGGCGTTGTATGAAGCTGAGAAGTTATCGCCAACTACCGGCATTGCAGTGCTGGACTTCAACAAGGACGGCTGGATGGATATTGCCGTGACGCACGATGGCGCGCCTGGGCTCACGCTGTGGCGAAATGTCGAGGGACCTAACCATGTGGGGCGTCGATTTGAACGTGTGGAACTGCCGCTTAAGGGTGCGCTGCGCGGATGGGGAGTTACGCCGATCGACATTGATAACGATGGGTGGATTGACTTGGCGGCGATTGTGGAGACGAAGGTCGGGCCTGAGGTGCGCGTGTTTCGCAACAAGGGCGATGGGAGCTTTGAGGATGTTTCTTCTCGTCTCGGACTGGATTCGCTGCATCTGAAAGATCCGCGGGGGCTGATTGCTGCCGATGTGGATGGAGACGGCGCGCCGGACTTGATTGTGACGCAGGTGAATGCGCCGCCGGTTTTGCTGCGCAACGTTGGCGCGAACAAGAATCACTTTGTGCGGCTCGATCTGAGCGGATTTGCGGATAACAAGACTGCGCTGGGCGTGAAGGTTGAGGTGTTTGAAGGCGGGTACTGGCAGAAGTGGGAGTTAGCCGGGGCTTCGGGTTACCAGACGCAGGGACCGCCGCAGATTCTGGTGGGTCTGGGCGATGCAGAGGGAATTGATCTGCTGCGAATTCTGTGGCCGACGGGAGTGCTGCAGGATGAGATCGACTTACCAAAGCTAACGAATGGTCACGGTGTAATTGCAATGAAAGAAGCAGACCGGCGCGGGAGTAGTTGCCCGGTGTTGTTTGCGTGGGATGGGCATAAGTACAAGTTAGTGACCGATGTTATTGGAGCGGGTGTGGTGGGGCATTGGTTCACGCCGCAGAGGCGCAACATTCCTAACCCCGGCGAATGGATCAAGGTGGATGGCGACCATACTGCGCTGGTGAACGGCAAACTGAGCCTGCGATTTATGGAGCCGATGGAGGAAGTGAATTACATCGATGAACTGCGGCTGGTTGCTGTGGACCATCCTGAAAACGTCGAGGTGAATCCGGACGAACGATTTCTGGACGATCCACCGTTTGCTTCGGGGCGCGTGGTGGCCAGTTCAGGCGCGAAGCTGCCGGTGGGCGCGTGGGATGGAGAAGGCCGAGATGTGTTGGATGCTTTGAGCAGGCGCGATCATTCGTTCGCTAGCGGATTCACGGCAGCGCCGTATGACGGGTTTGCGAACCTTCATGCTTTGACGCTTGACTTAGGCCCGCTGGACGCGAAGTCCCCGTTGAAGCTGCTGATGACGGGCTATGTGAACTATTTCAGTGCGACGTCACTCTATGCAGCGTGGCAAGCGGGAGTGAAGCCGGTGTCGCCGTATGTTGAGGCGCAGTTGGCCGATGGGACATGGAAGAAGATTGCAGAGGATGCAGGGTTCCCGGCGGGCTTGGAGCGGACGATTGTAGTGGACCTGACGGGAAAGGTGCCGACAGGCGTGCGGAAGATTCGATTGATGACGAACCTGGAGATTTATTGGGACCAGGTGCTGGTGGACAGCAGCGCGGATGCTGAGGCGCATGAGACGGAGGTTCCGTTGGCGACGGCGACGCTGCATTTCCGCGGCTACCCAAAGCAGATTGAAGGCGCGAGCTCGGGGGACCTGGATTACGACTACGATCGCGTTAGCTTGACGGGGCCGTTTCAACATCAGCGTGGAAACTATACGCGGATGGGCGATGTGACCACGCTGGTTAAGGGGGTCGACGATAGGTCTGCGATTTTTGGCAGCGGCGAGGAAATTGCGGCGGAGTTTGACACGGCGAAGTTGCCGTTGCTGCCTGCACATTGGAAGCGGGATTACTTCTTCTATGCAAACGGATATGTGAAGGACATGGATTGGTGGGACGCGTCACCGTTCACCGTGGCGCAATTGCCGTTTCATGGTATGAGCACTTATCCGTATCCGGAGAGCGAGAGTTATCCGGACGATGCGAGTGCGCTGGACTACCAATTGGACTGGAACGATCGGTGGGATTCTGGCGAGCCGGTGCGGTCTTATCGGTTTGAGTACCGCTGGGCGCATTCGACACCAGCCGAGGACGCACCGCCCATAGCATCAGTCATCGGTAATTCCCGGGTCCCCAAGAGCGAGGGACCTGGGGCACCCAATTCGTTCGTGGGACAACCATGAACAATGTGGTGTTTGAGCCTGCGGTGCGGCAACTGGAGATGCTGCGGGCGGGCGAGATCTCTGTTTCGGAGTTGGCGGAAGCGCATATAGGGCAGATTGAGCGCTTGAATCCTGACCTGAATGCGTTTGCGGACTTCGATGCGGAGCGTGTGCGCGAACGGGCGCGGAAGCACGACGAGTGGCGAGGCAGCAGGGAACGCAGACCGTTGTTCGGGTTGCCGGTGACGGTGAAGTCGTCGATTGCGACGCGGGGAATGAGGTGCGAGATCGGCAGCCTGCTGCATAAGGACGAGATTCCACGCGAAGACGCGGTGGTGGTGGCGCGCCTCCGTGCCGCGGGAGCGTTGATTCTGGGCACGACCAATTGCCCTGAGTTCCTGATGGCCTATGAAACCGCGAATCTGCTGCACGGGCAGACGCGGAATCCTTGGGACCTGGAGCGCACTCCGGGTGGGTCGAGCGGAGGCGAGTCGGCGGCCATTGCGGCGGGGATGTCGGCGGCGGGGCTGGGCAGCGACAGCGGTGGCTCCGTCAGAATTCCCGCACACTTTACGGGGATATGTTCGCTGAAACCGACACCGGGGCGAATTCCGGGGCGCGGACACCTGCCACCGTGTGTCGGGCCTTTCCAGATTCTTGGCGCGATTGGGCCGATGGCGCGCTCGATTGCCGATGTGACGCTGCTTTTCAGGATCCTGAGTGGTCAGGACCAGGCCGATCCGGCGAGTCCACCGGTGACGCTGCAAGAACCGGATTTGGATGAACTGCGCAGGAACACGATTGGCTATTTCGAAGATGACGAGCTGGTTCCTGTCACGCCAGAGACGCGGGCTGCGGTGCAGGCTGCGGCCTCTGCGCTGCGCGAGGCTGGATTCACGGTCGAACCGTTTCGGCCGCGGACTTTGGAGCTGCTGCGGAAACTTTGGAACAAGTTCTTTGTGCAGTGCGGGGCGATGTTCTATGCGCCTGAAATTCGTGGACGGGAACATCAATTGAGCCCGATCTTCAGGGAGTTTCTGGGGATGGCCGCGGGTGCGCCGGCACTGACGGCTGCGGAGTTGCTCAACGCTTGGGCGGAGCTCGATTTGCTACGCGCTAAGACGCTTGAGGAGATGCGGAAATACCCAGTGCTGCTTTGTCCCGTGGCCAGCGTTCCCGCGTTTCGGCATGGCGAGCGGGCGTGGGATGTGGAAGGAAGAACCGTCGAATACCTGGATGCGTGGCGGCACACGCAGTGGTTCAATGCGCTTGCTGCTCCGGCTGCTGTGGTTCCGGTGGGAAAGTCGCCTGAAGGATTGCCGATTGGGGTGCAGATTGTGGCACGGCCATTTCAGGATGAGATTGCGCTGGGAATTGCAGCGATTGTGGATGCTGCCTTCGGCTATCGCGTGCCCGCGATAGCTCGATGAAGTGGAGAGATAACAGCCGGTCTGCCTCAGATAACCGGGTTCCATCCGACGAAATGAGCGTGTGTAGCGCCTTGATCAGGGAAGTCAAGTTCATCCATCACAGACAAGTGTTCATTGCGCCTTTAGAACCAAATAGGTAGGTGCGATAAGAACGTCCGCGCACCTCAACCTTTGGGTGGAGGCGGGTCGCGGACGATCGCGGTACTCTAACGCTTCCGCTTCCCCAGAAACGGAGCGCACAGGGTGCGCGAAAGCTGGCACGAGCGATTTGCCGAGAGTCCCGATGTTCTGAAGAGTGAGAGCCGCCCGCGGACCTTGGTGCCGGTTCTGGATCTGGAAATCGGTGGCGATGAATTTATCACCATGGCTGGCCCTTGCTCGGTAGAAACCGAGTTCCAGTTGATGGCCACAGCTAACCACGTTCGCCGCGCAGGCGCGCGCATCCTTCGCGGAGGCGCATTCAAGCCGCGCAGCTCCCCTTACAGTTTTCAAGGACTGGGCCTGGAAGGGCTGAAGATGCTGGCCCGGGCGCGCGAGGAGAGCGGCCTCGCGATTGTCACGGAAGTAATGAGCGAGACCGATGTTCCGTTGGTGGCCGAGTATGCGGATATTCTGCAGATTGGCACGCGCAACATGGAAAACTATTCGCTGCTGGAAGCGGCGGCACGCAGCGGGAGGCCGGTGCTGCTGAAGCGCGGAATGGTTGCGACGATCGCGGATCTGCTGAGCTCGGCGCAGTTGATTATCGACAACGGCAACTCGAACGTAATCCTTTGCGAGCGTGGGATTCGCACTTTCGAAACAGCGATGCGTAACACCTTCGACGTGGCGGCCATTGCGCTGCTCAAACACATCTCTCATCTGCCGGTGATTGCCGATCCAAGCCACGCGGCGGGACACCGTGAGCTGGTTCCGGCGCTGGCGCGCATTGCAGTTGCAGGCGGTGCAGACGGGCTGCTGGTGGAGGTGCATCCGAACCCGGACAAGGCCTGGAGCGACGGCGAACAGTCGCTGGATTTCGCTGGTTTTGACGCGATGATGTACGGGCTGGAACCGTGGCTGCAACTGCGCGGGCAGGAACTGGAGCGGCGCGCAGTACCAGAAACAGAGCAGTTGGAGGCCCTGGGATGAGGCTCGCTGCCCGCGTGTTGGCGATGACTGCGTTGGTCGTGTGTCTGATTCCAGTTTGTGGATTCGGACCTGAAACTACGCAGAACGCGAATCCAGCATTAGATAGGGATGTGATTGTGACGGCAGCGCCGGTGTATGCGCCGCTGGCTGCGCTGCGCGGCGGAGAGCGATTTCCAAAGGGCGCGCAATTGCTGCTGGTGCATGAGGGCAAAGGGGAGCCGCTGGTTGCGGGGTTTGCGGCAACTGCGGACGCGAATGTCGGATTCGATGGGAAGACGGTGTTGTTTGCCGGCAAGCAAGCTGCCGGCGACCCGTGGCAGATATGGGAACTGACGCTGGCCGATCGTTCCGTGCGCAAGTTGATTGCGGGCGAGGGCGATGTAATTCGGCCGTTCTATCTGCCTGGGGGAAGGCTGGTTTATGCGCGACGCACGACGCATGGATTCCGGCTTGAGGCCGGCGGGAAGGATGGCGCAGCGCCGTTTGCACCGATAGATGCCCAGGCAGGCGCGACGGTGCTCCCACTGAGTTATGCGCCCGGCAACGCGATACCGACGGATGTTCTGCAGGATGGTCGCGTTCTATTTGAGGCAGGGTTTCCGCTGGGTGTCGGACCGACGCCAGAACTCTTTTTGGTCTACTCGGATGGGTCGGGGGTGGAGTCGTATCGCTGCGATCACGGGCGGGCACGTTGGGGCGGCAAGCAGTTGGCGAGTGGCGATGTGGTGTTCACACACGGTGCGTCACTGGCAAAGTTTGCATCGCCGTTTGCACATGAAGCGCCGGTGGCAGCGCCGCATGCCGAGTACGCGGGCGGGATTGCGGAGACGGCTTCGGGTGCGTGGTTGGTGAGCGCTCGCGCTGCGTCAGGGACGCATTATGCACTGAAGCTGTGGGAGCCTGGCGATGGAATCAAGGCTGGGGCATCGGCGCTGCAAACTGTGTTGGCCATTGGCGACAAGGACCTAATCGAGCCGGTTGTAGTTGCGCCGCGCAACAGACCCAAGCGTCATCCCTCTGGCTTGCACGATTGGAGCTACGCGAACATGATGGCGCTGGATGCGCGGTTGTCCCGTGAAGGGGACTTGAAGGTTGCGCCCGCGCAGGTGCGGTTGGAGACGCTGAACCAGCAGGGGCGCGCGGTAGCAATGGGAACGGCACCGGTTGAGGCGGATGGCTCCTTCCTGGTGAAGACTCCTGCCGACCAGCCCATTCGTTTTGCGCTGTTGGATGGAAAAGGCGCGGTGGTGCGCCAGGAACATGGGTGGTTCTGGATACGGCGCGGCGAGCAGCGTTATTGCGTGGGTTGCCACACAGGACCGGAGCGCTCGTCTGAGAATCGTGTGCCTTCGGTGCTGCTGCGCACAACTACACCTGTAGATTTAACCGGGGTGAAACAGCCTGGCGAGACGCACCGTGGAACGCCGGGAGGAAATTGAAATGATGATTCGCTTTCTTTTATTGATTGGTGCAGTTTCTGTGACCGCGGTGTCAGGTGTAGCTCAAGCTCCTGCTGCGCAAGCGGCCTCTGCCGCACCGCAGATATCGCAAGCGCCATCTGCCTCGCCGCAGTCAGGCACCGCGCCGCAGGGGCCGGTGATTCGGTTTGAAGATGCGAGCGATAAGTCCGGCATCAATTTCACACATAGCTTTGGGTCGCGGCAATTGGGCTCACTGCTTGAGGGAACGGGCGCGGGTTGCGTGTGGTTCGACTACAACAACTCCGGGTGGCCCTCACTCTACGTGGCGAACGGACGGCCGCTGGATGACTCGATGCACCCGTACCCGCTGAAAGAGAAACCGGCAACACCTCCGCACAATCATCTGTATCGCAACGATGGTAACGGTCGTTTCACCGATGTGACGGAGAAGGCAGGGCTCAATCCGGATATGTATTCCGATGCGGTTGCAGCCGCCGATTACGACAACGATGGCAACGAAGATCTTCTAGTAACGGGATATGGGAAGGTGATTCTCTATCACAACGACGGCAATGGGCATTTTACCGATATGACGGAGAAGGCCGGGATCAAGGTGGATGGGTGGGCGATCAGTTCTACGTGGTTGGACTATGACAAGGACGGCTGCGCGGATCTCTTTGTGGGCCGCTATGTGAAGTTCGATCCCAAGTATCGCGCGTTCTATGCGCCGACGAACTATCCCGGGCCGCTGGACTATGAGGGCGAGACGAATCAGTTGTTCCACAACAACTGCAATGGGACGTTTACCGACGTGAGCGAGAAGTCGGGGATCAGCGGATTTGTGGGACGTACGATGGGCGTGACGGCGGCAGATTTTGACAACGATGGGTGGGATGACATCTACGTCGCCAATGACCGCACGGAGAATTTTCTGTTTCACAACAAACACGATGGGACCTTTGAAGAAATAGGAGGCGACACCGGCACGGCCTTTGGGCAGAACGGTGAATCGACGTCATCGATGGGCCCGGTGTTTGCGGACCTCGAAGGACGCGGGATGTTGGACCTGTGGGTCACCGATGGGCACTATAACCGGCTGCTGCATAACACCGGAAAGATGACCTTTGAAGATATCGGCGCAGGGACGGGTGTTTCGCAGGTGAATGCGCAATACGTGAGCTGGGGAACGGGCGTTTACGACTTTGATAACGATGGCCAGCTCGACATCTTGATTTTTCATGGCGGGCTGATTCACCTGATTCCGCAGGAGCACACGCTGTTTCGCGGTATTGGAAACGGGAAGTTTGCGGACGTTTCGCGCGATGCCGGGCCGGTGCTGAGCGAGCGCACGACCGCGCGCGGCGCCTGTTTTGCAGACTACGACAACGACGGCAAAGTGGACGCGTTCGTGGTGAACCTGGGCGGGAAGGGAACGCTGGTGCATAACGTCTCCACGGATACGGGGCACTGGATTGCGGTGAAGCTGGTGGGAACGAAGAGCAATCGAGATGGGATTGGCGCACGCATCGAGGTGGATGCAGCGGGCAAGCGATGGACGGCGGAGCGCGTTGCCGGCTCGGGTTACTTATCGCAGGACGATGGGCGATTGCACTTCGGGCTGGGCGCGGCGGCAAAGGTCGACAAGCTGATTGTGCATTGGCCGAGCGGTCGTGAACAGACTTTGGAAAAGCTAGGAGTGGATCGCGTGCTGACGGTGGAGGAGCCGAAGTGAAGATCCGCTGCGACAATCCGAGAGGGCGGGAATTGCCTTCCCACCCATTCCACAAAAAATGTGGCATGGATGGGGCACCACTCGGTTTGCGGTTGATGGCAGCCTGTTTGTCGCTGCTGGCTGGGGCGTTGCTTGCGTCGGCTTTGTGGAGCGGCCGAACTGTCCATGCCGGCGAGGAAATTCAGTCGGTTGAGAGCACGGATTATGCATCGCCGCTGGAACTTCTGGTGTCGCCGGATGGCGCGCGGCTTTACGTCCTGTGCCAGGGCAGCAATGACGTGAGAGTGCTGGATGCGGCCAGCTATGCGGTGGTGAAGAAGATTGCTGTGGGACGCGTTCCGCGAGGATTTTCGCTTTCGCCGGATGGTGCGCGGTTGTTCGTCACCAACTCGATGGACGACACGCTTTCGGTGATCGATACGAATGCACTGGAAGTGACTGCGACGTTGCCGGTGGGTGCGGAGCCGTCGAGCGTGGTGGAGGATCGTGAAGGCAAGCGGCTGTTTGTGGCGAATCGCATCAGCAGCGACGTTGCCGTGCTGGATGCCGCGACGGGCATCGAGGAAAAGCGGTTGCTCGGCGGACGCGGGACGAGTTATCTCAAGCTCTCGCCCGATGGGTCGAAGATTTACGCGACGCACGTGTACCCGAATCCGTCGACCTATCGGACTGCGCCGGAGTCTGAGATCACGGTGATCGATGTGAGGCGCGCGGTGGTGGTGGACCGCATCCCGCTGCACGCAATTGCGGGCGTGTTCCATGCGGAGTTCTCCGCGGACGGCAGGCTGGGTGCAGTGGCAGAGTATCACCCGAAGAATCTGGTTACGCTGGCGCATCTGGAACACGGCGGCGCGTTCGAAGATACGATCACGGTCTTTGGCGCGGATGTCGGCAAGACAGTTGAGATTCCGCTAGATGAACTGGAGCGCTACGCTTCGCAGCCATTCGGCGTGGCGATTGCCCCGGACAAGTCGCGGATCTATGTTACCTGCGGCGGTTCGGAGATCGTCGCCGTGATCGACGTTCCGCGCATGCTGAGCTACATTCACTCGCACCCTTTGCCCTTTACGCAGGACCTTTCGGCCAGCGCCAATTATGTGGTGGCGCGCATTGCGGTGGGCTTGAATCCGCGCGGCCTGACGCTGACAAAGGACGGAAGCAGACTGTTTGTTGCTAATCGGCTCGACGATACGATCAGCGTGATCGACACGCGCAGCAACCGCGTGGCATCAACAATCAAGTTGGACGGACCGAAGGAAATCTCCGTTTTGCGACGCGGGGAGCAGACCTTTTATACGGCGCGCTATTCGTTTCAGGGGCAGATAGGATGCTCCAGTTGCCACATTGATTCCACCTTTGACGGCCTCGCGTGGAATCTGGAACCGGATGGCTTTGGCCGCAGCATTGTGGACAACAAGATGCTCGAGGGCGTGAGGGATACTGCGCCATACAAGTGGACCGGCACCAATCCAAACATTCCTACGGAGTGCGGACCGCGGACGGAAAAATATTTCTGGCGTTCAGAGAACTACGACAACCTGACGCTTGCCGATCTTGCAGTGTATGTGCGCAGCCTGGAGCCGCGACCCAACCGGTGGAGGCTCGCAAGAAATGAAATGACGCCGGCGCAGGAGCGGGGCAAGGCGATCTTCGAGCGCTCCGAGGACAAATTCAAGAATCCGATTCCTGAATACAACCGTTGCTCGTTCTGCCACAGCGGGCCCAATGGCACGAACCGGAAGATCGTTGAGGTGGGGACACGCAAGCCCACCGACAATACCGGCATGCTGAAAGCGCCGCCGTTGGACAACATTGCGCTGACGGCGCCTTATCTGCATGATGGGTCGGCGCGAAGCCTGGAAGAGATTTGGACGGTCTACAACCCGGAAGACAAGCACGGCCGGACCAACGATCTGACCAAGGATGAACTTAACGATCTGATCGAGTATTTGAGGACGCGATGAAGAAGACATGCCGAATCGTCGTAAGGATTGCAATGCTCCTGGCTTTGGCCGTGCCTTTTGCATTCGCGGCACCTGCTGCATTAGCGCGTGCGACCAGTGCCGCACAGGATGTTTCCACGCTGCCACGATTCCGCTTTGAAAACTTTACCACCGCCAATGGGCTGCCCAACGATCACGTTTACGCTGTGCTCGTGGATGGGGACCGCATATGGGCGGGCACTGACAACGGTCTGGCGCTCTATGAAGATCATGCGTGGAAGACTTACACCACCAAAGACGGGCTGGCGCATCGGGCGGTGCTTTCGCTGGCTTTGGATCAGCGCACCGGGGATGTATGGGCTGGAACCATGGGCGGGTTGAGCCGGATCTCCGGTGGCCGCATCGACACCTATACGCAGTTGAACTCCGGGCTCAGTAACGACGTGGTCTACGGTGTCTCCGTGGAAGGCGAGAATGTATGGGTGGCGACGGCTGCGGGCGGCTGCCGGCTTGACCTGCATACCAACCAGTGGACGCTTTATAACGAGCGCAATACCCCGATGTTGGAGATCTGGACCTACGGAGTCTCCGCGACGCCTACCAAGGTGTATTACGCGGTGTGGGGCAGCGGCGTGCTCGAGTACGATCAGAAAACGGGGCGTTGGGACAAGTACGAAGACCCGGATAGCGAAAACGAGATAGTGCTTTTCAAGGATCAGGGGCTGATCCACGAGATCGTCACATCCGTCAGTTATGTCGACAATGTTTTGTGGGCGGCCACCTACTTTGGCGACAGCCACTACGACGGGCGCTACTGGCACAATTTTCTGACCAAGGACAGCGGGCTTCCCTCGAATTTCACGAATGTTGTGAAAGGCGTGGATGGCACGCGTGCCTGGTTCGGCACTGACAAAGGGCTGGCTTATTACGACGGCGTGAACTGGGCCGTCTATACCCCGTCGCTGAAAGACGGCACGCCGGAGATGACAGTGCGCGACGCAGAAGGCAAAGTGACGCGGGTTGCAGTTACCAGCGCGCCGGCTCACAACTACATTCTCAGCATCGACTTTCAAGGCGACGACATTTGGGTTGCAACCGCCAAGGGGTTGAGCCATGGAATACGACAAGGACAATAAGGAGAAAGACAAAATGAATGCATTCGCAGATATTCTGGAAGCCATTGCACACGCACCAATTGAAAAGCGCGCCATGACCAATCACGGCGTGCTCAACGAAGCCTATGCTTATGCCAAGCCGAGTTCGTTCTCGCGCGGTATGAGGATCGATATCGGCGGGGTTTGCATCCTGCTCATCTCCGGTACCGCCTCGATCGATGAGAACGGCGTGAGCGTGCACATTGGCGATTTTCCTGCGCAGCTTCGGCGTACGTTCGACAACATCACGGGCTTGCTGACAAGCGAAGGTGCAACCTGGCACGACATTGTGCGCACCAGTTGCTACCTGCGCGATATCGATCGTGACTACGATGTGTTCAATGCGGAACGTACAGCGTTCTTCAAGGAGCAGGGACTCGATCCGCTGCCTGCATCGACCGGCATCCAGGCGCACCTGTGCAGGCCTGAGTTGTTGATTGAGATCGAAGCGATTGCGATGTTTCGCTCGGACAAGAGGGAAGAAAGCAAGGGGTAAGTGGCAATGCGCACGGGATGGTTGCTGGTTGCGATCTGCACGATGGGGGCTGGTGGCGCCGACCTGCTTTTGAGCCAGGAGGCAGTTACGACGGGGCGAGTGTGCGCGTGTGGTGCGCATCCGCCCGCAACTCCGAAGGATCGTGCGGTCGTGCCGTATGCCGGCGAGCCGACCGACATGAGCCCCTACTCGAAGTTCGCATCGCCCTACGATCTGAACTACACCCATCCCAACATTTACTCGGGCGCGGGGCGGGACATCCCTGACCCGAAGAATCTGACCGAGGTTTGCATCGGATTCTTCGGCCCCATCGAGCACACGCCGGACACTGTTTTTGGACTACGGATGCTGCATGGCGCGCAGTTGGCCGTGGAAGAAGCCAACGCACGCGGCGGCTACGGGGGGAAACCCTTCCGCTTGATGGAGCATAACGACTACGACAACTGGCAGGCGAAGGCAGTGTATGGCGAAGACCGGCCGACAGACCCGACCATCTGGGGCTCGGCTTCAAATGAAGCGGTGAAGATGGTGTATGACGATCAGGACTGGGCGATCTTCGGATCGATCAGTTCTGAGTCTACGCACATCGCGTTGCGCGTCGCGCTGCGGGCCGAAATTCCCATTGTCAATTCTGCTTCGACCGATCCCACGATTCCGGAGACTTATATCCCGTGGTACTTTACCGACCTGCAAGATGACCGGGTGCAGAGCCTGACTTTGGCTCGACACATCTATTCTGAGCTAGGCTTGAAGCGCGTTGCACTGCTCAGGGTGAACAACCGGTACGGCCGCTTTGGCGTGGGTAAGTTTATGGATGCTTCGCGCCGGCTTGGTCATCCCGTGGTGATGGAGCAGATCTTTTTCCCCGGAGACAAGGACTTTGCAAGACAGCTCAGGGTGATTCGGAATTCACGCGCCGACGCCGTGGTGCTGTGGTGCGATGAGCAGGATGCGGCCGAGATACTGAAGCAGATGCGGGCGGCGGGGATGAAACAGCGCGTATTTGGCGCCTATCGCACGTTGGGGCCAACACTGTTGGCCGAGGCGGGTGACGCCGCTGAGGGATTTGAAGCGGTGTATCCTTACGACCCAACTCGTAAAGACTCACGCTGGCTTGAATTCAATCGCCGCTTTGAAGACCGGTTTCATGAAAAGCCGGAGCAGTTCGCTTCGTTGGCTTATGACGCTATGAATGCGCTGCTGGATTCGATTTGCAAAGCCGGGCTGAATCGGGCGCGGATTCACGATGCCCTGGCGAATATCGAAGAGTACGATGGCGTGACCGGGCACATGATCTTCGATCCTAATCAGAAGAACGTCGCTCCTTTGTACATGGGAACGGTGCACAACGGAGCCATCACCTACCGTGTGGCCTCCATGGAGAAGCTGCCTGCGGTGGAGCCAACTGCGCAAGTGCCTGTGACGGCCGCACCGGCGGTGTCACAAAAGCCGTACGCACGGGTCGGAGAGGATGGAGTGGATTATGCCGGGCCGCACCAAGCCGACGTGCCGGCTGGACCTATAAATTTGGTGCTCTTTGGACCAAATGCTGCCGCGGTTGCCGGGTCGCCGGAGGTGCGGGCTGAACTGGCGTTCGGCGCCGCAAAAGGACGGCCATGGAAGCTGCTTCCGGTCGATAGCGATCAGAATTGGGGCGCTACTTCGACTGCGCTGGTTCATGCGCTGATGGATGAGCATGCGCTGGCGATTGTGGCGCTGGACAGGAATTCCAGCCATCTGGCGGAGCAACTGGCGCTGAAGAGCTTTGTGCCGGTGGTGGCGCTCAGCAACGACAAATCACTGACATCTGACAATATTCCCTGGATCTTTCGTTTGCAGCCGGAGACCACTCCTGCCACGGCGCTGCGCATGCTTGTGGCATCCGTTTGCCGCAGCGGGGCCAATCCAGAGCGGCTGAGGGATGTGCTGGCTTCGGGCAGCGCGGTCTCTGGAGTCGCTTTCCTGCCTACGGGTGAGCCGAAGGGGCAATAGGGTGGCCAGCGCGGGTTCAAACTCAATCTGCTCCGCGGCGCGATTGGTATCATGGCTAAGTGGCCGACATTCTTCGCAAGACCCTTCCTTGCACCTTACACACTGTCTTCCTCGATCGCGATGGCGTTCTGAACGAAAAGATGCCGGAAGGGCAGTATGTGACTTCCTGGAGCGAGTTCAAGGTGCTGCCCGGAGCCGCGGAGGCCGTTGGCAGGCTCAACCGGGCAGGTTTGAGGGTCGTAGTGATATCGAATCAGCGTGGCGTGGCGTTGGGGCTTTATACGGCTTCCGATGTAGAGGCAATCCATGCGGAGTTTCAGAGGGTGCTTCGCGCTCACGGGGCTCATATAGACGCCTTCTACTTTTGCCCGCATGACAAAAAGGAGTGTAACTGCCGC
>JBAWCO010000669.1:0-5346 GCA_049590315.1 Occallatibacter sp. | reverse complement strand
CGAACAGCTGGAAGAAGTCCGGCTAAAGAAGCTGAAGCTGCACGCAAAAGACCTGATCTTTGCGCTGGAGCGTCGAACACCGGCAGTGGCTTAAGGTCTTTTCGGCGACGGTTTTGCATGCAGTCTGCCAAGCGGGGTCGTTGTATGACCCCAAGATGGACAGTGTGCGATTCAAACCTTGCCTGTACCAGCGACCGATGAGCAGGATGACCGTATAATCGTTGGGACGATGGTACGCGACGGTTATATCTACGGTTTGAGCTTGCTGGTGGTTGCGGCAGTGGTTGCATGGGCTACAGGTAACTGGGCGTGGGGTATCGCGCCTGTGTTGCTGGCGGCCTTTTTTTTGTGGTTCTTCCGCGATCCGCAGCGGATGATTCCTGCCGGTGATGGGCTGATTGTTTCGCCGGGTGATGGGCTTGTGACCGAGACCATCACCATCAACACTCCCCAGGGGCCGCGACAACGGATCAGCATCTTTCTCAGCGTCTTTGACGTCCACGTGAACCGCTCGCCGATCGGCGGAGTGCTGAGCAGTGTGCGCTACCAGAAAGGCCAATATCTGAACGCCATGAATCCGGCCTCGGCGGACCACAACGAGCAAAACATAGTCACAGTGCGAGGTGCGGACGGCGTTGAAGTTACATTCAAGCAGATTGCCGGCCTCCTCGCACGGCGCATCGTCTTCGTTCCCAAAACAGGGGACGCGGTCGAGCGCGGGCAGAGAGTCGGCCTGATCAAGTTTGGTTCGCGTGTCGACGTGCTGGTCCCCTCCGAAGCAGTCGTTCTCGTCAAGGTGGGCGAGCGGGTGAAAGGCGGCGAGAGCGTGCTGGCCGCGATGGGCCAGGTCGAAGTGGCCTTTGCAGCACCGGCCATCGAGAAGGAGCTAGGCGTTCGCGTGCTGCCTGATCCCACGTACGGAGAAGCGAAGTGAACGGCCGCGATCCGGCACTGGCCAGGGCCAACGCCAAGGCGCGTCTGCGGCGCGGCATGTTCCTGCTGCCCTCCCTGTTCACCGTGGGCAACATCGCCGCCGGGTATTTCTCAATCACCGAAACTATCAAAGCGATTACGATCAACGGAGCCAGTGACGCGCATACTCATCTGGACCTGGCGGCGATTGCGATCATTCTTGCCATTCCGTTCGATTCGCTGGATGGGCGCATTGCGCGCATGACGAATACCACAAGTGAATTTGGCAAAGAGCTCGATTCGCTGGCGGATGCGATTACATTTGGCGTTGCTCCCAGCTTACTGGCACTGATCTGGGGATTTCATTTTCTGCCGGAGTCGATCAATAAGGAATTGCTGGACCACCTGCGCCAGGCCGGAGCATTCATCTGCTTCCTGTTTCTCATCGGCGGCGTTTCAAGGCTGGCGCGGTTCAACATTGCGCACGATGCGCAGCCGCGCAACCCGGGGAGGCCGGGACGCAAGTATTTTGTCGGGATGCCGATTCCGGCTGCGGCGGGTTTTCTAGCTGCGACCGTTCATCTCTGCTATGGCTATCCGGTGCAGGCATGGTGGGTTGCGATTCCATGGTTGGTGCTCGTGGGGCTGAGCGGATTCCTCATGGTAAGCACCTGGCGGTTCTGGTCGGGCAAGGAGATCAATTTCTCGCGCAGCCACCCTTTTCAGATTCTGCCTTTGATCCTGATCGGGCTATATGTCGTGATTCGGTTCTCAAATGTGCTGTGCTTCGCAATTGGGCTGAGCTACATGTTCTCAGGAATTTGGGCGCGGGCGGCGTATTCGTGGTCGCGTCGCCGGCGGCGCGGGCCAGCGGTCATTGCTGGAGAGAATCCCGGCGCGGTCGAGCCCGATCCGCTGCGACACTCGTAATTCTCTAAACCGAAAAAGGACGCCTGTGTACAAGATCGCTATCGCCGGAGCCTCAACGCTGTTGGGCAGGGAGTTGAAGGATGCGCTGTCGGAGTCGCCACTGGCGTCGGCCAGCCTGGTTTTGCTGGACGACGATCTGGCAAAGGGGCAGTTAGATCAGGTGGGCGACGAGGTGACTTTCGTTCAGGGCATCGACGCGGACGCCTTTGAGCGCATTGACTTCACCTTCTTTACAGGTACCGAAATGCTTACCCGAAAGCACTGGAGGCAGGCCCTCCGGTCAGGGTCCACGGTGCTGGATTTGTCCGGTGCCTTAGACCAGGAAACGGGAGTGCTCGTGCGGGCTCCCTGGCTCGGCTCAGAGGCGGCCACCGTGGACTTGTTTACTCCTGCGGTGGTTCCTGCGCATCCGGCGGCACTGGCCCTGGCGCTGCTGCTGGAGCGGTTGCAGCAGGCCGCGCCGATTCGATTCGCGGCCGCGACTGTGCTTGAGCCAGCCAGCGAATTCGGCCGCGAGGCAATGGATGAACTCCACCAGCAGACGGTGAGTCTGCTCAGTTTTCAGGGGATGCCGCGAGCGACCTACGATGCGCAGGCGGCCTATAACCTGCTCGCCGGGCTGGGCGAAAATGCAACCATCAACCTGGGCGCGGCGGAAGCGCGAATTCGGCGGCACTATGAGGCGCTTTCGGCAGGACGCTGGCCCGCCTTGGCGCTGCAGGTGATTCTCGCGCCAGTGTTTCATGGGCATGTGTTGTCGATTGCCGTGGAACTGGAGCGTCCAGTGGAGATTTCCGCGCTGGAAGAAGCTTTGGGCGGAGAGCACGTCGATCTGGTGCTGGAAGACACGGACTCGCCTTCGAATCTGGCGGCAACCGGGCAGAACGATGTGCTCGTGCGGTTGCGCCCGGAGAACGCCGCATCACGGAATCCGAATCTCACCACGAAGCTGTGGTTGTGGGCCGGCTCAGACAATTTGCGGCTCCATGCCCAGAACGCCGTAGAGTGCGCGCTGGATTTGCGGCGCTTGAGGCCGGCTGGCACAGTGCAGTAAGACAGGCTCGGAGAGGTAAGGGCAAAGTAGCTCGTCTTACTTTTATAGTTGGTCTTACTATTGCTTCATTATCTTACCTTCGCTAGAATGTAAGCCATGGGGCGCGCATACACGACCGTGAGCAGCAAAGGACAGATGGTGATTCCGGCGGCAATGCGCGAGGCGCTGGGTATTGAGCCGGGAACGCGTGTCGCAATCCGCCAGGAAGGCACGCGCTTAATCCTTGAACCGGAAACACTTGCGGCCAAGCTGCGGCTGATTAAAGAAATGCGTGGGTGTACCGCGGGCTATCCTTCGGGAACAGAGATGCTGCTTGAAGACCGGCGGCTTGAGCGTCAACGGGAGTTGGAAGAAAATGGCTGGTAAGACTGCTCGATGACAGCTTACATCCTGGACTCTTCCGCTCTAATCCGATATGTCGATGACGAAGCAGGCGCAGAGCGTGTCGAAGAACTTCTTGGCGCATGTGCCGCAGGGAAGACAGATCTTTATATCTCCGCCATCCAGTGGGGCGAGGTTGCTGGAAATCTGCGCAAACGGCTGGGATCGTCTCAGGAGAGGCGCATCCTGAGCACGCTTCTTCCGAGCGAGGCAGAGATTATTCCCGTTGATGGTGAACGTGCCGTGCGCGCGGCCGAGATCAAAGTGGACAGGAATATCTCCTATGCAGACGCCATTGCGTTAGAACTGGCAATGAGTTTCCCCGATCATGTGCTGGTGACCGCAGACTACGGATTCAAGGCGGTAGAAGACTTGGCACGCATGGAGTTTTTGTCGGCCAAGTAGGCTACCCGTCATAAGGCAAATCATCCGGATGGACTCCGACGTAGTCCGGTTTCGGGTCGTGCCCAAAACGCACTGCGTCCACGGAGTCAAGACCCTGCAACAGCGCTTTGCAGATGCGATGCATCCCGTCCATGACCCGGCCATCGCTTGAGAGAATCACTGGAAACGCAAGGTCGGATTCAAGCATCAAGCGGGCGTGATCGACAACCTCACGGCAAGTCAGTTTCTGATTTTCTCCACCAGCCCAATAGGGTTCGTCAAGTTCGCGAATCGTTGATAGAGGCACAGGTTCGGGTTTGAGATCGCGCGACATCTCAACGAGCCGGTGCACGTTCCATGCGCAAAGTCCGTCCGGCGAGTTTCGAAAGTGGTACTGCACGCGCATTCCTGCCTCCCTGCTGCTTCGCGACAAAAGATTGATTCAGGCTGGCGGCCTTATCAGCTACCGCAGCGCGACCAAAGCTGCTGAATATAGCTGTCAGTCATGCCCGCAATATAGTCCGCCACAGTGCGCGCGAGTCCCTGCGTAGGGATTTGCGCCTGATGATCCTCCGGAAGCTGGCTCGGTCCGGCGACCAGAACAGCAAACAGACCCTGCACCGCCGAGTCGGCGTGCTCGTGCGCTTCCTCCATAACGGGCGAGTTGTACAAGTTCGCGTAGAGGAATTCCTTGGCGGCTGCGCGCTCGGATTCAACCTGTGGGCTGAGAACGGCAAGGCGCGCCGGAGCACAGCGGATATCGTCGAGCGTAGCTGCGCCGATTGCGGCCACGCCTGCCAGGATTTCATTCAGCAGATCAGTCACCAGCAAATTCAACACACGCCGCAGCGATTCGCTGACAGCCAGCTTTTCCGGTGCCGCAGGATATTCGTCAAGCACAGCGTCATGGAAGCGTCGAAACAGGGGCACGCCGTCGCGAACCTGCGCCAGGGTGAGGATGCCGGACTCGAGGCCATCGTCCAAGTCGGCCGTCAAATAAGCGATTTCGTCGGCAAGGTCGATAAGCTGCGCTTCCAGCGGGGGAAACCGGTCGAGGAAGTATTCGGCCAACTCCGGGTGAGAAGAAGCGGAATAGTCGCGCGAGTGCTTCACAATCCCTTCGCGGACACCGAGCGTCAGATTCAGGCCGCGAAACGCCGCATACCGTTCCTCAAACCAGGTGACGATGCGTAGCGCGTGCAGGTTGTGATCGAACGTGAGACCATAGCCACGCAGGCAGTGGTCCAGAGCCTTCTCGCCCGTGTGGCCAAAAGGCGGATGACCAATGTCGTGGGCCAGCGCCAGCGCTTCAGCCAGCTCCATGTTGAGACCCAGCGCGCCGGCCAAGGTACGCGCTATCTGGGCAACTTCCAGCGTATGGGTCAGGCGGCTGCGGAAGTGGTCGGAAGGCGCATCCTCGGGCAGCCGGGCAAACACCTGGGTCTTGCCGGCTAGGCGTCTAAAAGCGCGCGAGTGGAGGATGCGGGCAGCGTCGCGGGCAAAAGGAGTGCGGTAGGCATGAAGCGCTTCGGCGTGCGCGCGCCGGGTGAGTGCGCTGTCTGCATCCCCGCTCACTGCGATCGACGGGGGAAGCCGGGCGGGTGAGCTGGTCTCAGTAGGCATTCTCTTCTTCGATGCGAAGTTCCAGGGTTGTGGTCAGTTTATACCGCAGTTCGGGAGAGGAC
>JBAWCO010000668.1:0-5629 GCA_049590315.1 Occallatibacter sp. | reverse complement strand
ACAGTTTAGGAAACTGCTGCTCTATCCACCTGAGCTACGGGGCCACTGCTAGAGTCGGTCGCGGGCAACACACCCAACTGACTCATCTTCACTTTACCGCATCAGAAATCATACGTTATCTGTCCCGCTGACTCCCGGAGCGGCGGAACGGTGCGAACGGGCAAGTAAAAGCTGTATCCATAGGGTACCATCTAGAAACTCCCGAAGGCCAAAGGGGAGCATCGTCGACGCCCTGCTCAGACCGAGTCCCCTCAGTCAAGAGAAGCAAATGCTCTCAGAGGCTTGACGGCGGACTTTCGTTTTCGCAGGCAGCGATCTAGGAATCGGGCGCGCCGGGATCCGCTGAGATCGCGGAGCTCGAATCCATTCCAAGGGACGATTCAATCTCAGGTAGCAGAGAATGGACTCCGTTCTGGTCGAGCTGCCACGCATGGGCGTCAGCATATCCACACCCACCGGGGTCCGGACACGGAAACGGAGCGGCCACCGGATGACTCGCTGTGGTAGGCACTTTGAATGCCCATATTCGACATGAGGGGAAAGAAGTGTTGATCGTTTGTGCCAGCAAGTGACTGCAATAGATTCCTGGCATGAAGCCGCCGTTGGCTACCGCGTTGACCCAGTTTGTTACGTAGTCCATTTGAGCTTGCGGTATAGGCGGACCGTTTTCGAGATCTAGATACACGTACGATCCTGGAGCGAACCCTTCGTTCTGCATCATGAGCGCGGCCTGGTTTCCATCTTTCAGTCCGGTTGCCGCTGACGGGTTTCGGCTTCCGGGTCCAGTAACCTGCTGCCCTACATAGACCGGCGCGATACCCCAGCCATTGTCTTGAAGGGCCGCGCGTTTTCCCATCCACGTGGTGTTAGGATGGCTGGGCGCTCCGCCCAGATAGTATCCGCACCACGCCAGGTTGGTGTTGGCGCGCAACCAGGACATCACATCGTCTCCTGGATAAATATCCGTATCAAATCCCGCGAAACCAGGCATTGAATTCAATCCTTTCAGACTGGCGAGCTCAACTGCGGTTGCCGAATTGCATAGGCACTAAAGGCCCGCATTCGGCTCAGGGTAGCAGTGTGAATGGAGCGCAACTCGCTGTCAACCCAAATAAGCGACAGGTTCGAACGAACCCAAACTCCCGAATGATGATGCGTAGTTTCGCAGTTATCAGTCAGGGAAGAAATGGTAATTAGAAAGTTAATAAGCACGTGGGAACGAGGTTGTTACATGGAGCTTGAGCAGCAGACTTCCTCTCATACCGGAGTTAACGTCCGGCCGAAGATATTTCATTTGCAGTCGCCAGAAAGAACAGATCTCTCGTCACAATTTTCATTGTGGCGCCACATCGATTGTGGCAATCTTGTTAGTCGAATGGGTGCGTTTTGTTTCTGATCCCGTTCACCTGATTGCTGCCTTCGTGGAATGTTCTTTTGAAACGAGGCGCTGCAAAGGGAAAAAGAACGGGGCGCAGCCTCGGTTAGGAAAGTCCGGGGTAGAGCGATAGAACTTTGCTAATGGCTGAAATCACGGTCGCGGCAGTTCCTATGTTCTTGGTGATGGTATTAATGCTAGCCTTGATTTGAGCCAGGGCTGTGTTGATAGCTTGAATCTTTGGCGTGAGTTGAATGAAGAGCGCCGTGTTGGTGGCGAGTTGCTGCTGATTGATGGCGGTAATGATTTCGCCGATGGCCTGCTGGGCCCCGTAGACAAGGTCTTTGCTGTTGATGTCCGATGCTTCCCAGTATGCAGTGCCAAGGGCATCGTACGCCGCTTGATAAGTTGCGCCGGGATCGGGGTTCTGGAGTGCGGGTGAGGCTGGCGTGCTCATGGCTTGTCTCCGGGGATTGAGGTTGTTGAATCGCTAATCGCTGGGAGTGAACTGGTTGGTGCCTTGCAGCACCTTGTAATAGTTGCTTAGGTCTTTGCCGGCTGCTGCAAGCTCCGCGATTTTTTGTGAGATCGATTCTGGATTGTTTCCCTGGGCAGCGGCAGCAAGTGCCTGGTGCGTCATCTCCAGCGTATGCAGAGCCGTCTGTAACTTGGCGAGCATATCGTCGTTCGCTTTTTGCTGGGCGGCAAGAATTAGAAGATTGCCTATCTCAAGGCGACGCTCGTACGGGCTGACAGTCGTGCCCTCGTGTTGAATGGATTGGTTCTCTTGTTCAATCAGAGTCTGGTAGTCGACATCCGCCTGGCGACGAAGGACCGTGATGTCGCTGTTTAGCAACTCGCAGAGCGCTGTGATGGTTGGATTCATGTCCTGCGTCACCTTGGGAAGAGCCGCCTTCACCTTGCGGGCAGTCAGGTATTCCGCCAATGCAAGGACCGCAGTGCTGGCGGCGTTGGCGTTTGAGGTGCTCATGACGGGAAGATTAGGAACTGCGGTGCTGAGATCGGTGGCGAGGTTTTGGTTAAGCCCTTGTAAGTTGGCGCCGACGGCTTGTGCGTTCGCCTCAAGCTCCATGGAGGGCTTGCCGGAGGTTAGGTCGACCAAGGTATCTGCGTATGCCTTCAGGCCGTCAAGCACCTTGATCCGTGCATTCAGTTGGTCGGAGGTTAGTAGAGGTACCGGATCCTTGTAGGGACTCCATTGTGGGTTCTTATCATAAGAGTAAACACTGGCCGCGGCCTGCTCCTGAAGGCGAAGCTGCATGGCGCCGCGATAAGCGTCTTCAGAGCCGCCGATCACCGTAGCAGTGGCGGCCGAAAACGCAGTTGCATGTTTCGCCAGGGGGGACAGACACCCAGTGGCCAAAAGACTGATTACAAGAGTAGCTGCTGCTACAAGGACTTCGCGAGATGGCCGGGCGTTCCACGCTTCAAAGCCATGCGCGGCTATAAGTATGGGGGATAGCTTGCGTCGCATGAACACATAGAATACCGAGTCGTGCTGGTTGTCAACGTAAAAGATTCTATGAGGGCATGAATTTTCGTGGGAAGATGCTTGCATTCTTTCCGTGATAGCATGCTGACGGAAAAGAGTTGCGAAACAGAGGAGGGTCTGAATGTCGAAGCGAATTGTGTTTTGTGCGGACGGGACGTGGCAGGCCCCGGTGAACAACACGAATGTTTATCGGCTCTATAATGCGCTGACCGTGACCTCTGACCAGGTGACGTTTTACGACGATGGGGTGGGCGCCGATGCCACCGGGTTGACCCGCGTTCTGCAAGGCGCCTTCGGGGCGGGGCTTCTGCAGAAGATACAGGATGGCTACACGAAGATAGCTCATGTGTATGAGCCAGGCGACCAGATATTCCTGTTTGGTTTTAGCCGCGGAGCATACACGGCCCGGAGCCTGGCGGGGATGATTGCAAATTGCGGTCTCCCGACAGGAGCCTTCAGCGACAACTGCGTGACACAGGCGTTTGCCGCGTACCGCGACCCTGTGAACCGCGCTTCGATTCTGGCCGGATTGACTGCGTGCGGGCTCGGACAGGTAACTATCCAGATGGTCGGCGTATGGGACACAGTGGGCTCGCTGGGAATCCCGGCGATCTTCGGCGGTGTGGACGCGAAGGCTTACGGGTTTCTCGATACCGGCCTTCATCCGGATATCGTAAATGCCTATCAGTGCCTGGCTATCGACGAGCAGCGCGCCCAGTTTCCTGCAACGCTCTGGACCTCGACCCCGGCGGCCGGTCAAACCATCGAGCAGGTATGGTTCTCCGGTTGTCACGGCGACGTAGGCGGAGGAACGGCGCAGGGGGGTGCAGTGGATGCAGGAACGCGGCTGTGCGACATTACGCTGGGATGGATGGCGGCCAAGGCGCAGGCTCTCGGACTAACTCTGGATCCCGCGTCGGCGGCGCAGTTTGCCACCTTGCCGTCGAAGTACTCTCTCGATTTAATCCGCCAGACTTGGGCTGCGCAGGATGGACCACCGCATCACCGGCCCATCGATCCTAAGGCGGAGGTTGCCAATAGTGTCGCCGTGCGAATCCAGTACGCACAGACTTACCTGCCAGGAAATGTGACTATCGAGGATGGTGCTCTGGGAAGCGGATATTCACAGGTGAATGTGGTTGATACGAGCGCCTTCTGATCGATTCAAACGTCTCGATGTCTTCTGTACTTGCCATCCAGTCCGTTGCGTTCAGTTCCTCTACAACAAATCCGATCCTCCGGTGATTGATGGAGGACAAATCTACGTGTCGAATTACAACGGCGTCGTCGATCTTTACCGGCTTGTTCAATGAGAAGAGTTCGGCCCGCTTGCAGTCATATTTGGAACAGGCTCGAACTCAAAGTTGATCCCTTCAACTTGCTTGCCAGCGCGTTCATTCGATCTACATCCGCTGGCGCAATCTTCGTTCCGCCTTGTTGCAGCGACTTTGCCTCCGTCAGCCATTGCTCCGAAACCAGAAGCATATTGAGCCGCTCAGCTTTCTCAGCAACATCCAGGCACTTGAGTGCAACAGCAGCTTTGTTGGGATCGTTGTGCGAAGCCTCCCTGGACGCTACTACCGCCAAGTCCAACGCTACAAGATCGCGAGCGCGCTTGACCGCCTCCGACGTGTGTCGAAGCACGACTGCCCTGGACAGCGTTTCAGAGCCATAGATACTCCTGGCGATGGGCAATAATGTATTCTCCACCACCAAATTCAACTGAGTCTCGGCGTCTTTTGATTTGGTTGGATCGGCAATCTGGTTCGTCAACGTGTCAGTGAATTGGATGTTATTCAGCAGATAGGCAGAAACGAGATTTCTGTCGGCGGATGTTGCCGAATCCATATTCTTTTGAATCGAAGCAGTTGTCTGATCGGTCTTCAGCGTCACACCCAGCCGATCGAGGTCTGACACGGCTCCCAGTTGCTCTGCTGTGAGAATCTGACCCATTGCGTACTTGGGATACAAATTATCTAGCTCGGTAAGAATGCCCTGTGCCGCATTCACGCGTTGTAGCAATGCCGGCTGCTTTGGATCGTCGACGACCGAGACCAATTCACAGACCAATACCAGCTTGCCCGTAAAAGGAACGGCGCTTGAATCCTTGCCAGTAAGAAAACCCGCCTTATAGGCATTCACCATCCCCTGATCGTATTGACCTTGATAGCGAGCCTTAATGTAAATCGACGCTCCCATCAACTCGCCGTCGCTAGTTTCGAAATCGGACTGCGACGTGCCTCCTGGACCATAAGTCGCTTCAATGCTGCCAAGCCTGCTGACAATCTCGATAGGGTTGAGTTTGTGGGCCTGCGTGAAGTCCGCCATCCACAAGTCTCTTCGATAGAAATAATCACGCTGCGGGCTTCCGGCAAGAGCAAATGCGCGACGCCTGAAATCCGCTCCGGCCTTATAGTCACCAGCTTGCTCAAGCACTGCTCCGGCTCCTTCGAGCCTCGAAATCAAACTATGTGTAGCTGAAAGATGATATCCCTCGTACACAGCCAGGATCAGCCCGCTGACGATCACCATGGGGACAGATACAAGCAAGACCATTCCGGGGACCGGCCGCAGTTCTCGATTCAACCACGTGATGAGCAGCTCATTTGACGGTTTCTTCTTGTACCGTCCAAGTAAGTGAGCGCCGATAAATCCAACCAGAACTACCAGGAAGATAATCGCGACCGCCATGTAGACGACCTCGTGTGCGATTTCCCCCACGGCGAAGGGAACCTCATCGT
>JBAWCO010000667.1:0-1628 GCA_049590315.1 Occallatibacter sp. | reverse complement strand
TTCCCTGGCTCGCTTGGCCTCGGCAGCCTCGTTCGCCTGATAGCCCATCGATCGCCACGCATCGGCCAGTGCCAGATGAGCCAGAGGGAATGCTGGATCGCTGGCGACAGCTTTTTCCAGCAAGTCTCGCGCTTCCGGCACGTCGAAAGTCCGCAGTCGCTCCAGCCCCGCCACATAAAATCTCTCTGCCTGCACATTGGCCGCGGCCGCTGCCCGCGACTGGCTCACTTCCGCAGCGGTTACCGGCTCGCCGCCCAGGTCGTTCCGCAACTCAGCGCCGGACCGCGACACCAACAGAAACAGATCCTGCAGATCGCCTTCCTGCGAGGTGGAAGCGACGGTCTCGCCTGTCTGCGCATTCTGAAGGCGCAGATCGAGTCGCACCTGCTCGCCCGCGTCACTCGCCCGCGGGCGAAGAACCGTATACCCACCCGTGATCACAAAATCCGCGCCCAGGCTGCGGTGCACTTTCCCGAGCGCTTCCGGCGGCAGGGAAGTCGCTTCTTCCAGATTCCACTCCGTCTTATTCCGTGCGACCTCGTCTTCCGGAATCGTGCGCAAAACGCCGCCCGCGCCTAGTTCTGTCGTCAGCATTTCCGGCAGCGCCATCGAGAGCCACGCCGCGTCCGGACGTTCCGTCAGGTTCTTCATCCCCAGCACTGCCACCGATCGCCGTGCCTTCGCCGCTCGTCGCGCCGCCGATGCCGAATCCGTATGCCGCAGGAAATACCAGAACAGCCCCACGGCGAGAATCGTGACCGCGGCGGCGAACCAGGCGACACGCCAGCGCTTGGCACGAGACGGAGGCAGAGCGGGCACGGGAGCAGGATGAGCGGAAAGAAGCGAACCGGGATGCGCTTCTTCGTGATTGGCGGCGGGGACATCGACTTTTTCCGCCCCATTCGCCTTTGCCAGCACTTGCACTTCGGCCACGAAAGCATATCCGCGCCCCGGAAGCGTGGCGATGTAGTCTGGCCGCCGCGGGTCATCGTCCAGCACCTTGCGCAGGACCGCGATGCACTGGTTCAGATTGTGCTCGCCGACGACGGTGTCCGGCCAAATTTTCGCGATCAGCGCTTCGCGGTTCAGCGGTTGTTCCCGGCACAGCACCAGCGCCGTCAGCGTATCGAACGCCTTCGGGGTGATGGCTACCGGCTCCCCGTGGCGCAGCAACCGGCGGCCGGAGGGATCCAGCTGGAAGGGCCCGAACTCGTACAACTCTTTCGCCATAAAAGAGATAGGTTGCGCTTACATCTTTTTATGTTTCTTGAGTTGATCTCGGGGGAGTCTGTGCCTAAAACAAAGGGTGCCCAGGCACCAAACGCCGCGATTGTAGCACGGTTCGCGCCTGCTTGTTCGGCTTGGTATGGATGGTCAGGATTGCGGATCCGGCCAGCACCAGGGCAATTCTCCGGAGGTTTCATGCCAGCCACTTGCTGTCGCTTCCTTGTCTTCATGGTCGCTGTTTGCATCATTAGACTACTGCCGGCCTCGGCCCAGACGTTCTCCGTCATTCACGACGTGGACTGCTCCACCGACGGTTGCCTCGACCAGCAGCCCATCCCCATTGCCCAAGGGCGGGACGGCAACCTGTATGGGCGAATGTACAGCGGTGGCACCAGCGGCGA
>JBAWCO010000666.1:0-2608 GCA_049590315.1 Occallatibacter sp. | reverse complement strand
GCCCATAACGGGACGAATGTCTCGAAATGAGGCAATTTGCTTGTTAGCAATTTTCGTGCCAGATTACACTGGAAGAGTTAGTAAAGCCGAACGAGTCTCCAAATATGCCGTTGCTGCAGCCAAGATTGAACCTGAAAGTCTCGCAACGCCAGGTGCTGACGCCGGGCCTGATGCAAATGGTGAGCGTTCTTGCACTGAATAAGCTGGAATTGAAGGAGATGATCGATGCCGAGATGGTGGAAAATCCCGTCCTGGAGGAGATCGATGAAACGGTTCCGATGTTGGATCAGGTGGCGGGCCGCGAGGAACTGCTGGGACGCGCCGCGGAAGAGCCCCCGGCCCCACCGAAGGATTCTTTCAACGAAATCGACTTTGGATCGTACTTCCAGGACTATCTCGATCCCGGCTACCGGACGCAGCCGGAGTATGAGGACAACGAGAAGCCCTCGTTTGAGAATTTTCTCTCCCAGCCTACGACTCTGTCCGATCACCTGGCGTGGCAACTGGGGGCACTGACGCTGGAGCCAGAGCTTGTGGAGGCGATGGAATTCGTCATCGGTAACCTGGACGAGGGCGGCTACCTGGCGGCCAGCGACGAAGAACTGGCGATGGCGTTGAGCCGCACCCCGGATGAGGTAGCCGCGGAGAACAGGAACAACCGCAAGGGGAAAACGGAAAACGGAAAACTCGAAAACGGAAGACAAGAAGACGGAAGGCTGGAAAGCGGGGCCAGCGAAGACCTCGCTACGCAAAACGGCCATCATCCGAAATTGGCCACGGGGCTGGACCTCGCAAGCATGGACGCGGCGGTTCTGGACAGCGCAATTTTGGGTTCCGTGATTCTGGACGCTGCGAAACCAGAGGCCGCAGCCCTGGACGCGGCGAGCCTGGACGTCGCAACTCTTGACCTGGTGCGGAGAGCGATTGACCAGGTGCAGCATCTGGACCCGACCGGTGTGGCCGCCAGAGACCTGCGCGAGTGTCTGATGCTGCAGATCAGGGCCCAGCAGGAAGAGTTCAATCAGTTGTATGCGCGGCAAGGTGGCGATGCGGGCGATAATCCGGATCCTCACGGTAGCTTGCGCGCGGAGGCCGAGGCGCAGTGGGAGGCACGGCGGCGCAGCATGGAAGTGGCGGCGCTGATTGTGGACCAGCATTTGCAACTGCTGCAAAAGCGGGACCTGAAAGACATGGCTCGCGCGATGCGTGTGACTGCCGAGGAGGCGCAGGCGGGCCTCGACTTTGTACGCACGCTGGACCCGCACCCTGGGCGCCTTTACAACCGCGAGCAGACGCGGCTGATTGAGCCGGACGTGGTGTTTATCAAGCGCGGGGGCGAGTGGGTGGTCTCAATGAACGAGGAAGACATGCCCAGCCTGCGGTTGAGTTCGCGCTACCGGCGCATGCTGGTGTCCGAGGGCACGGATAAAGAAGTCAAGGACTATGTGAAGGAGCGGTTCCGCTCTGCTATGCAATTGATGCGCAACATCGCGCAGCGGAAGAGCACGATTTTGCGGACCTGCGAAGTGATTGTGCGGCGGCAGCAGGACTTTTTTGAACTTGGCATCGAAGGCCTGCGCCCGATGATGATCAAGGAAGTGGCGGAGGAGATCGGCGTTCATCCTTCGACGGTGAGCCGGGCTGTGGCCAATAAATATGCGCATACGCCGCAGGGCGTGATTGAACTGCGATTCTTCTTCTCCGAAGGATCGAATGGGCCGGAGGGCGCGGACACGCCGCTGTTGGTGCTGAAGCGCAAGGTGAAGAAGCTGATTGAGGAAGAGGATGCGCGGCATCCGCTGACCGATGACCAGCTTGCTGCGTTGTTGCAGACGCAGGGGATTCAGCTTACGCGGCGGACGGTGGCGAAGTATCGCGAGGATATGAATATTCCTTCTACGCATCAGAGGCGAAGACGGGATAAGTGAGAAGCAGTTGTCAGTTTTCAGTGGTCAGTTGTCAGTGCGGGTGGTTGCTGCGTTGACGGTTTGTCTGGTAGACCTACGTGCTCGATTTAGGAAATAGTCGCTTTAATGCGAATCAGGTCGATTCTCGATGGGCTAACTTTGGCGTCTTGAGCCTCAAACAGCCTGCGCCAATTGCTCAAAGTTCTCGCCAGCATTTAACCCTTCGTGGTATTCGTGTTTCATAATCCATCCCCGATTTTGCGCGCTGGATTCCTAACAGGGTGGAAGCTCGGTGCCAGATGAGCAAGATACCATGGCCCAACCGGGAATCCCGATAGCGAGCCGTTTGCACCATCCCCAACAGCTGCACTCCCAAGGTAGGACGTAATGACTGATCCCGGCGAACAAAACCCCAGCGATGCTCAATCCGAGACCAAGAAGAAACTCCATTGGTTGGAAGTGGGCTACTTTTCCAGCCAAATAGTACTGGCGGTTATAGGAATTTGGGCGTTGACGATATATCACGGCCAATTGGTTGCGATGCAAGAACAACTCGCTGAAATGAAGCGGGGTGGCGAACAGTCCACCGAGCAAATGTGGAGCGCGATAGGCAATATCAACTGGGAGGCTCGCTCGATGGATTGGTCGCAGAAATCTACCAAGCAGGCTATGGGTGACCAAACGAAAGCCCAGCTAAGAGC
>JBAWCO010000665.1:0-10243 GCA_049590315.1 Occallatibacter sp. | reverse complement strand
GCTCTTATACCAGTGGGAGTTTGCTGGGACACTGGTAAGCATTTCACCCAATCGGTCCGGATCAGCTAGTAGATGGATCGCACGGATTCGAGGATCCAGCTTCTGTTCCTCAATCAAATGCAAAACTGCTGTTCCCACGCCGCCCTGACAGCCCTCGACAACATGGGCGACGGTCAGTGGACGCCTGGATGCACCGACTTCGCCGATGTCATCCGGTTGAGGAAGTAGTTCGGGTTTGCTCTTTCGTGGAATATGAATGGTGGATGTGCCGGGAGTCGGCCGAGGTATGAATGCTGGCGCCGCCATATTGAATATCTGGTTTCCAAGTGAGGAACAATCATGCTGCCATCGCAGCGGGGAATGGGAAACGACGGGCGCATAACAGACCTGTGGATTTAGCATTCTGGTCAGCATAGTATTCTCCGCAGGGTTGTAAGTTGTTAGTACCTTGTAGGGACTTACCAACGATCCGCAAGCTGCCTTACGATCGATCAGTACGCAACCTGTCTTACGTGATCGGTCAGATGCAATCGTGATCTATAAAGGTTGCTCCTAGCCCTTTTCCGCTTTTATGTGAGCGTCGTTAGTAACTGTAAGTGTCTGCAATTCAAAGCAATTAAAGTTCTCACTTTAGTCGGCTATCCAGTCGTCTCAGAGAGCGGTTGGAAAGCCAGATTCCCGCGCGCTATTCGCGATTTGCGAGTGCGTCGACAGTCTTTGGTTTCGGATTGGACGAGTTTTCATTACACGCGCTGAGTTTTCGGCGCCAATGCTCAAATGCTTTGAACATGACACTGCACGCGCGGTCGGATTGGAGTAATGGAAGCTATGGGAAGCATCGTTCAGGTATGAAGCACGCTTAACTCGCTGTTTCGTTTGTCGTGCTCAACTGCACAGTGCAATTCCAAATGATCTTCGCAGCCCCGCACCACAGCATCACCCTGCTCAGCATCCAGTCCATTCCTGCGTTCCCGTTCCGATGGGCATTCGGCGATGCTGACACGGCACAAAACATCGCCCGCTGCAGACAAGCGATAGCTCGCAGTCCATCTCTCGGAACGAGTCACGATTGTCCGGGTGAAGGCGCCGTTTCGCTGTCTGGAGCAAGCGCGCTGGAACGATCTAGCACAGCAACGCGCGCGGGGATAAGGGGGAGGGGTGGGAGGCTCGCTCAGGATCTTGAACTCGTTTCCCTCAACACTCGATTTCTATCGGACAGTGTCGATCCGCCCGCTACAATCCCGGCTGCGAGCAGGCAAAGGCTCTCACAAATATTTTGCTTGTAAATAACCCGATGCGTCGCGGAGACGGCATCCACCAGAGCACTTCTTGCGCTGGACCTTTCTGGTAATAGAATTTTTAACAATCATCCATTGCTTGATGGTATGATTCTTTCAATAACAACACATTGTTTCCATCTCTCTGAGAACGCCCCTTTGATGCTTTTTACAGCAAATAATGCAGCCCTGTACTGATCGACTTGCCTTTCGGAAGATGGAAAAAAGACCTTGCTCGCTTTCCCAAAGCACTATCCACGGGACCGGCAGCCTGTAGAACTCCGCCTACAATCAAAAGGAGCTATTTGTGCGTTTTCAGAATGCTTATCTGAGCAACGCTACCCGTGTGTTCGTCTGCCTAAACCTGTTCGTTACAACCGTGTCGGGTGCCCTGGGCCAATCGATTGAACCCAGCCAGTGCGTTCGTCCGAATGTTACTCCGCCAGCGGCGTTCGCGCCGTCGCCAGTGAATCCTTCGCTCCCAGCAGGCACCCTGAACGTTCTCCAAATGGGAGCCGTAGGAAATGGCACTACAAATGTCACCGGCGTGATTCAGTCGATCATCAACTCGAACCCTAACGCAACAATCTACTTCCCGATGGGACTGTATCTGCTCCACAATGAAAACCAACCGGGACTCGAGTTCAACAACTTTCACGGCACGGCCATTATGCAGAATGGCGCAAGGTTTCTCTGCGACACGATCGCAACCTCGACGGCCGGGTCATGCATCCGGATCGTGAATTCCTCCAATGTGACGGTCTCGAATTTTGATATCGGCTACATCGGGGACTCAGCACTTCCATTCCCGCGTCCGGATGCCGGCAACACCGCAATGCTCGTCGAGAATTCCCAGAACGTGACGCTCAACAACACCACCATTGAGCATTCCCCGGGCCCGGGAATCTGGGTTGACACCAGCACCAACATCCAGTTTCTGAGGGGGACAAGCGTCAATAACACCTCCGCCGACGGACTGCATTTTGAAAATGTCGGAAGCGCGGTCGTCAATAACTACTTCTCGCAAAACACCGGCGATGATGCATTGGAGTGGAACAATACATCGACAGGGACTGTGTATTGCGGTCTAAACGCCTCGAACATTCAGATCTACCGCAGCCTTTCAAGCGGTATTGCGGTGCGCGGGGGGTGCGGCTCCTCTTTCTCTAACTTCTATATCGACACCACTGCGAATTCAGGACTGATGGTGGGTCAGGATCCAAACTTCGGCACGCTCGTTCCCAACAGCGCTACCTTCAACAACGGCACCGTACTCAGTTCCGGTCGATATAGCTCCCCAGTCGTCAGTGGAAAAGACTGTATCGATGTGACCGCGAGCCAGGGCGCATCATTTAACAACATTGCCTGCGTATACCCCTTGATCGATGGAGCACTGATTGACAGTGGTGCGAACGCAGTTACGATGAATGGGGTAACGGTCGATGCAGCACCCAACGTCGGCTTTGTCGTGGGTGGTGCCTCCAATGTTTGGTTTACGAATACCATCAGCAGAAACTCGGCTGGGGGTGGCTACGTTTTCATTGGAGACAACTGGGGTTCCGTGAATGGTGCATTCGCCTGCAATTCCGGAGTCTATGGTTATTACCACGCCTCAACTTCCAATCTGGCCGAGACAAATCTCACATCATACGACTCGTCTGAAGGCAACTCGATGAACCGCGCATGGTGGGCCGAAAATGGCTCGTCTCGTGTTTCTCTCGAGGGATTGAGACTGGTTGACGACCGGACATCAAATTCGATTGTCGTTGGAGAAGTTGGTGGCAATGGCAGCATCACCATCAACGGGGTTTCCCTCGACTCCGCGTTAGCTAACTTCCTTGTCCAGTTGAAATGATAGTCAGTTGCAACTAATCTTCCGCAAGACCACTTGATGTGTTCAACACGAAACGCATTCTTCTGTCCCGGGTTCGGGCATCCATCGCCCGCGACCCGCGGACAGAAGTGATTGCGCATAGCTGTGTCTTCACTGCTCTGTTTTCAGGTTGAGCCATCCGCACGGAAGGGTTCCGGCATAGCCCCAGCCTCTGCTCACTGTCCACCTTTCGTGAGCATCTCCACTCCTCGTCGTTGAGCCATCCTGTACTGACCCACGGCCCAGTCTTCGCAGGCCAGCCCTATGCGCTTCGCCTCGGCAAAGATCTCCGCCATCTGATCGGCAAGGCTCAAACGCGTCTGCCGGTTCGCGGCTGCTTCGCGCAATAAGCGAAGATCTTTTGCGCCCAGTTCAATGGTTGCCGCAATCTGTTCCGGCGGATGCAGCATGACCTTGGCATACGCGGCGTAAAAGGGTGACTGGAACAGTGCATTGTTTACGACTTCGAAAAATGTCTCCGGCTCGATCCCCTGCTGACTTGCGAAGACAAAGGCTTCGCTGAGCGAATGAATCATGGCGCTGATGAGAAAATTACCGCCAAGCTTGACGGCATGTGCCTGCCTTGGTTCTTTGCCGACCACAGTGATCCCTCGCGAAAATGCCTCAAGCAGCGGACGAGCACGGTTCACGGCATTGTCAGCGCCGGCTGTCACGACCCACAGCCGACCCTCCTCAGCCACGTTTGGCCGGCCGAACACCGGCGCTCCCACAAAATCGACGCCTCGTTTCGCATGCTCAACAGCGAGCCGCTCGCTCAGTGCGACGCTGATCGTGCTGCATGAAATGTGAAGCGCTCCCGGTGAAAGCGTGTCAATGAGCCTGTGGACACCAAAGAACACCTCTTCATACGCCGCATCGTCAAAGAGCATGGTGATTACGGCGTCGGCGCCTAGCTCGGCCTCTGCCGGAGTCGCCGCGGCGATTGCGCCTTCGTGAATCAGCGGCTTCGTGCGCTCTTCGTCCCGGTTCCATACTGCTAGTTCGTGTCCGGCCACAATCAGCCGCAGCGCCATCGGTGTTCCCATCTTGCCTAATCCCAAAAAACCAATCCTCATGGCAATTCCTTCCCTGGAACCTGCGGCGGGTTCTGCGCAAGGTGGCTTGGCTACAATGAAAACAATCCGCCACCTACGGACATAATAGGGCCTGTCACACGGGAGACCACATTACCCTGCCCATGCGGCTCACAGGCTCTTGGGCAATGGACCCTGACGAAATTCAAGCCCACAGGCACAGGAGCTAGAGCCTTGCCTAAGCGACATGTTTCTTTTCTTTCTCTTTCGCATCGCGAACGCGCCTGGCGAGCAATTCCTTGGCTCTTTCGAGCTTCTTTCTCCGCGTGGGGCTGAGATCTTTGCCGGCGCGATTGATGAAATATGTCAGCATCTTCATGCCCGATCCCGGTCCTTTCGGCGAAACCTTTTTCGAAGCCAGCTCCCGAGCGATCGTCTCGGGATCCTTTGTGAACAGGCCCTGGCGCGGATAGGTGGACTCGGTCTTGACCTTCGACACCCATCTCCGTTTGCCCGTGGATGCCTTCTTTTGTGCGGTCTTCCGTGATGAAGTTGTCATAATACACTCCCCAAAGCAGCTTCGCGAAACGATGATTCACATCCGCTATTGCTCTCGTCACAACTGTGATTCTGACGCAAAAACTTTTGGCTATGTTGCTCGCCTCAATTTCCGAAATCCTTTCGGGATTTGATTTGTCACTGGACGCGACCGTTGGATGACATGCAACCAATGCCCTACGCGGGGCGGCGACGTCATCGAGAGTTTCGCCGTGATCCCTCCATACCCCCTTAATCCCTCATTGATCCATTGTTTCTCACGGAAAACCTGAGCTCCGCTAAACGCATCACAGTCCGGGAGGGTCGGCGAGTGAAGAGGCGTAACTTCTTATCTGCGGCTGCATCAGCGGCAGCCTATTCTGCATATTCAGGCGCGATGGGGCAAGCATCGGACTCAGTACCCGATCAACAGATGCTTGCTGGACCGTCTTCGACAAAGGCGGCTGCGCGTATTCCGCGCGTCGCCCAACCCCTCGACATCTCACTTCGCATCTTCTGCATTTTGATGTAGGTGAAGGGAGGAGATTTAGCCATGCCGGAAAAGCAGACACTCGAGCGTGCACAAGAAGATCTGCGAGAGGGAAAGTCCCCCTCGACCGCCGCCGGAGAATTCGTTCGCGAAGAAATCGAGCATGTTCGAGAAGGTAAGCACGGGGCGCGCTCCCCAAAACAGGCCGTCGCGATTGGCCGAGCAAGGCACGGCGTGCTGGAGTTCCGCTGCGGCCCCCAAGGCGCGGAAGAGTGAAAGAGGAGACCTGTAAGAATGCGGAACGAGACTATCAAAAGGGGCAATCTAGCCAAGATCAGAAGCCATCGGCGCTCCGTTTGAAAGGACATTCGAGGGAACTTGCCGCAACAGGTTCGCATCTCTCTGCATGGCTCTCCCGAATCACCAGCGAACGCTTCGCTGCCAGCCGGTATTATCCATACGCACCTGAATTGCAGTTACTCACTCGGCCGGCTGCCCGGCCTCGCTCAATGCCTCTTGAAATACTGCACCTCTCGCTCGTGCTGCTTTGCCTGCTCGAGTGTCGCGAACGTCCCAAGGTTTCGTTTCTTCCCACTGGAAGGATCCTTCTTCCGGGAGTAGAGCCGATATTCACCGTTTTTCAGTTTGCGAATCATGACAACCTTCTCAATGATTAATCAAGGGTAGATCTGAGCACTTCAACAGGCGTCGGCACTCTCCGCCCCTTTGGAGAAGATTGGATGCAATTTCAGAGGCTAGGGTTTTGTTTGCATGGAAGGCGCTACGGCAGGGCGTTTTTCGCAACGCAAGACTATATCGCGAGGGATGTCATCTTCCATCGGCTGATTCAGAAAACCCCGAGATATCCCCTTGCCTCTAACCAGTCACCGGTCCGCGTTGAGGTACGGGGGGTGGAGAAGCATCTTGCATGTTATTGTTTTCAATCCCGGAGGCAATTCTCTAAAGGCCGGCATCGTCGAGTGTCACTCCGCGCAACATTCGGCCTCGGAAGCAATCAAGCTGGTCGATCTCAGCGTTGAGGGAATCGGCAATGAACCGAAGCTGTCAGTGTACGAGGGCAAGAAGGTCGTGCACTCCGAGGCGATCCGCGCCCAGAATTATGCGGAAGCTTCCTCTGGCATCCTAGATTGGCTCGACAATCACAGCAACGATCGCAACTCAAGCTGGCAGCTGGACAGCGTGGACTGCGCGTGCATTCGCGTCGTCCACGGCGGAGCGCGCTTCACGCAACCGGTCGCGATCGACACTGATGTCGAAAGGGAAATCTCCACGTTAGCTAAGTGGGCGCCATTGCATAACATGCGATCGCTTGAAATCCTCCCCGCCCTTCGCCACCGGTTCCCGGGTGTGACTCTCTATGCAGTCTTCGACACGGCATTTCACCACACCATTCCGCTAAAAGCCGGACTCTATGCCATCCCTCTTCAGCTTTCCCACAAGCATAGTATTCGCCGCTACGGGTTCCATGGCATCTCTCATCGATACCTTCTGGAACGCTACGCCGCGATCGCAAACAAAGCGCCTGGTGAACTCAATCTGGTTACCATGCACCTTGAAAGCGGATGTTCGGTTACTGCGATCGCTCAAGGTCAATCGGTCGACAACACCATGGGACTCACTCCCTTGGAAGGACTCATGATGGGAACCCGCTCTGGAGACGTAGACCCATCCCTGGTACAGTTTCTCGCTCAAGCCGAGCGCATTGAAATAACGGAAATGATGAACCTGCTTGAGAAACAGTCAGGGCTGCTCGGCGTCTCGGGCAGGTCCCTCGATACACGCGTGCTCATGCGCGATTACGATAACGATGAGCGCGTCTGTCTCGCGTTGGAAATGTTCGCGTATCGCGTCCTGAAGGCCGTGGGTGCCTATCTCGCTGCACTCGGTGGCGCCGATGCAATCATCTTCGGCGGTGGCATCGCGGAAAACACGCCCTTGGTCCGTCAGCGCATTTGCGAAGGTCTGCAATGGTGTGGGCTCGAAATGGATTCTGTACAGAATCACTCCCTCATCGACATCGAAGGGCGGCTCTCCACCGTGAACTCATCAATCCAGGCCTATGTAATCCCCGTTGAAGAAATACTTCAAATCGCGTGGGAGTGCAGCCTCGTACTCAAAACCTCCGACTCGGATCTCCTCCAAGCTCGCGCAGCGCAGTTCCTTCATTAGAGATTTATTGCTGAGTTGACATTGGCGCGGAGTGAGCCAGTCCGGATCAGTCAGACTGTTGAATACGATCCGAATTACAGCAATGGACCGGCGAGTGACCGCGATGACAACGCTGCGTTAGGTGCCCGGAGACAAACGTCGGATGTCGCCACTGCCCCTGTTTCTACTCATGATTGGCACGGCACGGAAACTGTCGCGCTTCCGTTGAGTCGACCACGGATGACGGCTCAGCCAGTCAAGCACGATCTGGTTCACTTGCTCCGGCATCTCCTCGAAAACGGTATGCCCCCCGCCGGGCAAGACGATGAGTTCTGAACCGTTCAGTGTGCGGTTCAGCCGCACACCCGAGTTCAGGCTGATCGTGCAGTCGCGATCACCCCACACCAGCAGAGTCGGAGTCCTTTTCAAACGACCAAGCGCGGCTCTCAGTTTTGCCCTCTCCGAAAACCAGCCGCGAAGGATACAAAGGACGTGGCGCAAGGTCTCCCGGTTCCGCAGTCCATCGACAACCTCGCGCAGACAGCTATCCACGACGCGGTCGGGGCCTCCATACACTTCCCCTAAAGCGATGCGCTGAATCGGTGCCGGGAAATAGGGCAGAGCGCTAGCGAGAAACCCACCCCACGGAGTGCTATAGGCACGCACTATTGGATCGCCTGAACGACAGTACGGGTTAGCAGGTGCGAAGAGGATGAGCCTGCGCACGCGCCTGGGATGCAGCGCGGCAAGCATGAGCGCGACTGCTCCCCCGTGCGAGTGCGCGACAATGTCGGCCTCGGCAAGTTCGAGCGAATCCATGACGGCGATGACGCGGTTAGCGGTGGCTCGAAGTCCCGGATCAAGTCCCCCGACCCTCTCCGATTTACCCATGTTTACCAGGTCAATCGCGTAGACGCTGGCGTGCTGAGCCAGGGCGTCAATATTGTTCCGCCAGTTTCGACTCGATCCGACCAATCCATGAATGAGCAGCATCGGTCTGCCGCTTCCAGCATGGAGATAGTAGATGCGAGCTCCGGCGACGTCCACAAATGCTTCTTCGCATCCCGACTGCGGGGCCTCCTCCATCATGGCAATAAATCCTCTCGTCAAGGTCCGGTTGGACCAGCCTGATCGCAAACTGCTTCACGGTTCGTACGGTGTGCAAAGCGCTTGCGAAAATACACGGCAACGAAAACTTGGATGTTCGGAGAGCCGAAAAAGTGACCTGATTCTTTCAGAGGAATGTAACAATCGGCGTTCAGTGGAATCTACTCAATCACAGTGATCTGGCAATCAACTGCAAATTTCCTGAGCCTGTAAAGGAGAAGGCGTTCGAGACTGACCTCCGCTGTCTCCGGCAGCAACAGAAGCCGTTCCAGGCACTCCAGTACCCGGTAGAAAAACCCTGAAACACGTGACGCATCCTCCCGCATGGCGGAAACTTCTGAATGCGATTCGACCGTCGTACTTCTGCACGATTCCTTTGCTGATCCAAAGTCCCAGCCCGGTTCCTTTCGTCGACTTGGTGCTAAAGAACGGCTGGAAGATCCGCCGCGCATCTTGAGCCTGGATGCCCGTTCCGGTATCGATGATCGAAATCAGCACTCCGCGCCGCTGCTCGGTCCAGTCCGTCGCCAGACGCACGCGCACGCTGAGAGTGCCACCGTTTGGCATGGCCTGGATGGAATTGCCAATCAGGTTCAAGAAAATCTGTCGAAGCTCAACCGGAAACCCCTGGACAAAGCACGGTGAGAATGTGGGCTTGCGAATAGTGATCCGATTGTCCTGCAAAGCGCGTTGCTGCAGTGTCAGCACGCTCTGCAGCAGTTCAGGCATGGGAACCGAGATGGGTTGTTTCGATTCGCGATAGAAGCTGAGCGTTTGCCGCGTAATGTGACTGACCCGCTTTAATTCCTCTTCGGCCAGAACGGCGCAATGCCTTGCCTCATCATCCAGGGACGAGTGATTGCGAAGGAGATAAACGAGATTGGTAATAGCCTCGAGTGGGTTATTGATTTCGTGCGCGATGATCCCTGCGACGCGTCCCATCGCCGCGAGCCTTTCAGTCTCGCGAAGCGCCTCTTCGGCACGTATCTGATTGGTAATATCACGCCCGACTTCAAGAATTGCATTGGACTCGCGATTCAGAGTCTTGCGGCATGCCACAACAATCTCTGCCCCGTCCTTCGTCGTCTGGGTCAAATTGCCTTCCCACCACCCGCGTTTGCGCAGCTCGGCATCAATTTCTTCTCTCGAACAAGGAAACACCGTCTTCAGCATGGTATGAAGGTCTTGAGAGAGGATTTCTTGCTTACGCCATCCAAAGAGGTTCTCTGCGCCTGAATTCCAGAATTTAACAGTGCCATTCAAATCTCGAACCACAATTGCTTCAGACGCAAGTTCTATCAACTCAGCGCGCATGCGAAACTGCGCCTCGCTCTTCTCAAGCTGAGCCGTCCGCTCGGAAACGCGCTTCTCCAGGTCGCGATTCAGCGATTCAAGCATCCGGGTCTTTCGATGCAGCTCTGCAAAGATGCTGATCTTTGCACGCAACACTTCGGGAATCACGGGCACTGAAATGTAGTCGACCGCGCCGCTGCGATAGCCCTGAATTTTGTCTGAATCGGTAAGGTGAATGCCCGAAATAAAAATAATCGCCGTCTTCTGAAAGCGCGGATGCTGCCGGATAACATCTGCAAGCTCGAATCCGTCCACATCCGGCATGCTGACGTCCATCAGAACTACGGCTACATCGGTCTTCAGCAGAATATTCAGCGCGTCCTTTGCAGACGTTGCCTTAATGAGATTCTCGCCCAGATTTGCAAGAATCACTTCATAGCTGAGAAGTTTCGCCGGCTGATCG
>JBAWCO010000664.1:0-22232 GCA_049590315.1 Occallatibacter sp. | reverse complement strand
GCCAAGCGCCAGGCAATCACAAACCCGGAGAACACGATTTTCTCCATCAAGCGTTTCATGGGCCGCCGCTACAACGAAGTCTCGGACGAAATGAAGATGGTTCCGGTTAAGGTCCTCCAGCAGGGCGACCACGTGGCCGTTGTGGCACAGGGCAAGGAATATACGCCGCCGGAGATCTCGGCGATGATTCTGCAAAAGCTGAAGAAGAGCGCTGAAGCCTATTTGGGCGAGACGGTGAAGGAAGCGGTGATCACGGTGCCGGCCTACTTTAACGACGCACAGCGTCAGGCTACGAAGGACGCCGGCAAGATTGCCGGGCTGGACGTGAGGCGGATTGTGAATGAGCCGACCGCGGCTGCCTTGGCTTATGGGCTGGACAAGAAAAAGGACGAGACGATCGCCGTGTATGACTTTGGCGGCGGCACCTTCGATATTTCCATCCTGGAAGTGGGCGAAGGCGTGATTGAGGTGAAGTCGACCAACGGGGATACGCACCTGGGCGGCGACAACCTTGACCAGAGGATTGTGGAGTGGCTCATCGCCGAGTTCAAGCAGGAACAGGGGCTGGATCTGGGGTCGAAGGGCAACGAAATGGCGCTTCAGAGGCTGAAGGACGCCGCGGAAAAGGCCAAGATCGAGCTGTCGACTACGGTCGAAACGGAAATCAATCTGCCGTTTGTGACTGCGGACGCGACGGGGCCGAAGCACCTGGTGCGGAATCTGACGCGTGCCAAACTAGAGCAGTTGGTAGAAGATCTGCTGGACCGGAGCCTGGAGCCGTGCAAGAAGGCGCTGGCGGATGCCGGCATTGGCGTGGACAAGATCGACGAGGTGGTCCTGGTGGGTGGCCAGACGCGCATGCCCAAGATCCAGGAAATGGTCAAGAAGATGTTCGGCAGAGAGCCGCATCGTGGCGTGAATCCCGACGAAGTGGTGGCGATTGGCGCGGCAGTACAGGCGGGCGTTCTGGCTGGCGAAGTGAAGGACCTTCTGCTGCTGGACGTAACGCCACTGACCTTGTCGATTGAGACGCTGGGCGGCGTGGCAACTTCGATGATTCCGCGGAATACGACGATTCCGACGAAGAAGACGGAGACGTTTTCGACGGCGGCGGATTCGCAGACGGAAGTTGAAGTCCATGTACTGCAGGGCGAGCGTCCGTTGGCGGCGCAAAACCGGACTCTGGGCAAATTCAAGCTGGCGGGAATTCCTCCGGCGCCGCGCGGGATTCCGCAGATCGAAGTTACATTCGACATCGATGCGAACGGAATATTGAATGTGACGGCGAAGGACAACGCGACGGGCAAGGATACGCGCATCACCATCACTTCGAGCTCAGGTTTGAGCAAGGACGAAGTGGAGAAGATGGCGAAGGAAGCCGAAGCGCATTCAGCCGAGGACAAGGAGAAGCGCGAGGAGATTGACGCGCGCAACTCACTGGACGGGCTGGTCTACAACATCGAGAAGATGCTGAAGGACTCCGGCGAGAAGGTGCAGGCAGCGGACAAGACGGATGTCGAGTCGGCGCTGGCTGAGTCGAAGAAGTTGCTGGAAGGCACGCCGAGTTCGAGCGAGCTGAAGGCATCGCACGAAAAGCTGACCCAGGCTAGCCACAAATTGGCCGAGGTGCTGTACAAGGTCAATGCTGCGGAAGCGTCGGCTGGAGCGGGTCCCGGCGCAACTGCTGGAGAGCCGGCCACCGAGCAGAAGAGGGACGAGGGCGTGATCGACGCCGAGTATGTGGACGTGGAAGAGAAGAAATGAGCGGAGCTACCGGAGTTAGCCCGGCTGCACGGGTGTTAGTAAGTTAGCAGGTTATCGGGGTGGGCGACGATTCGTTGCCCGCCCCGAGTTATTGAGAGGGAAGGCGGAAGAAGTTATGGATTGGCCGGTTCGATTGGGAGACTGGTGCAGCGCTGATCCAGTTGGAAAACGAGACGGCTTTTCGTTTACCGTGTTACGATAAACGTTAAGCATGATTCGCTCATTTGCCGATGAAAATACGGAGCAAGTGTTTCACCATCGTCACAATCGGCGATATTCGGCGATTGAGCGGGCGGCGTTTCGGAAGTTGCGGCAGATTCATAGTGTTTCCACGGCCGAGGAACTGTATGCGCCGCCAGCGAACCGGTTGGAGCGTCTGAAGGGCGATCGAAAGGGAACGTGGAGCTTGAGAATCGACGGCCAATACCGGATCTGCTTTGAATGGAGGGATGGCGATGCCTACGAGGTCGAAATCGTTGACTACCACTAAGGCCGCATTGGCCGAGGGCGCGCGGATGCCACCTCTGCATCCAGGCGAGATGCTGCGCGAGGAGTTCATGAAGCCGCTTGGGCTGTCGGCGAACGCATTGGCTATCGCGTTGCGAGTGCCGGTGACCCGGATATCCGAGATTGTGCGCGAACGGCGGGGAATCACCGCGGACACAGCGCTTCGGCTGGCCCGGTATTTCAATTTGACGCCGGAGTTCTGGATGCGCTTGCAGATGGATTTCGATTTGGAGTCCGCGGCGGACGCCCAACAGTCTGCAATTCACGAGCAGATTCGTCCGCTACCGGTGAACCGTGAGAGGCATTCGGAATCCAGGGTCAACGCTTGAGGCGAGCGTCCGGAGTAGCGCTCTTTTCGAGGATGGCTCATCTAATCAACGACTGAGTTATAAGAGAGCAAGTGGACGGCAAGGATCAAGCATAGCGAGGAATCGAGTTCAAGACAAAAATGGCGACTACGCAGAACAAAGACTATTACGCAACGCTTGGGGTGAAGAAGACGGCGACGCCTGAGGAGATCCGCAAGGCGTTCAGGAAAGCTGCGCGCAAGTATCATCCGGATGTCAATCCAGGCGATAAAAAGGCTGAGGAGAAGTTCAAGGAAATCTCTGAGGCCAACGATGTGCTGAGCGACGAGAAGAAGCGCAAGGTGTATGACCAGGTGGGCTTCTACTCCGACCAGATTGACCCGGCGACGGCAGAGGCCTATGCGCGACAGCAGAATGCGGGCGGACGGCCACCGGTAGATTTCGATGGGTTTGATTTCTCGGGGTTTGGCGGGCCGGGACATCAGGCGGCGCAACAGACGGGCGCAGGTTCGGCTTCGTGGGGAAGCTTCAAGGATATTTTTTCGGGGATATTTACCGGAGCGCAGCAACCGCAGAAACCGCGTGGTCCGCAACCAGGAACGGACCTGGAGTACCAGGCGACGGTGGACTTCTGGACGGGGATTCGCGGCGGGCAGGCGCGCATTCAGGTGAATCGCCAGGAGGTTTGTCCCACGTGTCACGGGCAGGCGCACACGGGTGGGCCGATGCAGTGTCCGGAATGCAATGGCACTGGCCAGGTGACGCAGATGGGCGGGCGGATGAAGTTCAATATTCCCTGTCCGCAGTGCAACGGGACGGGGAGGATTTCAAACGATTGCGCCACATGCCAGGGTGAGGGCGTGGTGAACCGGACGGAGACGGTGGAGTTCCGGATAAAGGCAGGGACGCGGGATGGGCAGCGGATTCGGCTACAGGGGAAAGGGAACGCTGGGTTGAATGGTGGTCCTGCAGGAGATCTTTTTGTGATCGTACGTACTGGTACAAACCCTGTTTTCACGCGAGTGGGCGATGACATTCACATCACAGTACCTGTAACTATTGCTGAGGCTACGCTGGGATCGAAGGTGGACGTGCCTACGATTGACGGACGCGCGCAGTTGAAGATTCCACCAGGAACGCAGAGCGGGCAGAAACTGCGCATGCGGGAACGGGGCGTGGAGAACGCCCAGCGGCCGGGGCAGCGGGGTGACCAGATTGTGACCGTGGAAGTGGTGGTGCCGACGTTGCAGGACGAGCGCAGCAAAGAGATCATGCGCGAGTTTGCGAAGTTGAATAACCAGGATCCGCGGGTGGCGCTGTTTGAGAAGCTATGAAGGCAGTGGACAGTGTAAGCTGATTCGAGAAAAACCATGATGGCGAAACGCAAATCGAAGGGCGCGTACATGATTTCGGCGGTGGCCGAGATGTACGAGATTCATCCGCAGACGCTGCGCCTGTATGAGCGCGAGGGTTTGCTGAAGCCGTCGCGCACCGATGGGAATACGAGGCTCTACACCGACGAGGACCTGGAGCGGCTGGAGTTCATCTTGAACCTGGCGCGGGACCTGGGGGTGAACATCGCGGGGATTGCGATTGTGCTGCAGATGCGGGAGCGGATGGAAGAGATGAACCGGCAGATGCAGAGCTTTGTGGAGTACGTGCGGACGGAGATGCTGACGCGGTTTCAGCAGAATGCGCCGGGATCGGCTGGGGCGATTGTGCCGATTCGCAGATCTACTGCCATCAAGCCGATTGCGGTTTCCAAGTCTGGTGGAAAACGGGAATGAATGGCGTATTGACTACCGCAGCCAAAAGCGAGAGGGACTGTTCAGCGGGCGATGTCGCCAGTGTCTTCGCGCCTGTCGGAATACATATAGTAGTAGTCGAAGTCGACGCTTAGGCTGAATTCTGCAAGTGCCGCAACATCTTCCCTCTCAAGACTGAGTCCTGGATACCCGGAGTAGAAGTAACCAACGACTTCCAAGGTGCCGCCAAATTCCTGTGAAACCGATTTAAACTCGACCGTTTTCGACCTGAGCTGTCTAACTACATCCCGAATATGCTCTTCAAACGGGTAGTTGCGTTCGAGCCTTGAGTACAAAGACCACCTACTGAATTTTCTTTCAAGTCCGTTTGAGGGGTGAGCATCTCCCTTTGCCCATGATTGGGTTGGTTGGACACCGAGCCGAACTGAAATCTCGTTTGGATTGAATTCACCCGCAATTGTGAAATATGCGTACAGCTCATTAGTTTTTGCCATAGTGTGTTGATTCTCCAGAGTCTGAATTGCGAAGTCAAACCCCTCTGTCAGCTGAACCGGTATGCTTGATTCAGCATGTACCTTGTAATTCTTGGATTGGGCGTCATTGGGCTGGTGGCGTCTACGGGTTTTGCCTGCATTGTTCTTTGGGCTGTGCCGGGTTATCTGCGCGAGCGGCGACTGGCGTTGCCGCAGCTTGGGGCGCAACCGGGGTTTACGCCAGCACTCACGCTGCTGAAGCCTTTGCATGGGGCCGAGCCGGGGCTCGATGCGAACCTGGCTACCTTCTTTGAACAGGATTATCCCGAATACGAGATCATTTTTTGCGCGCGGTCAGCAGACGATGCCGGCCTGGAGACGGCGCGGCGCGTTGCCGAGCGCTATCCGCAGATTCAGGTCAAGTTTCTATTTACTGGAGGCGTGCCGGACTACATCAACGACAAAGTGGTGTCGATGGAGCGGATGGAGGCTGAGGCCGCGTACTCGATCCTAGTGATCAGCGACAGCGATGTGCGAGTGACACCGGACTATCTGCGGGCGGTGGCGCTGCCGTTTGCGGAAGAGACGGTGGGCGCGATGTGCTGTCTGTATCGCGGCATCGCCGTGCAGGGCGGGCTTTGGTCGCGGCTTGAGGCTGTAGGCATGAGCGTGGAAATGACGGCCGGAGTGCTGGCGGCGCGGGCGATGGAAGGGATGAGATTTGTGTTGGGTCCGACGATGGCGTTCCGGCGCGATGTGATCAGGCAGATGGGCGGCTTCAAGGTGACGGCCGAATATTGTGCGGACGATTTTGTGCTGGGGAATGAAACCTGGAAGCTGGGAAAGAAGGTGGCGTTGAGCCACCATGCCGTCGACCATATTGTGATCAATTCAAGCATGATTCCTTCACTCAAACACCAGGCGCGGTGGATGCGGTCGACGCGGTTTTCACGGCCGGCGGGGCACTTTGGCACTGCACTCACGTTTGGATTGCCATTTGGGCTTCTGGCGTGGGGAGCGGCGGCGGCGCTGGGGTATCCGTGGTGGGGGCTGGGGCTGTTGGTGTGGAGCGTGGCGATCCGGCTGGCGCTGGCTGTTGCAGTGGGCAGGCTGGTGGTGGGTGACAGAAGCTGGTTCGGGTTGATCGTGCTTTATCCGGTGCGGGACCTGATGGGGTTTGGGTTCTGGCTGGCCAGCTATTGGTCAAGCAAAGTGCTCTGGCGGGGGCGCGTGTTTCAACTGCTGCCCGGGGGGAAGATGCGCGCCGTGTAGCTGCTCGCGGTGGAACAGTCGTCTGCGGTGAGGCGTCCACCTGCGGTGGGGCGGACGCTCGCTATTCGCTCGCACGGGCTTCGTCCGCGTGAAACGAGACGATGTTGTGCCAGCACTCGACGAGAACTGAGGATCTACGCTTGTCCGGCGTTCAAGAGCGCGTTCAGTTCGGCTATTACTTGAAAGGCGTCGGCGACATAAACTACGTCAGCCTTGCCGCGCGCCCAACCGCAGTTCGGGTCCAGGCTGATGGCGCGCCGCTCGGAGATGAAACGCCAGCCCACCACGTGCGGTTCTTCGCCGTAGCAACATGTGGAGAGCCCTTTGCGATGGCGCGGCGTGGCGCCGGTCTGGCCGATTTGATTCAGGTGGGTGAGGAAGGGAAGCACCTGCTGGTTTTCGCCTGCCCCCTGGTTCTCACTTTTTTGATCGACCAACGATTTACTGCTGCCGAGTGATGCAGCCGAGGCTTTGAGGAAATCGAGAATCAAGCCCGCGGCCTCGCTGGTATGAACCTGTCCGTCGGGTTGCTTCTTGGTCCATCCAGCGCCGGCGACGAAGAGAAGTTTTGCCTCGGGGCGAATGGTCTCCCCGCTCAACGCAGGACTGCGCGTGCCCGTGACGGTGGTGCGCTGCGTGGGCAGTTCTACCGCGATCTGGGCAACATTAGCCTGTGCGGTCGCGGATTCTCCAGATGCGGCTTCATACGCAGGATGCGTTCCGGGATCGAGCAGGAGGAACCATGGGCGCGCATCGCGGCTGATGACTGCCTCAAGACGCTGGCGATAGAACCAACGGCCGGCTTCTATACTTTCGGTTCCGCCGATTGCAGTGATGTGCGTGTCGATGACTCCGCCGAGCCGGAACGCAACGCCCGCGGCCACACGCGCAAAACGCGCGCAACCCGGTACGATCACGATGCTGGCTTGCGCGGCGCGGCAGAGCGCTTCGCAGGCCGCTGCATCGCTGGAATAGCGGGCTTGTGCGAAGGGCTCGCCGGAGACAGTTAACAGGCGGGCACCTGCCTGCACCAGAGCGCCGGTCGCACTCGTAGGGTCAACTCCTATTACGCCGATGTTCAACGTGGCGCCGAGCCGCTTGGCCAGATCTACCGCCGCAGTCACCGCTTCAAGAGAAGTTTTTGCGAGCGAAGTGCCGCTGTCGTCCACGTGTGTCAATACCAGAATCGATTCCATCGGCTTTACTCCTCCCGCATCCACGCCAACAACTCGATGGCGATTGCATTTGGCGACATATCTTTGGCCACGCGTGTGGTGCGTTGTGTCTTTGGCAAGCTCAATGAGAGATAGCGCAGTCCGTTGGGCTCAAGCTTTACGGGTTTGGCTTTCTGCAACGCGGGAAGAATTCCGCGCATGTTGGCCATGCCCACCTGCGGATTGTTGCGCGGCTCGGCAAGGTTGCCAGTGGCCCAGCCCAACACCGCGGGCGTTCCTGCGCAAACCGAGACCTGGTGCTTTCCACCCTCGATACGCTCCAGCACTTCGAATGAGCCGTCGTCGCGGATTTCGATCTGGTCGACGCCTTGAAACTGATCGGTGATGCCAAGGCGCTCACCGACCAACTGCAGCGTGACGCCTGCACCACGCGTTGCGGACTCCCATCCGCCAAACAGCAGCAGACGCTCGCGATCCAAACCCGGCAAGGCGGCGATGGTCTCGGCGAGCACGGCGGCGGTGGAGTGCGCATCAGGAAACCCGCCGATGGGCCCGTCGATTGCTACGAATTCAAAGCTGGCCTTCTGCGCTACGGTCATCATGACCTGCTGCAGCTTTGCCTTGGGGCCGAGCGAAATGAGCCAGACTTTACTGCCGGGATTTTTGGCGGCGAGATTCGCCGCCTCATAGAGTGCGCTTGCTGCCCAGGGGTCGAGGACTGCGGGCAGGGCCATTTCGTTTTTCAGTGCCGGAGCGCCGGGTCCGCTGAGTGGTTCCAGTGTTTGCAAGGGGTCGGGGACGATGCCGGCGCAAACGACGATGTGGAGAGTGTTAGCCATATTTGCAAATCCCTCAGGGGCTGAAGCCCTGTCATTTTCTGCTTTTGTTACGGCACGACTCAAGTCGCGCCGTGATACAAAACTCGTTCTTCAAGCATGAGCCACGGCTTGCAAGCACGAGTCACGGCGTGCAGGTATGAGGCATGACTTGCGGCTTGCTTCTAGTTTTCTGCCGAGTGCAGACCGCCTGCACCGGCGCGGAATTCGATGTTGCCATGTTCGCCATCGGGCGAATGCGCGCAGTTCCAAAGACACGCGCCGCAGTGGACGCATTTTTCGCGTTCGAATGCAGGCACTCCTGCTGCGCCTTCTGTGAGCGCCTGTCCCGAACACATGGAGATGCAGGTTTTTTCGACACACTGATTGCAGGTCTTGGCATCGCGAACCACTACGTGGTCTGCAAAGCCGGGCATGGCCTGAACTTTTCCGCCAAGAATTAACGCGTCCTGCTGCGAGACGAGCAGATGCCCGTCGAACTCAATCTCTGGCCAGCCGCGCGCGGAAAGCGCAGCCTCGTGCTGTGGGCGGCCATTCTCGAATGCAAGCGATGGTCCGTTCTTTTCGGACACGGCAGCTGATCCGCCGCGGATTTGTTGATGAGGCGGGGGAATGCGCGCGGGAATGGAAAGCTTACCACCGCTCAGACCTGCCAGAGCCATTCCTGCCAGCCCGCGCAACAAGCCGCCATGAAATCCGTTGCGCGCGTTCGCCGCCTGTTGTGCTCCACACTCCACCCAGCTCGCCTGCCGTCGGGCTTCATAGGTAGCGGCGAGATTTTCCTTCGTGAACGGTTTGCCCGCACGCAGCAGTTCCAGCACGGCCTCGGCTAGTTGCACGCCTGTGGTCCAAGCTTCATCCACGCCTGAGCCGGTGAGCATGTTGGTGCTTCCCGAGCTTTCGCCGATGCGTGCATAACCATCGCCGGAGAGGAACGGCTCGCCGTGTTTGCCCGACTCGTCGAGCGACTTGGCTCCCCACGAACGGAGCGTGCCGTCTTTGAGATATGGCCACAAAGCCGGATGCTGGATGTAGTGCTGCAAGTATCGATAGCCTGTGCGCTGCGGGTCGCTCATCCATGAGGGCACAAAGATGCCGACCGATACGAGCCGGTCAGGATGGACGTAGAGAAAGCCGAATATTTCTGGCTCAGGAAATCCGAAGGTGTGCCACACCGTTCCCGGTTTCAGCGGCGAATCCGCGGGAACTTCTATGACGAATTTCATCCCCAGCGCCCACTCGCGGCGCGCATGGCCTTCCGGCAATCCTACCTGCTTGTCGATGGCCTGGCTTATGGCGCCCACCGGCCCATCGGCAACAACGGTGAGCTTGGCGTGGATGTCCATCCCAAGCATGAAACTGTCGGTGGGTGCGCCCTTGTGGTCGACGCCTTGATCGGCGAGGCGGAGGCCTTTGACAGCGGTGCCGGAGGTTTTTTTCTCGAAGAGCGGCGCGGTGACCGGTGTGCCGACCCAGATTTGGGCCAGGCCAGCTCCCACGATTTGTGTGCCCACCCACTGATTGAATTGACCGATCGACAGGATCAGGCCGCCGTGTTTACGGAGGAAAGCGGGGGTCCATGGCAGCTCGAAGGCGTGGTCGCGGAGACGGAGCGGCGAACGGGGAGTGCCAAAGGTCTCATCGATAGTGCGGAGTGCCGCGTCGACGGCACGGAGGGCAGCATCGGCTGCGCGGAGAATGAAGGAACGTCGACTGGCACCGATGGGGTCGAGGAGATAGATCACTCGCTCCTGCGTGACCTCAGCCGCCATTGGGATTTCAGTGGGGTTGAGGTGAGGGAAACTGGCGCGAATGCCTTGGGCGCTGGTGACGACCCCGCTGACGCCGGAGGCGATGTCATCGGCGCGCTCGTAACAGAGCACCTGCAGCGGCATGCCCGGCACGGCTTTGCTCTCGAAGGAAGGATCTGCGGGGTTTTCATTCCAGGCGTGGGTGAGCGTGGTCAGAAATCCGCCCATCGCAGGACCGAATCCTGCGCAGGCGATATCGACCTCCATCGCCGGCCGCTCCATTTCTATAGCGGACGCTTCCTGAGATTGAGGGTCTGCGATCATGCCGTCTGCAATCATGCCGGATAGTCCAGCGCTTCTGGAATCATTACCTTGCTTACCGTTTCCGCGGCGCGGTCCTTCGCTAGTCGCGAGCCGGTCAAGCACATGGTGAGTTTGTTTTGAAGGCGCAGGAATTCGCTGGCGCCGCCGCAGTCGGCGCAGGGACCGGCCTTGGTGGGATGACTGCCGTCGGCGGCAACAACGTCGATAGCGAAGCTTGAGATTCCAGGCATGGTCGCTTCGTATTCATCTAATTCAACGGCCTGGAAGCAACGTTTGCATCCGCTCTCGTCCCATGCCGGATGCTGGTTGTAGCCGAAGATGAGTTCGGCGCAGATGCGCGAGACTTCACCACTAGCGCGTGCGGCCTGCGTGTGGCATAGGTCGGTGAAGAACTCCGCGGTTCCTTCAAGATCTTCGGCTGCAGAAGCGTCTGCTGCGCGCGCCTTGAGTTCCAGTGAATCCAGAATCTGACAGCGCGATGCCAGAAGCCAGCACAGCGCGTCGGCCATTGGGAAGGTCACGCCCTGGCGCTGGCCGTGATATAACTTGCCTCCCTCGGGGTCGAGAGATTTTTGCAGGTGCTTCAGCGACCAGAGCCACAACGTCATTGCGGTGGCCAGAGTGCAGGCACCGGTCTCGGGATGGTCGGAAGCGATGCGGCGCATCCCGGTAATCCATGTGCGGAATTGAGCCAGGAACAGTTCGTTCGTCATGGTCACGCTGAGCTGCCGACGTTGCACAGCTTCTGGACCTTCGTAGGTGGCTTCCAACTGCGAATCCATCCATTTGTTGGCCAGGAAGCCGGGGCAATCTTCGGTGATGCCGTAGCCGCCCATGAGGCTTACTGCCTCACGCATCATGTTGGTGCCGTGACCGGTGTTCCAGAGTTTTGTGGCAGGGCACAGGACACTGGCTTCGACGTCCTTCAATGTAAAGCGGACCAGCGGATCGGACTCCAACGCGACTCTTCGTGCGGAGCCAGGGTCGAGCGTCAGCAACTCGATTGCGCGCTCTTCGCTTTCGCGTAGTGCTTTCATCTCTGCGCGGCCGCCTGCGATGCCGCGCGCCTTCAGGATTTGATCTTTCTCTTTTTCGAGCGGGTCGAGTTCATCGAACAATCGGGCAGCCGTGAAGCCAAGTGACGCGGCCGCTTCCCCCGTCGCCCAGATATCGACCAGGCGATGCAAGGCGTCCTCGCGCTGCTGAATGCCCTGCTCATGCCTGATGGAACCTGGCTTTATTCCTTCCGCGCCGCGGAACCGGCCTCGCTGATAGCGAATGACGGGTTCGATGGCGGAGAGCAGCTTGGCTGCAGTCATCAGTCCGACGGGGACACGGGTGCGGCGGAAGACGGCTTCAATGATCTCGCCATGATTGAAGTTGGGGACAATCACTCCGTCCTTCACTGAATATCCACCGACGATGCGACTGGCCGGGACCTTGAGATTGAAGATGGGATCACCGGTGGAGGAGAGCTGGTGAACGAGCTTTTTCGTTGGTGTTCCGCGGTCAAAGATGCCTTCGTCCGTGTCTTCGAGGATTACGACGCAACTTCCCTTGATCCGCGGATCGCAAGAGTTCACCGCGGCGGTGACAAAGTTGGCAGAGGCAATATTGGTGATGAACCGGCCGCGCTTGTCTACCTGGAGCCATGGCTCTTCATCATCCTTCCATTCGGCGACGCTTACTTTGCCGTTCAGCATTCCAGTGTCGACGCCCACGTAGGGAACCGGTTCGGTGAGCGCGAAGGCGCCGCGCCACGGCTTGCGGTCTTCCCCTGGCTGCGGCGGCGCACATAGAGCCATGTAGTGGTGGGCCTGCTCTGGGGTTCCACGCTCGTGAATGGGGGAGAGAGACAGGAATCCGGCCACACTCGCCGTAGCCGCGCCACTGTCTACCCATGCCAATTCGAATGCCATCAGCGAAAGCGCGAGATTCTTTGGTCCGACGAGGAAGCCGCCCTCCTCCGGGTCCATGAAAACAGCGGTTAGCCCGGCGCGATCGAAGTCATCCAACATCGCCGCTTTTTCGGGCGTCCACTCATGGGTATTGCGTTGCCCTGCCGAGACCAGCCTCGCTACCGTTCCTCGCGCCACGCCCCGTGTGGTCTGGACCAGCATTTGCAGGTCAAACCGGTCGGCAAATCGCCATTGAATCTGACGTACGGAGTCGCCGGGGAGAGTCAGCATGGCCTTCTGTCCCAATACCGTAGCTGTGCTCATAGATTGATCCTCGAATCGCCGTCATATTGTCTCCAAACGCTGCGACAAAGATATGTGCGCGGCATCACTTTGACGGATCATCGGCCTTCCGGATTCCAGTGGAGATTCTCAAATCAAACCAGCTCTCTTCCGCTCAACGTCGACGTCGCCGGGAGGGGTTGCAGCTTCGCGCCAAATATTTGACTTCAGAGATTGTTATAGTCGTTAGAATCGGCGCGAGTATCGGGTATACCGGAGAGAGGAGCGCGAGCAAATGTTTGAAAGGTACACGGAGAAAGCGCGGCGTGTGATCTTTTTTGCGCGGTATGAGGCCAGCCAGCATGGATCACCCTATATCGAGACGGGGCACCTGCTGCTGGGACTGGTGCGCGAGGACAAGGCGCTGACGAATCGCTTCCTGCGATCGCATGCCGTGGTGGAGTCGATTCGGAGGCAGATTGAGGAGCACACGGTCATCCGGGAAAAGGTCCCCACTAGCGTGGACCTGCCGCTTTCGGACGAGTGCAAACGAATCCTGGCCTACGCGGCGGAAGAGGCGGAACGGCTGGGCAACAAGGAGATTGGTCCGGAACATCTTCTGCTGGGATTGCTGCGCGAGGAGAAAGGCCTTGCGGCAAGGTTGCTGGCGGAACGCGGGTTGCAACTGGACAGGGTGCGCTCTGAGCTGACCGAGGCACCACATAAACCCGCAGAGCAGGGCACCCCAGGGCCTGCACCGCTGAGTACGTTCTCACGTGACCTGACGCAGGCGGCTTTGGACGGCGAGCTTGAGCCGGTGGTTGGGCGCGAACAGGAACTGACTGCAGTTATCGAGATTCTTTGCCGTCGCGAACACAGGAATCCGATTTTGATTGGCGAGAGGGGCGTTGGAAAGAAGGCCATGGTGGAGGGCCTAGCGCAACGTATCGCAGATGGAGAGGCCCCGCCTTGCTTGGTGGAGAAGCGGATTGTGGTTCTGGATATGGAACGGAATGCAAGCGGGACAAAGGACCGGCCGAAACCTGAAGAGGTCGGAGGTCAGATTGCCAAATTGCTTGCAGAACGCTCGCGACCGGAAGACAGACTGGGGACCATCGTGAAGGCGTTGTTGGATGCTCCCAATGTCATCCTGTTCATTGATGAGCTGGCGGCTCTCTTGACAGCCTCCGGATTGAAATCGCTGAGCGCTGTGGAGCTGTTCAGGCCTGCGCTTGTGCGGGGCAAGATACATTGCATCGGGACCATCACTCCTGATGAGTACAAGACTCTGACTCAGGCGGTTCCGTGGATTGGAGAGTGTTTCCGCGCCATTCACGTGCGGTCGATGGACGCTGAAACCACGCTTCGCGTATTACGCGCTCGGAAGGGGCAGTATGAGAAATTCTACGAGCTGACCTACGACGATGAGGCTCTTGAATGCGCGGCGCGGGAGTCTGGCCGGTATCTTCCGGAGAGCGCGCTTCCGGGCAAGGCGCTTGAACTACTGGATGCGGCGGGATCGCGAATGAAGTTGCGCCAGGCTGCGCCTCCCCAGGATGTCGCAGAGGCCCAGAAGCGGATCAGGTTTATTGTTCACCGCATGGAAGGTTCGATTGCGAACCACGAGTTTGAGAAGGCGCGGTTCTATTCGGACGAGGAGAAGAAAGAGAGGGAGAGCCTGCGTGCTCTGCGGGAGAGATACAAGCTAGGCGATCCCTCGACGATCGTAGTCAGCGGGCAGGACGTGGAGGAGACGATCACCGGATGGGCGGGGTATCCGTATCGGCCATAGCGCAGGAAGACCCGGCGCTATGGGAGTGGGCGGTCAGTCCATAGGGCTTTGTCTGCGAGAGATTGGACGGGGTATAGGCGGCCGGCGAGAAGACTCTCGGCTTTTTGCTGGTTGATGTCCTGGGCAAAGAGCCATTTGCGTTCGCCGGTGCCCCAGAGTTTGGAGAGCTCTTCATCGGACAGGAAAATATTGGGAGCGTCGGGGTAGCAGGAGCCCCAAAGGAGTGGTGTGCCTTCACCATGTTGGCCACAGCGGGGGAGGACCAGCAAAGCCGGTTTGCCTGCTAAGAATTTGTGGGTGTAGAAGACGACCGACGAGGCGTCGGATTGCTCGCCGAGGATGATGAAAGTGTCGGCGGGCGAGCCTTTCTGGATGATAGTGTCGGCGAACTGCTTGGAGCCGAGCATGGGATCGAAGCGAGCAAAGGCGATGTGCGCGGCGATGAGGAAGACGGCCGAGGTGAGGGCCAGGCTGACAGTAGCGGCCAGGTGTTTGCCTTTGAGACGCAGCAACCAACCGATGGCGGGGCCGATGAGTAAAGCTGCGGCGGCCAGCGCGGCGGGAAGACGAAGCGCGGCAAAGGATGCGCCGGTGAGATCGAAGAAGTGAGACATGGAGAGGGTGTAGTCGCCTACACCGCGATGCGCGAGGACGGTACCGACGTCGGCGACGAAGGGGAGATGGCGCGAATCCCACAAGCCCCAACCGAGAGCGGCGGCGACTAGGACTCCAATGACGGCGAAGACGGCTTGCGCGCCGGTGAGCCAGCGAGTGGAAAGGAGCGGATTGGGTGCGTTGGCACCTTCTTCCGGTGAACCGTCCAGGCCGCGTTTTTCTTCAATGCTGGCGACGACCGCTGCGATGAGGATGAACAGGGGCGGCCAGACGGGAAAGGTGTAGTACTCCTGATTGGTGGAGATGGAGAAGAAGAGCAGGCTGAAGGCGGAGAAAAGACTCAGGAGCCAAACGGTGCGGACGCGGAATTTGAGCAGAAAGACGAAGGTGGCAACGTCTTCACGGGCGGCGTGGTCGAGATAGAAATCGACCGTATGGCCTGCATCGTGGCGGAGATGTTGGAGCCAGTGATGGCGGGTCTTCCAGCCAACGGCGATGAGGGCGGGGAGAAAGAGGCTCCAGGGGAAAAGCCAGACGAGATGCGCCAGCCAATACCATGCGAAGGGCATCTTGTTGTAGTCGTGCGGGTAGCGTTGACCGAAGAAGCGCAGGACGTGCTCGTTGACGAAGTAGAAGTACCAGAAGCCGTGGACGTTGCCGAGGGTGGGGTGGTTGCCGATGGGGTGGCCCTGGTCAGGATTGGCGAGTCCGCAGAGGATGTGCCAGGGCGCCGCGATGAGCAGAAATAACAGGAAGCCGGAGACGGGCTTGACCGCGCGCCAGCGACGCCATTGGCCGGTGAGGAGCAGATAGGGAACGGTAGCGCCGACAAAGAATACGGGCGCGATGAGGCCCTTGGTGAGCAGGGCGAGCGCGACGCTGGCCCACATCCAATAGAAGCGGGCAGCGGGATCGGGCCGGGTGGACTCAAGGCCGGTAATGAGGCAGTAGAGGGCGAGGAGCAGGAAAAAGGCGAGGATTGCCTCGGGAATGATGAAGCGGGTGAAGAGGAAGGGGCCGATGGATGTGAGGACACCGAGGCCAGCGTAGAGGCCGGCGCGAGCGCCCCAGGCGTTGCGGGCCCAGAGCCACGCGAGCCAAGTGAGGCCAAGCATGGCGAGAGTATTGGGAAGGTGGGTGGCAAAAGTGTTCTGGCCGAAGACGCGATAGGTTCCGGCGATCATCCAGTAGGGCAGGGGCGGCTTTTCAATGTAGCGGATGCCGTTGATTTTGGCCGTGACCCAGTCGCCGCTTTCGGCGATGTGTTGCGCGGCCTGGGCGTGCGAGGCGTCGACGTCGTCCATGAGCGGCGGAGTGAAGAGCGAGGCAAATTGTACGGCCATGAAGATGACGCCGAAAAGCAGCCACGTGGCGAACGCCGAGGGTGATGAGGACGAAGGGCGATATTGTGTCGTAGTCCGGTATGAAGTCGCGGAAAATGGCATGAACAAGGATACCAGCCGGGCGGGTTGGGTCATTCCAGAAACGTGTGAGTCTTCTCCACATGAACTCGATGACAGCAGCCTGATCCAGACCGAGCGATCCGCATTCAGTTTTCGCAGAGCAGGTCTTGTTTCTCAGGAATTTTTCGATGCTGGGCGCGGCGCTGTTGATCTCGCAGTTTGGCGCCGGTCCCGTCAGCATCGACGAACGGAATACGCGGAATTAACGCGGGCCGCGCAGATCGTCCTGGGAACACAATATTCATCAATTCGTGAATTATGACCGGAAGCTGCTCACCAAACTCGAACGTGCATCTACTTGGCAAGCGGGGCTGAGTAAGGCAGTAGTATGATCTTTGCGGTTTGCAGATGACCCAGCGACGAAGACCTGCCGCCGGGGACCCGGTCTACGATGGCGGAATTGAGGAGTAGAAGACGATGACGACAGCGATCAAGTTTGGGACTTCCGGTTGGAGGTCGATTGTGGCGGAGGATTTTACGTTTGCCAACATACGGCTGGCGGTGGCGGGGATTGCCGCCTACGTGAAGACGCAACCGGAACCGCATCGTGTGCTGGTGGGACGGGACCCACGATTTCTGGGTGAGGCGTTTGTGGCCGAGGCGGCAAAAGTGCTGGCGGGAGCCAGGGTGACGCCGATTGTGATTTCAGAGGCTGCGCCGACACCGGCGATTGCGTATGCGGTGCGGGAAATGAAGACATCAGGAGCGATCAACTTTACCGCTTCGCACAACCCGCCGGAGTATAACGGCATCAAGTTTTCAACGCACGATGGAGCGCCAGCGCTGCCGGAGGTGACGAAGCAGATTGAGGCGGCGATTGCGGGGCTTGGCGACGGGCTCAAGATTGCGCGTGCCAGTACGGATACGTTCGAAACGGCCGATGTGAAGCCGGCTTTCCTGAAAAGGCTGGCGGAGCTGGTGGATCTGAAGGCGATTGCGAAGTCGGGGATCAAAGTGGTCTATGACCCGTTCTGGGGTGCGGGGCGCGGCTACCCTTGCCACCTGCTGCGCGAGGCCGGCGTGAAGGTGGCGACGGTTCACGATTATCGCGATGTGTTGTTTGGGGGGCACGCGCCGGAGCCGGACGATCACCTGCTGGGCGACGCGAAGGCCAAGATGAAAGAGATTGGCGCGGCGCTGGGGATTGCAACGGATGGGGACGCGGACCGGTTCGGAATTGTGGACGGGGACGGGACGTTCATCCAACCGAATTATGTGATTGCGCTGCTGTTTGACTACCTGGTGGAGACGCGTGGATGGAAGAACGGCGTGGCCAAGAGTGTGGCGACGACGAACTTGATCAATGCGCTGGCGGAATACCACAAGGTTCCGCTGTTTGAGACGCCGGTGGGGTTCAAATATATTGGCGAGCTGATTATTGAAGACAAGATTGCGATTGGTGGCGAGGAGAGCGCGGGGTTGACGATCCGCGGGCATGTGCCGGAGAAGGATGGCGTGCTGGCTGGGCTGCTGGTGGCGGAGATGGTGGCGGTGCGGGGAAAGAGCCTGGGCGTGCAGTTGAAGGAGCTGTTTGGCAAGGTTGGTTCCTTCTATCCGGTTCGGGAGAACTTCCACTTGACCCCGGAGGTGAAGGCCGCGTTCACTGAAAAGATGAAGGCCGATCCGACGGAGTTGGGTGGCCGCAAGGTTACAGGCGTGGTGCGGACGGACGGACTGAAGTTGATTTTGGAGGACGGGTCGTGGGTTTGCTACCGGTTGTCGGGTACCGAGCCGGTGGTGCGGGCCTATACGGAAGCTCGGAACGAACAGGATATGGAAGCGCTAAAGACGGCGGCTGAGAAGTTTGTGGTTGGGTAGAAGGCAAGGACTAGAGACCGAGAGCCTTAGGGACCAAGGGACGGAATCTTGGACGAGAAAATGCCATTGGAGAAGAGTGTGGCTGAACGCAAAACAATAGCCGGGACGGAACCGATGCCCAAGCGGGCGCTGGATTGGACGCTGCGCATTTGGCGTCCGGCGGGGACCGTGGTGGCTGTTGCACTGGCGATGCTGCTGACGTGGCATGTGATCAACGGGAAAGATGGGCTGCAGGCGTGGCACCAGAAGCGTGCCCAAGACCAGCAGTTGCGCAAAGAGATTAACGAACTGCAGCAGGAGAACACGCGGCTACGCGACCATATTGGAAAGCTCAAGACCGATCCGGATGCGATTGAGCACGAAGCGCGGGAAAAACTCCACTACGCCAAGCCCGGCGAGGTGATTTATACGCTGCCAGCGACGACGCAGGGGTCGGCACAGCCAGCTGGCGCAGGGAAGTAAGCGTATAGCCTGACGCGGAGGCGCCTCGAATTGGATAAGAATCGGATCGAAGCTTTCAGCGATGGTATTTTTGGTGTTGCGGCTACATTACTGGTCGTCGAGTTGCGCCTGCCTGATGCGCCGACTGTGGCTCAAGGTATCCTACTGGTCTTTCCAAAACTCTGTGTGTTTGTTCTCAGCTTCCTCATAGTTGCCGTATATTGGGTTGCGCATCACACGATGTTCGACTTTGTGTCGCGGGTGGATCGCGGCTTATTGTGGTTGAACAACTTTACATTGCTGGGTGTTGCCGCCCTTCCTTTTCCGACTGCCGTGCTGGGATCGCACCCTCTCGATCCAACGGCGATTATCGTCTATGCCACCGCTCTGAGCTTTATCAACTGCACCGGGGTTCTTGCATGGCGGTATGTTTCCAGGAACACGGCATTGTGTGAAGCGAAGCTCACCACGAGGCTCGCAAGGGCAGTAACATGGGTGCATCTTGCTCCGGTGGCCGGATACGCGGTTGCCGCCGGCGTAGCCTTCGTGCAGCCGCGGATCAGCCTTGTCATACTTGGCGCGGTGCCACTGTTCTTCATCTTCCCCAATCGCGTCTTACGCAAGGCATTGGGTCAGGGCAGCGCATTCTGAGACTGCCATGCTCGGATTCCAATTTATCTCTCGCTAAAGATCTACGTGGGCGCGGACGGAGCCTCACCGAGCGGTGCAGCGGTCGCGTTAACTGCTGCGGCAGCTAAACCTGGCGAGGTGATTTACACGCTGCCTGCCACGGCCCAGGGGCAGGCGCAGCCGGCCCGGGCAGGGAAGTAATCGGCGCCGCGGAACTATTGTGTAAGTAGTCAAATTACCGCGGATAAAAATTTGATTAACTTGTGGAAGAAAGCATATTGACAGTCGTAAAATCGGTAAGTATACGTATTCATGCTGGGGTGCGATAACGATCCCATCCCGGCATTTTGAAAGAATCAGACTTTCTCTCGCTTTGGTAATCCCCCTTGCCCGCCGAGGAAGTGCACGACCCAGAGACGCACGCAACGCCAGCACAGCCGCGCTCTGGGAAGGTTGATCTCACAATTCTGTTTGACATGCCTCAAGAACGATTCAGTTCTCAGCTCGTTCGAATCGTGCTACGACATGCTGTTACGAATCCTGCCGGGCTTAGAGGACAGATCTAAGCGGCGGCGAAGTCTAGTTGTTGGCGGCCGGACTTTGACGCATGACCGGAGATACGGGGAATATCCAGCACCTAGGGAATATTCCCGACCGGTACCTGGCGCCCAAGATCCGGAGGCTTGCGCAAGCGGCCTTCGGGTGTACTGAAACTCATGTGACCTTCTTTCGGTGTTGGAGGGGACTTGTCTCCCCCTTCAACACCATTTTTATTGCATGGCAATAGCCACAGAGAGATGGGCTGAGACTGGCGCACTAGAAATCGACGTGGGCGCGAATGGAGCCCACCCAGATGGGGCCGCGGTCGCGGTTATAGCCAGGGTCGCTGATGTGCTGCACGTCGAGGGAATAGAACATGCCGCGCCAGGCGTGGTAGTTGTAGTAGGCTTCGACGATGTTTTCGCGACCATAGTTGAGGGTGCCGTCGCCGAGCAGGAAGCCGAGTCCGCCGAGTTTGAGATAGTCCTGGTGGTCGCGCTTGATGGCATTGGAGACGACCGCGATGCCGATCTTGTCGACGGGGCGACGCCAGCGGTTTCCTGCGTAGTCGGCACCGGCTTCGACGGTTTGATCGACCTCAGTGTAGGCGAAGGACTCGTGCTGGCCCTCGTTCCAACCGAATCGGCCGAAGACGCGGAGACTCTCAGTGACTTGCTGCTCGGTGTTGTAGCCGAAGCCGTATTTGAGGGCGCTGAAGTGCTCATGCAGGGTGATGGTGGGAACGGTGACGCCGTGCTGCGCGGAGTCAGAGCCATTGAGGAAGTCGCCTACAGCTTCGCGATAGGTGCCCATGTGGGCGCGGTTGGCGAAGAAGAGGATCCGCTGCGTACCTTTGCGCCTGGGGACGAGGCCGCGGCGCAATTCGAATTCGCTGTTCTGTCCGTGGGCACGGCTGAAGGCCCAATCCAAGTCGATGCTGTTGGCGACAGTGGGCATGGCGAAGATGCCGTAACGCAGACTCCAGTCGTGGTCATCGTATTCGGCCATTCCGCCGACGGTGTAACCGCGGGTGTCGGCGGCGTAGTCCCATGCGCCGTTGTTGTCGATGGTCCAGTTCATGAACTGTAGGTGCGAGTCGGAGCCGACTTCGTTGGCGTCGAAGAAATCGGGCAGGGTCATCTTGCCGATGCGGAACTCGACGCGGCGCAATGGCACGCTGGGCGCAAGAGCAAACGGTCCGGCGTCCTGGGAGGTTGTCTCTTGAGTGAAGCCGAAGACCTGATGAACCTGGTAGCGGGCGATGTACGGGGTGGAGCCGAGGTTTGGGTTGCGGACCACGTCGAGGTTGGTAAAGCCCGCTATGCCGAGTGCCTCGCCGAGGCCACGGCCGCCTGCGGACTCTATATCGAAGACGAAGTCGGTGGCATAGCGGATGGAGCGTGTAGGCCGCCACGCGGTATAGAGCGTTCCTACCAAGGACGTTTTGTATTCGCCCCGGCCGATGAAACTGTTGGTTCCCTGGTAAGGGGAGTGGAGCGGCAGGTCGCCCTGAAGGATGACGTTGGCCTGGCCGGAGAGCCACCATTTGCTGTTGTCAGGGTGGGAGAGCATGGCGACGACGGGGGCTTGCTGCGGCCCGCGGTCGGCGGGGGTGTCGTCGCTGGATTTGGCTCCTGTGGCTTCGTCTGCGGGAGGGAGTGAGAGTTGATCAGGACCGGCCTTGAAGACCTGTTGCGCAGATGGGGACTGGGGTTGCGGGGTGTCTGGAAGGGCCTGGGCAGCGGCGATGACGGCCATCGGCAAGGCGAGAGCGAGGGTGCAGCCGTTGCGAAGTAGTGCGCGATGGGACATCGAAGTTGGCCTCAGGTGATTGGGCGGGAAAATCGGGCTACAATGGAAGCGTTAGATACCCCCTCCCAGTATGTACTATACCGGGGGTGGGTATTGTCAAACGGAGGATGGCGGCGATGTCGCATCAGGATAGGGAGAAGGTCAAGCTGTTGCAACGGTTGCGAAAGCTTCGCGGACAGTTGGATGCAGTGGAGCGGTCGTTGACGGCAGATGAGGACTGCGGCGGACAATTGATGCTGCTGGCGGCGGTACGCGGGGGCATCAACGGACTGATGGGCGAGGTGCTGGAGACGCATATCCGTTTTCACCTGGTGGATGGGGTGAAAGAACAGATAGCTCCGGAGCTGGCCGAGGACCTGATTGACCTGGTGCGCGCCTACTTGAAGTGAAGGCGGTGAAGCGGGATTTGTAGGCAGTGGATGATTGCCTTCGCCGATCGGGCTGTTGGTTTGCCTCATAGTTCGAAGCGATTCCTGCCTATGGCGAAATGGTGGCTGGGAGGGGTGGAACGATACCGGTAAACGGTCGCCTGAAAGGGTGCGAATTTGCGCGAAATGTTGGTGTGCGCGGTTGGAATTCTTTGAGGACTTAACCTTGTGGGCCTGCTGCGTTTGCGTTTTGGAACCTGGAATAGTGCCGAATTAAGCAAAAGGGTTGTCGGGAATTGAACGGCGTTTTTGTGGAAGATGCTTAGATGGCAGATAGAACCGGCGTAAGGTTATGAAAGCGTGTTGTTTTTACGGGTTTGTGCTGACTGTGCCGGTG
>JBAWCO010000663.1:0-3973 GCA_049590315.1 Occallatibacter sp. | reverse complement strand
ACGCACTACGATGTGGGCGGGCAGAGCAGTTAACGGAATTAGTGCATTGCCAGCGACTTCACCATCGAGTTTTACCGCATTTTCCGCAATTTTGCGACTGGCTTCTGCTCCTGATGCGGCAAGCCCGAGTTGGATGAGGAGCTTAGGCAGGCGAATCGCAAGGGCGTCTGGTGCGCCCGATGGGCCGATTAGATCGGCGTAAGCAATAGTAACCTCCTCAAGGTCTTCTGCGGTCTCCTTCTGCTGAAACATACGGGCCCAATTCTCTTCTGCAATTTGAGCTGCTGCCTCGCTGTGAAAGCCGGCGGTGATGGTGCGCGCGAGCCGCTTTTTGGCTTCCATGGGGTGAAGCGTTCCGGCGGCTACTTCGGCCTGCAGGGCGTCAACCTCGGACTGGCGCAGGTCGGTGAGAAAGACGTAGTACTTCCACATCAGCTCATCGGAAATGCTCATGAGCTTGCCGTACATTTCGGCCGCGGGCTCGTTGATGCCGATGGCGTTGTTGAGCGACTTGGACATTTTTTGCACGCCGTCGAGACCCTCGAGGATCGGCGTCATGAGGATGATCTGCGGCTTCTGGCCGTAATGGCGCTGGAGTTCGCGGCCGCAGCCAAGGTTGAAGCGTTGGTCGGTTCCACCGAGTTCAACATCGCACTCCAAAGCCACTGAGTCATAGCCCTGCATCACCGGGTAGAGCAGCTCGTGGAGGCTGATGGGCTGCTCCGCCTGGAAGCGCTTGTGAAATTCATCGCGCTCCAGCATTTGCGAAACAGTGAAGTGGGCAGTGAGCCGAATCGTGCCTTCGTAGTCGAGCTTGCCGAGCCACTCGGAGTTATAGCGGACTTCAGTCTTCTCTTCGTCAAGAATCTTGAACACCTGCTGCTTGTATGTTTCGGCGTTCTGCTGAATCTGCTCAATGGTGAGAGGCTTCCGTGTGACATTGCGACCGGTCGGGTCGCCGATCAGCGAGGTGAAGTCGCCGATGAGGAAGATGACCTGGTGACCGAGCTGCTGAAAGTGGCGGAGCTTGCGCATGAGCACCGTGTGACCCAGGTGCAGATCGGGCGCGGTTGGGTCAAAGCCCGCCTTCACGCGCAATGGCCGGCCGGTTTTGCGGCTGTCTTCAAGGCGCTCGCGCAGGTCGCTGACGCGGATGATCTCCGCGGCGCCCTTCTGGAGCAAATCCATCTGCTCGTCGACGGGTAGGAATTTTTGAAGCTGGAATTCTTGCATGTCAAGAACAAGTATAAAGAGCAGGGTGCAGCGCGATGACCGAACCGGGAGAATCGAGAGCTTTCCCAATCTGTTCATGAAACTTCCTGTAGGGTTGCTCATCCAAGACCCGAGGAGAAAGTACTTTATGCCTTCAGTAACTGGCCGTTCAGTGCAGGTTCCCGCAGCCGGCGGAGCCTTTGAGGTTGTTCAGCGCGAGTTTCCCGAGCCCGGACCTGGCCACGTGCGCATTCGCGTGCAGGCTTGCGGCGTTTGTCACAGCGATTCCATCACCAAGCTTGGCCTGTTTCCCGGCATTGTGTATCCGCGGGTTCCGGGGCATGAAGTGGCTGGAGTTGTGGATGCCGTTGGCGTTGATGTGCCGCTGTTCAAGAAGGGGCAGCGCGTGGGCTTGGGATGGCATGGCGGCCATTGCAACTATTGCACGCCGTGCCGGCGCGGGGATTTCATCCTGTGCGAGAACCAGCAGATATCCGGCATCTCATACGACGGCGGGTACGCGGACTACGTGATCGCCCCGGCGAATGCGCTGGCGCTGGTTCCGGACGACCTCTCGGATGTGAACGCGGCTCCGCTGATGTGCGCCGGCGTGACTACCTACAACAGCCTGCGGCATAGCGGGGCGAAGCCCGGTGATTTGGTAGCGGTTCTAGGCATCGGCGGGTTGGGTCACCTCGGAGTGCAGTTCGCCGCGAAGAGCGGGTATCGCACGGTGGCGATTGCGCGCGGTGCGGACAAGGCGCCGCTGGCGAAGCAGTTGGGCGCGCACATCTATATCGACAGCACCACGCAGGATTTTCCGGCCGAGCTGCAGAAGCTGGGCGGGGCTTCGGTAATTCTCTCCACCCTTACGAACGCGGAGAGTCTGACGGCGGCGGTCGGCGGGCTGGGGCCGAATGGGAAGCTGGTGATCCTGGGTGTGCCAGACAAGCCGTTCGAGGCGAACGCTATTCCGTTGGTCCTGGGGAATCGAGTGATTGCCGGCTGGGCTTCAGGGACTGGGATGGACTCAGAAGACACGCTGAATTTCAGCGCACTGTCTGGCGTGAGGCCGATGATAGAAACGTATCCGCTGGAGAAAGCGGCCGAGGCGTATGACCGCATGATGAGCGGCAAGGCGCGGTTCCGGGCAGTGTTGACTACGGGGGCGTGATGCGCGCTTCATCCGGGGTCTCACTGCTTTTGAGCCAGACTCGGAGTTGCTCTATACTGTGCACGTGAAACGGCTCAACCAAAATCGTGCACCCAACAGCGACGAACACTGGCTGAGAGTGTGGATTATCTGCACTGCGCTCTCATCAGTGTTCGTTGGTCTTTCGCTGGCGTTGTCCGTCATTGGAATCGTCAAAGCGAACCATGGCTGGCTCCTCGTCGGGATTCTCAACACAGTCCTGGGCATCGTGAATGCACGGTCATCCGCTAAAAGCGTTCGCTGGTGTGCACAGCGGATGGTCGAGAAATCGTAGCGCCGCAGATAACCTCTTCGCCGCCCCCCGCAGCGAAACGCCCCATCTTGGCTTAAACTGGTGCGATGGAAGAGTTCAGTCGTATTCAGCGGCTCCCGCCGTATGTCTTCAACATTACGGGGGAGATGAAGGTGACGGCTCGCCGCCATGGCGAGGACATTATCGACTTTGGCATGGGCAACCCGGACGGGGCGACGCCGAAACACATTGTCGACAAGCTGGTGGAGGCGGCGCTGAAACCGGCCACGCATCGCTACTCGGTGTCGCGCGGGCTGCCGCGCCTGCGCAAGGCGATAGCGCACTGGTATAAGACGCGCTACGACGTGGACCTGGACCCGGAGACGGAGACCATTGTCACCATTGGATCGAAGGAAGGCATCGCGCACCTTTGCCTGGCGATTCTGGACTCGCGGGACACGGTGCTGGTGCCCAACCCCAGCTATCCGATTCATATTTACGGGCCGGTGATTGCGGGGGCGCACGTGGTCAGCGTGCCGGTGCACGACAAAGAACAGTTCCTCGCGCAGCTTGAGGACCTGATTCCGCGAATGGTGCCGCGGCCCAAAGCGTTGATCGTGAATTTCCCGTCGAATCCGACAACGGAATGCGTTGACCTGCCGTTCCTGGCGCGGCTGGTGGAGCTGGCACGGGAATATGGATTTCACCTGATCCAGGATTTGGCTTACGCGGACATCGCATTTGATGGATACAAGCCGCCGAGCGTGCTGGAGGTGCCGGGCGCAAAGGATGTGGCTGTCGAGTTCTTCACGCTGAGCAAGAGCTACAACATGCCCGGATGGCGGGTGGGCTTCATGGTGGGGAATCCGGTGCTGGTCAGTGCGCTGGCGCGCCTCAAGAGCTATTTCGATTACGGCACTTTTACGCCGATCCAGGTGGCGTCCATTCAGGCGCTGGAGGGGCCGCAGGAGTGCGTGGCCGAGATTTGCGAGAACTACCGGAGCCGGCGAAATGTGCTGGTTGAAGGGCTCAACAAGCTGGGCTGGGAAGTAGCGCTGCCGAGGGCGACGATGTTTGTGTGGGCGCGGATTCCGGAGCAGTACCGGAAGCTGGGGTCGCTGGAGTTCTCAAAGCTCTTGCTCAATGAGGCGAAGGTCGCAGTTTCTCCGGGTATCGGTTTTGGGGACTATGGCGACGGACACGTGCGCTTCTCGCTGATTGAAAACGAGGAACGGACACGGCAAGCGCTGCGCGGGATCAAGCTGATGCTGACGAAGGGCGTGCTGGTGGGATAGGGGACTTGGGTTGATGTAGAC
>JBAWCO010000662.1:0-11043 GCA_049590315.1 Occallatibacter sp. | reverse complement strand
GTGTTGCGCTCCACACCCTGCCCCGAACTCTCAATTGCCTTGTCGCTGACTCCAGCTTTGTGGAGGGCATCTAGGACTGCATGGGATAGTTTGCCGCCATCGGCATAGACCAATTCCGCGTCCGGCCCAAATATCTCAAAGCCAATCGTAATCGCCGCAATGTCGGCCGTCGCTGTGGCCTCATCCGTGGTGCTGATCGCGATGGTCTTGTTGTCCCGATTGATCTGAATGGTCTGCGCTGGAGCAAATCCCGTCAGCACAATTCCCACCGACAGGCATGCAAGTAACTTTGGAATTCGCATCATGGAACAGCCTCCTGAATCAGCAGCGGAAGAGTAGCACAGCTCTTCGTGAAAGTAAGTGAGGTGCTTGTTCTCCGGACCTAATTCACCACCGCATACTTCATCCCAAACCGACGCAGCTTCTCCAGCGTCACCGCTGCCTGCCCCGAATTGATCGCCTCAGCACCTAGCGCGACCCCTTCCTTCAGATCCAAGGCCAGCCCCGCCGCCACAAGCGCCGCGGCCGCGTTCAGCAGAACAATGTCCCGCCGCGCCCCGGGAATCCCTGTCAGCACGTCATACAGGAGCCGCGCATTGGTCTCCACGTCCCCGCCGACAAATTGGTCCAGCGTCGCACGCGTCAACCCAGCCATCTCCGGCGTCACGCGTGCCGCCTTCATCGTCGGGTCGCCGCCAGCCTCCGACTCCTCTACACGCGCCACCACCGATTCGCCGGTCGTTGTCAGCTCGTCGATCCCATCGGTTCCATGCACCACAAAGGCCCGCTTCGCGCCCAGCGCCGCCAGCGTCCGTGCCACCAGCAGCACACGGCTTGGCGCCAGCACGCCAATCACCTGCGACCGCGCTCCCGCCGGGTTTGTCAACGGGCCACAAAGATTGAAGATCGTCCGAAACCCCAGCGCCCTGCGCAGCGGCCCCACCGCCTTCATCGCCGGGTGATAGAGCGGCGCAAACAGAAACATGAACCCCGTCTCGCGCAAGCAGGCGACTGCCAACTCCGGCCCCAGAGTCACCGGCACGCCCAGCGCCTCAAGCACGTCAGCCGATCCGGACAGCGAAGTCACCGCGCGATTGCCATGCTTGGCCACCTTTGCGCCCGCAGCTGCCGCCACCAACGCCGCTCCCGTTGAAATGTTGAACGTGAGCGGCCCTCCGCCACCGGTGCCGCAGGTGTCCACCAGTTTTTCCCGCTCTTCGTCGGTCAGGGGGAGGGGCGTTGCGTGCGACCGCATGGTTTCCACAAATCCAGCCAGCTCCGGCGCCTGTTCGCCCCGCGTTGCCATCACGGTCACCAGCGCCGCCGTCTCCACGTCTGGCACATCCCCGGCAAGAATCTCTTTGAGCGCCGCGGCCGCCTGTTCCCGCGTCAACGTCGAGCCATCCTCGGCCAGTGGTTTCAAAAGCTCCTTCAATGAGGCCATATTTCTTTATGGTAACGGTGCGCCGCGCCTTCCGCATCGTGAGAGTGACACACCCGCGCGCGTTTGCCCCTCCTTCGCCCCGCAAGATACTATTTGCTTACCGCTGGCACGGTCTCGCGGGCTCTCGATGGATGGGCCCCGCTCCCGAACTCCCAACCTCAGCGGGCATGGGCGGTCCCAACCAACATGAAGATTCACGAGTATCAGGCGAAAGAAATCCTGGCGAAATACGGCGTTGCCGTGCCCAGGGGCGAAGTGGCCAACACGCTCGAAGAAGCCAACGACGTGGCCCGCAAGCTATTTTCAGAAGGCGCAAGCGGCGTAGTCGTCAAAGCCCAGATCCACGCTGGCGGCCGCGGCAAAGGTGGTGGCGTCAAGGTGGCTCGTACTCGCGAAGACGCAGAGCTCCACGCCAAGAACATTCTCGGCATGCAGTTGATTACCCACCAGACCGGGCCGCAAGGCCAGAAGGTCCAGCGTCTGCTGATTGAGGAGACCGCCAACATCGATTGCGAACTCTACCTCGGCATTGTGCTCGACCGCGCCTCGGGGAAACTGGTGTTCATGGCCTCCAAGGCCGGCGGCATGGAGATCGAGGAAGTCGCCGCCAAGACTCCCGAGGCCATCTACAAGGAGACCATCGATCCAGCCATCGGTTTCGGCGGATGGCAGGCGCGCAAGCTCGCTTTCGCTCTCGGCCTCAAGCCCACGCAGATCAATCAGGCGGTCACTTTTCTGCAGAGCCTCTACAAGGCGTTCATGGACACCGACGCATCGCTCGTCGAGATCAATCCGTTCATCACGACCAAGGATGACAAGCTTTTCGCCCTCGACGCCAAGATTACCTTCGACGACAACGCTCTGTTCCGCCACGCCGACATCAAGGCGCTGCGTGATACGGCTGAAGAGGATCCGCTCGAAGTCGAAGCCAGCAAATACGCGCTGAACTACATCAAGCTCGATGGCTCCATCGCCTGCATGGTCAACGGCGCAGGCCTCGCCATGGCAACCATGGACATCATTCAGTACGCTGGCGGCAGCCCCGCTAACTTCCTCGATGTGGGCGGCGGCGCTACCCAGGAGCAGATTGAACACGCGTTTGAAATCCTGCTCTCCGACTCGCACGTGAAGGCCATCTTCATCAACATCTTCGGCGGCATCCTGCGCGTCGATCGCCTCGCCACCGGCGTAGTCGCCGCAGCGCGCAACCTCAACGTGAAGGTCCCCATCGTGTTGCGGCTCGAAGGAACCAACGTAGAGGAAGGCCGCAAGATTCTCAAGGACTCAGGCTTGGATTTCCAAGTAGGCGCAACGATGAAAGAAGCTGCGGACCTGGTGGTTGCCGCAGCGGCAAAGGTGGGGGCATAAATGGCGGTTCTGGTAGATAAAAATACTCGTCTCATCGTTCAGGGAATCACCGGCAAAGAGGGCACATTCCACGCCAAAGGCGCTGCAGAATACGGCACCAAGGTCGTTGGCGGAGTCACCCCCGGCAAAGGCGGCACGACGCATGAAGGCTGGCCGGTCTTCAACACCGTTGCCGACGCGGTAGAACAAACCGGGGCCAATGCCACCGTCATCTTTGTTCCGCCGCCGTTCGCCGCCGACGCCATTCTCGAAGCGGAAGACGCGGGGGTTCCGCTCATCGTCGCCATCACTGAGGGCATTCCCACGCTCGACATGGTCAAGGTCTGGGCCAAGCTCAAGACCTCGAAGTCGCGCCTCATTGGCCCCAACTGCCCTGGTGTCATCTCCCCCGGCAAAGCCAAAATCGGCATCATGCCTGCGCGTATTCATAAAGAGGGCTCAGTCGGCATCGTCTCGCGCTCCGGCACACTCACTTATGAAGCTGTGCATCAGCTAACCCAGCGCGGTATCGGCCAGTCAACCGCCATTGGCATTGGCGGCGACCCGATCATCGGCACCACGCACATTGACGCGCTCCGTCTGCTCAACGACGACCCCGAGACCGAAGCCATCATCATGATCGGCGAAATCGGAGGCAGCGCGGAAGAAGCTGCGGCAGAGTTCGTGAGGCAGTATGTAAAGAAACCAGTCGTCGGCTTCATCGCGGGCCAGACTGCACCTCCAGGCCGGCGCATGGGCCACGCTGGCGCCATTATCAGTGGAGGCCAGGGCACCGCTGCCGACAAGATGAAAGCCATGACTGCCGCTGGCATCCACGTCGTCGTCTCGCCCGCCGAAATCGGCGCTACCCTCGCCCGCGTCATCGGCAAAGGTTGAATTCCCACTCATCATTGAAGACGTATTTCCCCAAGGAGCAATCTCAGTGCAGCAACGCACCTTCAGCATCATCAAGCCCGACGCCGTCCGCAAAGGCTACACGGGCGCCATTCTCGCCGAGATCGAGAAGGCCGGCTTCCAGATCGTCGCCATCAAGAAGCAGTCCATCTCTGTTGAACAGGCCAAGGGCTTCTACCACGTCCACAGCCAGCGTCCTTTCTTCAACGATCTATGCGCCTTCATGTCCTCCGGGCCGCTTGTTCTCATGGTCCTCGACAAAGACAACGCCATCGCCGACCTTCGCAAGCTGGTGGGTGCCACCAATCCCGCCAACGCGGACCCAGGAACCATCCGCAAGAAATTTGCCGGCTCCCTTCAGGAAAACGCGATCCACGGCTCCGACGCCGAAGATACTGCCGCATTTGAGATCGGCTATTGGTTCGCCGGCTACGAGCTCATCTAACTACTGAACGTACTTCCAGTCCTTCAGGTGCTCTTAATCTGCACGCGCTATCGTCAATGTGACAGGTTGCATTCGGCTCGCTCGCGCGCAGACCTGAGCCGATCTTTCATCCACTTTTCAGGGAGATTCGTCACCAATGCCCGCACGATCCGACAACTCCTCCAGTGAAATCCAGTTCAGCAAGGTCCCCGCTGTGACCTTGCTGTTCTGGATCATCAAGATTTTCTGCACTACGTTAGGCGAAACTGGCGGCGATGCCGTAACCATGTCGATGAACCTCGGCTACCTGGTCGGGACATTAATCTTTGCGGCAGTATTCATAGTGTTCGTTATCGCGCAGGTGTATGCGAAGAAGTTTCACCCGCTCCTGTATTGGATCACCATCATCGCCACCACCACGGTGGGAACCACCATGGCGGATTTTGCCGACCGTTCGCTAGGCATCGGCTACGCGGGGGGAAGTCTGCTGTTGCTGGGCCTCTTGCTCGCGTCGCTCGGCGTCTGGTACTGGACGCAGGGTTCTGTTTCGGTGACTACGGTGAGCACGCGCAAGGTCGAGATGTTTTACTGGGTCACCATCATGTTTTCTCAGACGCTGGGAACTGCCCTGGGCGATTGGACTGCCGATAGCGAAGGCCTTGGCTATGGCGGAGGAGTGGCTATTTTCGTGGTTCTCCTGGCTGCCGTGGCCGCTTGTCACTTCTGGACAAAGATCTCAAAGACCTTCCTATTCTGGGCAGCCTTCATTCTCACGCGCCCGCTGGGCGCCGTGGTCGGAGATCTTCTGGATAAGCCGATATCGGCAGGCGGCTTCAACATCAGCCGCTATACCGCTTCTGCCGTGCTGGCAATCCTTGTCTTCGCATGCATCCTGATCTTTCCGCAAAGGCCGGGTCAACATCCTGGAAAGGAAGAAGCCGCGGGCTGAGGTCGTCGATCCCGCCGGTCAATCTCCAAACAAATCGTCAATCCTCCTCCGCAGCGTTGCCACTTCCTGCCTGAGCTCTGCAACCGTCGCTTCCAGCTGCGCAATCCGCTCTACATGCCCCTCGTCTTCACCGCCTTCGCGCCTTACAAATCCAGCTTCCCCAGCAGCCGCAACTGCTGCCTCCGCCGTCCCTGAAAGCAGATGCGCATACCGCGATTCCTTCGTCCCTGGCTGTCGCGGCAATAGCGCTATCAGCGCCGGCTCGCGCTCCATCAGTTTCTGCAATCCAGCCAACACGTCCGTAATTTCGTCGAACCGGTGCATCCGCTCCGTTCGTCCGCGCAGCTCGCCCGGAGTCTGCGGACCTCGCAGCAACAGCACGCACAAAAGCGCTGTCTCCGCACGCGTGAAGTTGAATGCTTCGCCCAGCCAGTGCTCGTACTTGGTCACGCGTCCATCCGCGCCTCGCGCCCGCCCGGCCAGCCGCAAGTCTTCCAAGCCGTGCAGTGCCTGCCGCACCGCGTCCTCATCAAGATCCATCACGGGCTCGCGGTTCGACCGCTGATTACACGCGTTGATCAACGCATTCATGCTCATCGGATAGTAGTCCGGCGTTGTCACTTCCTTTTCAACCAGCGCGCCCAACACACGCGCCTGTGCGGTGGTTAGAACAATCGGCTCACTCGGCGGCATAGCTCGTTCTCCCTAGTTTCGTCGCGTCCAAGCGTTTCATGGATTCTGGCCCGGCGTTTCTTTTTCCTTCGGCCCCAGAAGCAACTGGAACCCTACATACGCAATCCAGTTCGGCTCACTGTTCTGCCGCGTCACTGCTTGAATCGCCCTTCCACCCATGAACAGCAGCCGCAGATGCCCGCCTTTGTCGAGCGTTTGCCGGCCGCCCACATCGGCTGTGAACGCGCGCTGCTTGGGAGCATCGTCAATTCGATTCGCATCCTGCAAGTCGTAGATCTCGCCATACAGTTCGAACCGATCACTGAACTCATGGCCTGCAATCAACCCTCGCCCCCAACGGCTGGGAACGTGGCGATTGCCAAACCAGTGTCCGACCTCGCCGTTGAAGTTGATCGGGCCCCATTTTGCCATGAACTCCAACGGCAGGTAATACTGCGGACCGGTTTCCACAACTCCGCGCTGTACCGCGCTGGTCGGGTTGTTGATCAAGGCCTGGGGGTAGGTTCCCAGTGAGAAATCCATGTTTTCGTCCGATTTCGGTTCGCCCGCTTTGTGATGCTCATAATAGCGCCACTTGATCCCCGGGAAGCTTTCACCCAATCCAGCTCGCGTCGTGTTGTTCTCGTCCGTTGAAGTGACCAGTGGCACCTCGTATTTGAGCTGGATACGATCGCCCCATCCGTAGTTCATGTCGATATCCGGCAACTGGTAACTAGATGCCCCTGGATGGTGGTTACCAAGCCAACCAACGTTGATCTCCCAATGCCGATCACCCGGCGTCCCGGGATCGTCAGTAATGAAGGGCGGTCCGCCCTGTGCATGGCCGACGAACGTGCTTGACCCTATTGCCAGCAGGTTGAACAGTTGAAGCAATTTGTGCATTCGAATGACCGAAGCTCTCCGTCAAAGTCGACGTTTGTAAATTGGCAGTAGCCTTCGCTTAAACTAACATCCCACTGTTCAAAATCTCCTTAAGTCCGATAGCTCGGGGACGCGATTGGGGCAGAAAATGCCTGCACTGTAGCCTATCCCCCACCCCTCTCTGCGATACTGATTTGTCATGCCAATTGCCGATCTGCAACAAGCCGCCCAAAGGATAGCCGGATTCCTCACCTCTCTCAACAAGCTTGGCGGATTGCGCCTCAAGTACCGCATCACCGCCGGTGACGGCGCCCGCGACCCTGAGGGCCTTGAGGCCCGCGTGATTTACGTGGAACTGGCTGGTCCAGACGTACCGCTGGTCACACAGCACAACGGCGAACTCCTCCGTGCACTCGAAACCATCGCCGCGCAGATGCTCCGCCTCGATCAGCGCGAGCACGACCTGGTCAGCTTCGATGCCGGCAACTTCAAAGCTCTCCGTGCGCAGGAACTGCGGCTGCAAGCCGAAACCGCAGCCGAGAAGGTTGTCCGCTCCGGCGTCCCATTCGCCTTTCCCCCTATGAACAGCCGCGAGCGCCGCCTTTTGCATATGTCGTTCCGCGACCTGCCAGGCGTAGAGACGGCCAGCTCCGGCGAGGGCCAGGATCGCTTCCTCGTGGTCTATCCCCAAGGCAAGACCAATCTCCCCGTAGCTCCGACCCTAAAGCCCAGGGGCTTCGGCCGCAGGTAGGCTTGGCCGCCGGCAGTGCGAACAGCGCCTCTGGTCGCGGCGGCGCTGGTATGCCACAATACCCAGCAATGAGACCCTCAAATCTGTTGCTTCTGCTCGCCCTTGCGCCCATCCCACTTGCACCCATTCTCAGTCCGGCGCAACAGCGCCTTGTCCTCATCGATCAGGACGGCTCAGGCCCAGGTGGCTCCAACCAGATGTCGATCCTCGCGCTGCTCCAGGCGCCGCAGGTCAAGGTGCTCGGCATCACCATGGTTACTGGTGATGCGTGGCGCGACGAAGAGACTCTGCACACGCTTCGCATGCTCGAACTGACCGGTCACACCGACGTCCCAGTAGCCAAGGGCGCGGTCTTCCCTCTGGTTCGCACTCAAGAGGAGACACACCTGACGGAAGTGCTGAACGGCAGAGTCGCGTGGCTTGGCGCATGGGGAAAGGGACAGACGACGCTGATGGAAACGCCCAACGGCGTCACCCCAGTCACACCGGATCACCAACAGTCCCACGGCCCTTATGACGTTCCGCCGATGCCTGAGGGCAAACCGACCCTCAAGCCCATCGACGAAGACGCGGCCCACTTCCTCGTCCGCCAGGTACGCGCGCATCCTCATCAGGTCACCATCTACGCAGCCGGGCCGTTTACCAACATTGCGCTCGCCATCGCCATTGATCCGGAGTTCGCTTCGCTCACAAAGGGCATTGTGCTCATGGGCGGCAGCCTCAATCCGCAAACCGACGATCCTGAGTTCGCTACCAGTCCGCGTCACGAGTTCAACTTCTGGTTCGATCCCGAAGCCACGCACATCATGCTGCGCGCTACATGGCCACGCATCGATGTCACTACGGTGGACGTCTCCATCAAGGCGCCATTCACGCAGAAGATGCTCGACGAGATCAGCAAGTCTCAATCACCTGCCGCTCGCTACATCGCAGCATGGAGCCAGGACCGCTACTACCTGTGGGATGAACTCACTGCATGCGCATGGCTCGACCCCACGCTCATCACCCAGGAGAAACAGCTCTACATGGACGTCGACCTGAGTCACGGTCCCACGTACGGCGAGACGCTTACGTGGGATGAAAAATTCAAGCCCGCCACCAGCGTCCACCTGGTTCACGCGCAAGTCGATCTCGATCTTCCTCGCTTTCAGAAAATGTTTGTGGACCTCATGACCGGAGTGGGCGCAAAATAATCGCGCGCAACGAAACAACTCAGTGGAGGCACAAGATGACACAGCAATCGATTCTCGGCGCAAGCAAGATTGTCGCGTTTGTTCCCGTCACTGACCCGGCAAAAGCGCGTGCCTTCTATGAAGGCGTGCTGGGTCTGCGCTTGGTTCAGGATGAAAAACCATTCGCGTTGGTCTTTGACGCGAACGGAACCATGTTGCGCGTAACGCCGGTGGGCGAGCACAAGGCCGCACCGTTCACCATTCTTGGATGGGATGTGGAGTCGATTGAGACCACCGTGGATCAACTCACTGCGGCCGGCGTTGTCTTCCTGCGTTTTCCCGGACTCAATGACAACGGTCCAAGTCCCATTTGGAAAGCCCCTGGCGGCGCTCGTATCGCCTGGTTCAACGACCCCGACAAGAACGTCCTCAGCCTAACGCAATTCTGAGCCAACGCAGCGAAGCCCACGCCGCGATGTGCAACGTGGGCTCCATGTTTTTCGCTGACTCGCTGACCTGCTAACTTGCCAACTCGCTATCCATTAAGCTGTTCCTGCAATTTATTCAGCGTCCGATGCAGATCCTTATCGGTCCTGCGCTGCTCGTCGATCTTGCCGATCGAGTGCATCACCGTAGTGTGGTGCTTGTTCCCGAACTGCCGGCCGATCTCCGGCAAACTAGCCTCAGTCATCTGCTTGGCGAGGTACATCGCAATCTGCCTCGGCACCACGACATTGCGCGAGTTGTTCTTCTGCTTCAGGTCGCTCACGCGCATGCCGAACTGCTCTGCCACCGCGCGCTGAATCGCCTCAATCGTAATCTTGCGCACCTGCATGTCGATAAACTGCTTCAGGCACTGCTGCGTTGAAGCCAGCGTGATCTCCATGCGGTTCATCTGGCACCAGGCGATCAGCCGCGTCATGGCGCCTTCAAGCTCGCGCACATTGGTACGCACATTCGAGGCCACAAACAACGCCACGTCAGTCGGCAACTGCACTTGCTCGGACTCAGCCTTCTTTTGCAGGATCGCGACTTTGGTTTCAAGATCAGGCGGTTGAATGTCGGCGATCAATCCCCACTCAAAACGCGACCGCAGCCGGTCCTCAATTTCCGCCAACTCCTTCGGCGGACGGTCGGAGGCAATCACAATCTGCTTCATGCTCTCGTGAAGCGCATTGAAAGTGTGGAAGAACTCTTCCTGGGTGCGCTCTTTTTGCGCAATGAACTGAATGTCGTCGATCAGCAGCACATCCACTGAGCGAAATCGATCGCGGAAGCTGGTCATGCGGTCGTTGCGCAGCGAGGTGATCATCTCGTTGGTGAACTTTTCCGCCGACACGTAGCAGATATTCGCCACGGGCTGCCGCCGTTTCACCTCGTGCCCAATGGCGTGCATCAAGTGGGTCTTTCCCATACCGACGCCGCCATACAGGAACAGTGGATTGTAAGCCCGCGAAGGCCGTTCTGCCACAGCCAGGGCCGCCGCGCGCGCAAACTGGTTGCCGTTGCCGATGACAAACGCGTCGAAGGTGTAGCGCGAATTCAGTTGCGCCGCGGTCGACCAGTCGAAGCGCGCCTGCTCCGGACTACGTGCGGGTGGAAGAGGTGGCGCTGTCGGTGCGTGCGCCGGAACCGGCCCGAACCCGCCGTCCTTGCGCTGTGGCGGAATGGAAGGATCCTCCTCCGCAGTCACGAAAGACACATCGTCGAACTCCAGAGCCTGCTGGTCGATCGCTTCCTGAATCAGGTCGCCGTATTTGTCGCCGATGTGCTGAAACTCAGGCGAAGGCACGCGTACGTACAGTGTGCGGCCAGCCGAATGGCTATACCGCGTGGGTTTGAGCCAGGTTTCAAAAGACTGGCGAATAACTTTCTTTTCGAGTGCTGCCAGAATCTGGAGCCAGGGGTTGAGTACCGTTGCCGGAGAGGTTGCGAATGCCATCGAGCTGATCCTTGCCTGCGTCGCCTGTTTACTGCCCGGAAGGTTCATCCGCGGGTTTTACACAACGGCTCTCTCTTGGCGAAGAGCCCGAAGGCCTCTCGTCTTGATGCTAATCGCCGACTGCGTGGTAGCCGCTTGTCTGCTCCTGATTTCGACCGTGGAGCGTGGATAAATTCCGTTCCGTGGGACGCTGGGAAACTTTTGTTGAACGGTCCCGATGGTAGCACATTTGGGAGTGGTTGCAACCTGTCTTTCACATAACTTTGGTTCGTGTTTGCGGCGTTGCACCATTGCTGGTGAAACCGCTTTTGCCGCAGTTACTCGAGTGACCGAGGTACCTTGCCGAGGCGCACAATCGGCGCACAATCTACGACTGATTTTGGGTTGGAAACCAGCATAGGACGCGGGGTTGCCGCGCGTTCTTTTTTGCGTGCGAAGGGCAGTCGGCCAGGAGCAACGCGGGATGGCGCTGGATTCCTGGCGCAGCTTACTGTAAACTTAAAACTTGCCGATAAGGCCAAGAACTTACAGAGGAAACAGGAGCG
>JBAWCO010000661.1:0-4617 GCA_049590315.1 Occallatibacter sp. | reverse complement strand
CCCGGTTCCGACGCCCGAAATCGGCACCGTCGCCAGCACGTTGCCCGACCCGTCGTAGAAGACCACCGCGCCTCGGCGCAAGCCCGACGCAACAGGAGCAAAGCTCACGTTGACTACGCAATTGGTGTTGCCGGGGTAAGTTCCTGCTACGCAGGTGCTAGAGCCGGCATCGATAAAGTCCATCCCCGAGGAGCCCGTCGTCAGTATCGCGACGCTGCCTATCGTTGTGGCCCCGTTTGCGCTGATGTTGAAGGGGAGAGAAATTGGCGCGCTGGGCGATCCAACTGCCTGGGAGCCAAAATTCACGAGGTCGAGCGGTATTTCGTTCACAACGCTATTGGCAGCATCGGCGACGAAAATGTTCCCGTGGCCGTCAACTGCCATACCAAAGTAATTACCACCGCTGAAGCCGGCGGCCAGAAGGTCGACGGTAGTGTAGCCGCCTGATGCCTCGACCTCGTACAAAAGGGTGTCGAAGTTACCGACGAAGAAGACATTCCCATTCCGGTCCACCGCCAAGGCCGCGGCTCCATTGGTGGAAGCGTCGATCATGTTGACGGCGGTATAGCCGCCCGCCGCCGGGATTTCGAACAGCGCATTCCAGCCCTGATCGGCGACAAAGACGTCTCCGCTTCCGTCCACCTTTACGCCTGCAGGCTGCATCCAGCCGCCGCTCGGCGCGGGCAGAGCAATGATGGGGCTGGTTGGGGAGATGGTGCCGCCCGACGCTACGATCTCGAGCAGCGCCGGCAATTGGGGATAGACGATAAAGAGGTCACCGCTCGCATCCACCGCTAAATCATTAGGGTAGGTAGCCGAAGTCAGCCCGGGCAGCTTCTTGACCACGCTGTTACCGTTGACAACTCCATTGACAGCAACGATCTCGTACACTGCGTTGGCGGTGCCGGCGTCCGCCACAAAAACGTCTCCGAATTTATCCACGGCAACGCTAACGGGCTGGCTGTAGCCACCGCTGGGCGCAGCAAGAGTAGCCACCGGGCTGGTGCTGGAGACAACGCCGTTCGACGCAACGATCTCGTATACCGCCTGGTTGTTGTAATCGGCGAGAAAGACATTCCCATTGCTATCCACAGCCATGCCGTAAGGGGTATTGAAGCCGCTACCGACTGGGGTCGTGACTGCGAGGAAGGAAACCTGCGCCCCGCCCGCAAGCGGTAAAAGCAGACCGGCAAGGATAAGCAACACGAGCAAGAACCGCGTGGGCAAAGACCTCAAAGGACTCACTGCTGGCTTTGTAATAAGGATCATGGGGGGACTCCTGAAAGGCGTTAGGAAATACACAAAGACCGAGCTGTATTTGTAGCACCGTGATGGCCATGGTGCAAGTTACCAGCGAAGACCAATTAGTAGGTTACTAATATGCGTTGTAACTGCGATTTACCCGGCCTGTAACTGAAAATTATGGGACTGTGGCTCGTCAAAATAGAGATCTACTGTTGAATCATGTGAATTGCGCATTTACTTCGGCTTGTTTCTCCGCAAAATTTGCCTCGTGTAGAGGCTCCTGTTAGCCATCCTGCCGATGTTGTCAATCTAATCAACGTCGCGTTGTATCAGAAAACAGATAGATATTGCCGTCGCGTCCACCGCGATGTTTCCGGATCACATGCGAGCCAAAGTTCACTGCCGCCTGGGCTGTTTCCGAAAGAAACAGCGTGGTCAGTGCCAGCGGCTGAAGTGAAATCCCTAGCAGGCTGCGGGAAAAATCCGAATGGACAGAGAAAGGGCGAAATTCAGGGGATGCAAAACCACCAACCAACTCTTGCGGATTGTTTCTAGGTCATCCTGACGCGATCCATTTTTCGCACGGTTTGAGAAATTGAGTTTTTCGGCAACCTGTTTAAAATGGAAAATTCTCAGCAACCAAATCGCTAATTTCAGGGGCCCAGAAAGTTAACCCCTCAAAGAAGTACAACCTTCCCAACGAACATTCGCCGCTTTTCAGAACCCCATGGGCGAACATCCGGCCATTGCGCGCAACCTCATAAGCGATCATTTCGAGCCGTGCGATCGCAGGTCCCGCAGAGGGACCTGCGATCGCACCAACTTCTAAGTTAGCCCTCTTTATCTACCGCCCCACAACTGGCTAGCCGCCATCTCATACCCCCGTCGGAATCCCTCGCGATATTCGTGCCTGAACTCCTCTGGAACGCGAGGCTCGCGATACTCATCCCGGTTTGCCACGTCAGGCCGGCGGTGGTTGTCATAGTCGTGGTGCGCGCCTTCTGCGCCATCGCGGAATCCACGCCGCTGCATCTCACTGAAATGCTCCGGAGGCGCCCATTGCCCGGGTCCGCCATGGTTCTGCCATTCGGGTTCGCCGGAAAGCTGCGAAATAGTTGCCTCGTACCCGCGCATGAAGCCTTCACGGAACTCATCAACCAGTCCGGGGGCCACAGGCGGGTTGCGATACTCTTGGTGATCGTCCGGATCTGGACGGCGCTGAAGACTGAAATCCCTGCGCGCGTGTTCGCTACCTTCGTGATACCCCTGGCGCTCCGCATCGCTTTGCAATCCCCGCATCGCCCATGTCTCCCATCCCGGACGTTGGGGTGGAGGAGGCGCAACCGGCGGAGGTGGAGGAGGTGGCGGCGGTGCGCCCCACAGATGCGATACACCCACTTCGTAGCCCCTGCGGAATCCAGCCCGGTAGGCTTCTCGCAGCCCATGCTCGATCTGCGGATTGCGGTACTCGTCGCGATTGTTTACGTCCGGCCTGCGGTGATTCCCGAAATCTTTTCGAGCCCCTTCCAGCCCGTCGTGAAATCCACGACGCTGCACCTCGTTGAACTCACCGGGCGGAACCTGCCAATCGCGGTCCTGTCCGTATGCTTGGGGTTGCAGCAGGGGCGCGGCGTGCACTCGGGCCACCGCTGAGCCTCCTGCTATGAGGGAAATGGCAAGTGCCGCTATCGTAATCCGATTCTGAGTCATTGTTTCTCCTTGCGAAACGACTGCCAGAATCTTACTTGACTCGGCGCACTCCCGTCTGACCGCTTGGGCGAACATCTGGCCTGTTCGCGAAATCTTATATGCGAACGTTTCGAATCGCACTCACCAAAAGCATCGCCCCACTCCGTCGCGCATCGAAAGCAGAGAGACCCAAAGGGAGAGCGCGTGTCCAAAGTTCTGGTAACCGGCGGTTCCGGCTTCATCGCCACCCACTGCATCCTGCAGCTCCTGGCCGCGGGCCATGAAGTTCGCACCACCGTCCGCAACTTGAATCGCGAGCCCGACGTCCGCGCCATGCTCAAGCAAGGCGGCGCAGACCCCGGGCCCCCGGAGACAGGTCTTCGTCGCTGGGGTGGAGACCCCGGCGCTTCTCTCTCCTTCTTCGCCGCCGATCTCGAAAGTGATGCAGGCTGGCCGCAGGCTGTCGCTGGCTGCGACTACGTCCTGCACGTTGCCTCGCCCTTCCCCGCCAACCTGCCCAAGCATGAAGACGACCTCATCGTCCCCGCGCGTGAAGGGGCTCTCCGTGTTCTGCGCGCTTCGCGCGATGCCGGCGTCAAACGCGTGGTCCTCACTTCTTCGTTCGCTGCCATTGGCTACGGCCACAATCCGCAATCCGCGCCGTTCGATGAGACCAACTGGACCGACCTCAACGGCGAAGGCCTCACCCCCTACGTGAAATCGAAGACCATCGCCGAACGCGCAGCCTGGGACTTCATCGCCCGCGAAGGCCGCCCTCTCGAGCTCTCTGTCGTGAACCCGGTCGGCGTCTTCGGCCCAGCTCTCGGCCCCGACTACTCCACTTCCATCCTCATTGTCGAAAAGCTCATGGACGGTTCTATGCCCGGCTGCCCGCGCCTCGTTTTCGGCTGCGTCGATGTGCGCGATGTGGCCGACCTGCATCTTCGCGCTATGACAAATCCAGCCGCCAAAGGTGAGCGCTTCCTCGCTGTTGCCGGCGATTTCGTCTCCATGCTCGACATTGCGAAAGCGCTGAAGCAGCGCATGGGCGCAGCGGCCAGCCGCGTTCCCACAAAGGAGCTGCCCAACTGGCTACTGCGCACATTGTCGATATTCGATCCGAGGATCAAGCAAATTCTGCCCGAGCTGGGCAAGAAGAAGAACGCAACCAGCGAGAAAGCCCGTCGCATCCTGGGGTGGACGCCGCGAACCCATGAGGAGTCAGTAGTCGCCACAGGTGAAAGTCTCGTCCGCCTCGGCCTTCTCAAAGGGAGAGCCTGAAATCTGTTGCAAGGGCCGGCACTTCGGAATCTACCGCCGCGACGGCGAAAATGCCGATTCGGCAGAAATGTCCCACAGCTTCCGAAAGACGTCTCCCTCGGCGATTGCTGACGTAAGTTGTCTGTCTGCAGCAGCCTTCTGTTCGCGATGCAGCGCCAGAAGAGCTGCGCGCACCACTTCATTCGTGCTCTCAAACCGTCCACTCTCAACCGAGGAGAGGACGAAGTCTTCCATATCAGGGGGTAAGCTTACAACGCGATCAGGCATAAGTCAGCTCCATGCAATCATTAGAGCCGAATCTCACGCGAAGGTTGTATTCGCCGGGCATTTCGTCGGTAGAGTCAACCCAATTTGCAACAGGCATTACTCTCAGTTCCCATTCGGGAAACTCATTTTCACTGC
>JBAWCO010000660.1:0-3084 GCA_049590315.1 Occallatibacter sp. | reverse complement strand
CTCTTGGCCTTCCGTGCTGACCCGAGCGTATCCGACCAGGCGAGGGCCGTCGGAAGAGGCGATCACGGAATTGCTCTGTTGTCACTCTTGATGTGGGTCTTGCTTTTAGACACCTAGCGACTTGCTGGAATTCCAAGATTCCGGCAAAGAATCCCAGAAACTGGGTCGTTTGAGTAAGCGTTCGCCGAATCCATACTTGCCAAGGCGATTAGCTTGGAGATTTGCAATGCAAATCTCTTTGGAGGCGAGTTATGGGACGGCCACCCGCAGGGTTGGATGAGTATCTGGATTGGCAGCAACGGCTGGAGAGTCAGAAGGTCAGCGGCTTGAGCATCGATGTTTACTGTCTTCAGGAAGGTGTGTCCAAGACGACCTTCTATCGTTGGGCCAATCAACTGCGGGATGGCATCCCGGAATCATTGGTGGCGGAAGAAGCGGCCCGGAATCAAGCCGAGTCAGGTGAGGCCCTGTTCTTGCCCATCTCGCTCAAGGCGTCTCCTGTGGAGATCGCATTGCCGAATGGAGGCGTGGTGCGACTGCCGCTCGGCGTCGGCCAGGCTGTGCTCGTGGAAGTCATCCGGGTTGTGGGTGCGTTACGCCCCTGGAAGGCGCCGGAATCATGAACTTCTCAGGCCTCCGGATCTTTTTGTGCACGACGCCCACGAGTATGACTTACAGCTTCGACCGCCTGATGGGCTTGGCCCAGCAAACGTTCGAGCAGGACCCGTTGTCGGGCCACTTGTTCTTGTTCCTGAACCGTGAACGCGATCGGGTCAAGATCCTGTTCTGGGATCGCGACGGGTTTTGCATTTGGTACAAGCGACTGGAGGCCGGCACGTTTCAGCTGCCAACCGCTGCCAGCGACGAGCAAGGCATCGAACTGGACTCATCCCAATTGACTCATTTGCTGGGCGGCATCGATCTGAGGACGGGGCGCCGACGGAAGCGGTATCGGCGCGGCGATAAATTCGTTCGACAGGCGAATTCCTTCAACACTGCTCTTCACTAACGAGCGCTAGTCGGTAAAACAGTCGACGTGATGGATCACGCCGACTTTCTCCCGAGCGACTTGGCGGAATGCCACCGACTGTTGCTTGCAGCCCACAAACAGGCCGTGCAGCTGGAGCGTCGTGCGACCGAATCGGACCGGCGGATCGCGGAGCTCGACCGTGTCTTGGACGCGACGTCAGCTTCGTACGAGGAACTTCAACATGAGCACGCCTCGATGTTGGAGGAGCTGGCTTGGTACAAGCGCTGGGTCCACGGCCGTCGCCGCGAGCGGATTGTCGAGGCCCAAAGCCAGCAGCATCTCTTTGATCTGACTCCGTCCGGCGCGGTGGAAGCGCCCGTTCCTCTCGATTCCCGGGCACTCTGCCAAGAGATTGCGGGCCATTCTCGCCGTCGTCCCCACCAGCGCGAACTGGATCTGTCCTGTCTACCGCACCATCGGCACGAGCGAGATTTGCCGGACGCGGAGAAGATCTGCAGCGGCTGCCGGCGCGCGAAGGATCGGATCGGCGAAGAGGTGACCAGGGTTCTCGAATACGTGCCGTCGAAGCTGGAAGTGCACGAGCACGTGCGGCCGAAGTACGCGTGCCGCTACTGCAAAGATGGGGTGTCGAGCCCTCCGCCCCCGGAACGGCCGATCGCGCGCGGCATCGCCGGCCCCGGGCTGATCGCGCAGATCGTCGTCAGCAAGTTTGGCGACCATCTGCCGCTCTATCGCCAGGAAGACATCTTCGCGCGTCACGGGCTACACCTCTCGCGGAGCACGTTGTGCGACTGGGTCTCGGCGGCAGCCGACCTGTTTCGGCCACTGTACGAACTGCAACGGCGGTTGGTGCTGCAGTCGGCCGTGCTGTGGACCGACGACACACCGGTCACCGTCCTGGTAGGGGGCGAGGAAGGAAGCCGACAAGGTCGCTTCTGGACTTACGTGGGAGACGACGGGCATCCGTATTCGGTGTACGACTTCACGATGAGTCGCGGCCGGGACGGTCCGCAAAACTTTCTGCAGAACTTTCGGGGTTATTTGCACGCCGATGCTTACGGTGGCTACGACGGAGTTTTTCTGCGGCCGGGAAGCGAGATCATCGAAGTGGCCTGTTGGGCCCATGCGCGCCGGAAGTTCTTCGACGCGCAGAAGAGCTCCCCGCGCGAAGCGCACCAGGTCCTCGATTGGATCCGCCAGTTGTACGACATCGAAGATCGAGCGAGACCGCTGTCGACCGCAGCGCGCTGTGAACTGCGGCACAGGGAAGCCGCTCCTATCCTGGACCGGCTGGACGTGTACCTCGCTCAGCTCAAGTCGCACGTACTTCCCAAGAGCGCCTTGGCCAAGGCGCTCACGTATGCCCGCAATCAATGGGACGCCTTACGGTGCTACACGCAGGACGGCCGTTTGACGATCGACAACAACACCTCAGAACGAACGCTGCGTCACCAAGCCATCGGGCGCAAGAATTGGTTATTTCTCGGGAGCCAAGCTGCGGGTCCGCGAGCGGCCGTGCTGTACACGATCCTGGCCGGTGCCAAGCGTCATCGCATTGAGCCCTGGGCCTACGTTCGAGAACTTCTCATGCGACTGCACGCAGACGACAAATGCCACGAAGACATGCTCCCCGATCACTGGGCGGCCCAGCATCCCGAGTCCGTGCTGACCTACCGTCTGGAAGAGTCACGCAACAAAGCGGCCATCACGCGAGACCGTCGAAGTCGTCGACGAGCCCAGGCAAAATCTCGCTGACATTCAAGCCACCGCTGCCCGCCAACCATGCGGCCGCCGAGCGCTTACTCGGATCAGAGGTTTTCGGGTTTGGCACCTTCCATGCCAAGCCACGGGGCCAAATTGGAACTCAGGTTGCTCGGATTGCCTCGAAAACGTCTCGGGAGAGCCCCCATTTGCCATAGCAGTCCAAGACCAAAGCCAAGATCACACCTAGTAACGCAGCTGAGCACTGGATTCGAAATGCGATAACACTTGATTGCATCAGGGGTTTACTTGCGGCAGCGGTATCGGCACGTTTGCGTCCGCAAGCGTGCTGATACGCAAGTTGTCGATTAAGCCGATCACTCGTGAGCTCC
>JBAWCO010000659.1:0-12665 GCA_049590315.1 Occallatibacter sp. | reverse complement strand
GGACAATATCCGTCACCAGCACATTCACAATCTCGTAGCCGAAGGTCGCCATGTCCGCATCCAGTTCCTGCTTCACCGCCGCGGCAATGCTCGATTGCGACGCAAAGACTTCATCCAGCGTCATGCTTGGCACATGGCCAAGAATCACCTGCTCCACGTAGCTCTTGATCTGGGCCACCGGATCAGACAATTTGTAGAATGCGTCGTATACCTTTTCGGGGCGCACACGATTCTGCACAGATATCGGAATCGTCACGAACACGTTGTCCTTTGTCTTCGTTTCCATCGTCAGCGAGATCTGATTCACCCGCAGGCTCACCAGCCCCTGCACCGTATCGAAGTACGGTGTCTTCCAATTCAATCCGGCCTCGGCCACGCGAAGAAACTTGCCGAAACGTGTAATGACAGCCACTTGTGCTGTGTTCACCGTAAAGAAGCTTCCGAGAATCAATGACAGCGCGATGATAGCCAAAACAACCGCAAGAATCACAAGAGCGATATCCATTTCAATCCTCCGCCACTCGCTGCAGCGAGCAACGACGGATTATACAGGACCGCGTTATAGCTCACGTGATGCGGCCAAACAAGCATCGGGAAACGTCAACATCACCCCTGCGCATGTGTCACGAATGTTTGAAGCGGTATGATGCACAGATAGGTTTTATCTTGTCCCCCTCAGGAGCATTCAAATGCAAGCACATCGTTTTCGTTTTTTGGGAGCGCTCGCGGTAATCTTTGCGGTGGCCGGTCCTGCGGCCTTGACCCTCTCCGGCCAAACCATCTCTCTCACCGTAGATGCGACCAAGACACCGCAAAAACTGCTACATGCCAAACTCGAAATACCCGTCAAGCCCGGTCCTCTGACTCTTTACTATCCAAAATGGATCCCGGGCGAACACGGTCCGGAAGGTCCCATCGCTAATCTGACGGGGCTGAAGTTTCAGGCGGAAGGAAAGATCATCTCCTGGAAGCGCGATCTTCTCGACGTATTCACTTTCCATCTTGACATCCCCGCGGGTGTCAGCCGGCTCGAAGCTTCGTATGACTTCATTGAACCCGATGGCAACTCGGCCACGGACAAATTGATGGTTCTGGAGTGGAACGATGTTGTGCTCTATCCAGCCGGTACTCCCGCTCAGCAGTTGAGTTATGAAGCGAAGCTCCTCATGCCTGACGGCTGGAAGTTAGGTACCTCTCTTCCCATCGCAAATCAATCGGGCAATCAGGTTACCTTCAAGCCTATCTCTTTGGACCTGCTTGTCGATTCACCCGTCATTACCGGCGATTACTATCGCGCCATCGACCTCACTCCGCCGGGCGAGCCCATTCACCATGAAATCGATATGGTCGCCGACAGCGAAGCAGCTCTCGACATGAGCCCCAAAATTCAAAAGGCGATGACCAATCTGATCGCCGAGTCGGGCAAGCTATTCGGTGCGCGCCATTATCGCGACTATCACTTCCTCTTCACCCTCAGCGATCATGTGGCGCACTTCGGTCTCGAACACCACGAGTCCAACGACAGCCGCCTTCCTGAGCGCACATTGCTCCTGCCGAGCGCGGGAATGTCCCTGGGCGGGTTGCTGGCGCACGAATTTGTCCACTCATGGAATGGGAAATTTCGCCGTCCAGCCGACTTGACCGTCCCTTACTACGAGCAACCCATGGAAACCGATCTACTTTGGGGCTACGAGGGCCTCACAGATTTCCTCGGCCCCATGCTGGCCGCGCGCAGCGGTCTTTGGACCCCCGACCAATATCACGAATACCTCGCCAGCATTGCGGCCAGCCTCGGGCCTGGGCGTCCCGGGCGCACATGGCGTCCGCTGCTCGATACCGCTTCAGGAGAGCCAGGCATGTCTGGCCGAGGCGGCTGGATGAACTGGCGTCGCGGTGTCGACTACTACGACGAAGGCGATCTGCTCTGGCTTGAAGTGGCCACCATCATTCATCGTGAGTCACATGGACAAAAATCCATCGACGATTTTTGTCACGTATTTCACGGTGGTCCGAACAACGGTCCTGAAGTGAAGACCTACACCTTCGAAGAATTGATCGCAGACCTCAATAACATTGCGCCTTATGACTGGGCCGGATTCTTCCACACTCGGCTGGATTCCACCTCGGCCGACGCTCCCGTGGGAGGCATCGAGAACGGCGGCTGGAAGGTTGTATTCAATGCAGAACCAACCAAGTTACAAGGCCGCCGCGGCAATCAGGGAGACACCTATTCCATCGGCCTCCAACTCGGCGAGGACGGCGCAGTGAGAGATGCTATCGTCGGAAGTCCGGCGTTTGAAGCGGGCATCTCGTCCGGCATGAAAGTCATCGGCGTGAACGGCCGCGTCTACACTTCGGATCTGCTCGAGGATGCAATCAAAGCTGCAAAAGATACGCGGCAGCCAATCACGCTCCTCGTTGTCGTAGACGATTACTTCAAGACATCCACCATCAACTACCACGGCGGCGAACGCTATCCACACTTGGTACGCGAAGACGCCAAGCCCGACTATCTCGACGAAATAATCAAACCTTTGGCCGTCAGCGAGTAACCCCCGCACGGCTGCCCAAACAGACTCTACTATCCAAACGAATGCGGCGGCTCCCTTAATTCGGAAGCCGCCGCAGTTGCCTTACTCCTAAGTTAATAACTAGCGGTTACTCCACTTCCCCGACGTAAACTCCAAACGGCCCAAGGTCAATCTGCCCCAGCCCCGTTGGTTCGGCTGCCCCAGGCGTCTTCAGCAGCGTCTTCGTCTTGCCGCCCGCCGCAGGAACAGTGAGGCTCACTGTCTGCGGCTCTGCCGTGAAGTTCACGCTAACAACAACCGCGGGCGTGCCAGGAGCCTGCCGCACCCAACTCAGCACCTTAGTGTTGGTCGTGTCTAGCATCGTATCGTCCCCGTGGGCAAACGCCGGGTTCGTCTTCTTCAGACGGATGAGACTCTTGTACCAGGAGAACAGCGAGTTTGGATCGCCCTTTTCCGCCACTACATTCACCGTCGCGGCATTCGGCGGCACCGGAAGCCATGGCGTGGCACCGGCTTTTGTAAATCCCGCGTTTGCGCTCTCATCCCACTGCATCGGAGTGCGTTCGCCGTCTCGTCCCTTTTCCTTCGGCCAGCCCGTCAGCCCCACCGGGTCCTTCACGTCTTCTTTGCGTGTCGGTGGCGTTGTCTTCATGCCGATCTCGTCGCCGTAGTAGAACAGCGCCGTCCCCCTACTGGCGAACAGCATCGTCGAAATCACGCGTTGAATATCGGTATCGTGCACCCCGTCACCATAGCGGGCATCGAGCCTCGGATTGTCGTGATTGTCGAAGACCAGCAGCGGAGTATTGCCGCCAATCTGCGTCTCCACGTCGTTCAGCTTGTCGCGGAATGCCGCCACGTCCAGCTTGTTGATAAATCCTATTTGCGTGTCCATCGGCAGTTGAAACTCGGGCTTCCCCGGTTGTCCATACTGCTTGGCTAACTCGGCAATGTTAGGCAGATACGTCTCACCAATCAGCACGCGCGTTCCCGGAAACTTGTCCGACCCGAAAGTATCCGTCCACGCGCGCATCTCCTGCATCACCGGATGCGTCCCCGGCAGGTTATTCGTCATCGTGTCATTCAGCGCGATGTCGCCGTACGCATTCAAGTACGACTTGCCGTCCTTGTCCTTCAGCACTTCATCGTCTCGTAGCTGCGGATCTTCGAATAACGTCGTGATCGCGTCAAACCGGAATCCACCGACTCCCCGCTTCAGCCAGAATGCAATGATGTCCTTGAACGCCTCGTGGATCTTCGGGTTGTTCCAGTTCACATCCGGCTGCTGAATATAGAACTTGTGGTAGTAGTATTGCCGCGTCTTTTCGTCCCACTCCCAAGCCGAGTGCCCAAAGTCCGACTGCCAGTTATTCGGCACTTCGCCTTTATCGGTCGCCGTCTCGCCCTTGCCGTCGTGCCACATATACCAATCGCGATAAGGGTTGTCGCGCGATGACCGCGACTGAACGAACCACTCGTGCTTGTCTGAGGTGTGGTTCATCACCATATCCATGAGAATGCGGATATGACGCTTCTCCGCCTCAGAAACCAACCTGTCAAAGTCCTTCAGCGTGCCATATTGCGGATCAATATTCTTGTAGTCCGAGATATCGTAACCGAAGTCCACCTGCGGCGAGGGATAGCATGGCGAAAGCCAGATCGCATCCACACCGAGTTCCTTCAGGTAGTCCAGCCGTTGCGTAATGCCGTTCAGATCCCCTATGCCGTCCCCATTCGAATCCTGGAAGCTGCGCGGGTAGATCTCGTAGATTACGGCATTCTTCCACCACTCGCGTTCGTTCGCGGCACCGGTGGTTTCGGCCTCATGGGAGGCTGGCGTTGTTGCTCCCAAATTGGGTTGGATTGTTGGTCTGGCGGGCAGCACCTGCCCCGCTGCCGAGCACGCCGCAGCCCCTAGAAATAGGCTTAGGGCGCAGCTCTCCGTGGTCCTTGCGATTCTTGCGGTCCAGTGCATTGCGGTTCTCCTCGTCTGCTTCCGCTGCTCGTCAAATCGGCAACGGTGTGACGGAAGCCAAACTATCACATGGACGCGATCTTTGGAGAACCACTTTCGCTCATTTGATGACCTGCTGTTTGTCCGCCCGCTACTTCTGCGCCGGTGTCTCAGTTTTTTGACCCGGCGTCTCCGGCGATGTTCCCTTCATGCGTCCGAGACCCACACCGAGCTTCGGATCTTCCCGCGTTCCTGATACGTGGATCGGAATCTCTGTTCCCGCGCCATCTTTCTTGAAGAACCGGTCCGCAGGCTTTAGCAGAAATCCCTTCCATCCACCCACCATCTCGGAGACAGTTGCCTGTAGTTTCGCAGTTCCGTCAAAGGCCAGCGCGCCGCCTTCGACGCCGTAGGTTCCCTTCAGTTGGATCAGCGCGCCTGGCACCATGTACTTCAAATTCTGTAGCGTAACCACTCCGCTTGCCATCTGGAAATTACCCTGCATCGCGGAACTGATGTTGGCGTCTGTCCCGTCTGGATCGGCCTGCTTCACGTCCTTCGGGCGGCCCTGCCCGCGCAGGCTCAGTTGTCTGATGTCACCCCGAACCTTTTCGCTCGCAAACAACGCGTCATCCAGTGTGAAGGCCCCATTCAAATTCAATCGGTCCACCACCTGCTCATGCCCTGGCGGAATGTGCAGAGTAGTCTTCAAGGCCACCGCGCCCGTCATCAGAGCTTTGCCGTCGTGGCTCGCGAGCCGCAGAAAGTCCTCTATCCGCCCGCGATCCACGTTCACTTTGAGCGCAATATCGTGTCCACCTCTGAATGGCGAATCCTTTACAGCGGCCGGGTCTTCACTCATCGCTGCCAGACGTTCGTGGGCAACTTCGTTCTCATCCTTCAATCGCACTATCTGTCCACGCGCGGTAAAGTACGATCCGCCCAGCTTCGCATCCACCGGATCGAGCCACGTGTCGCCGTCGGTCCCATCCACCTTCGCATGAAACTTGGTATGCAGCGGCATCGGGTTCCCAAAATGCGTCAACCTGAAATCCGGCGTATCCGTCTCCCCATCTACCTGAATATCGCGCAGCGTTCCCTCAAAGCGTCCAGTCGAATTCAGGATGCCAGCTATTCCTCTGAAGCCTCCCAGGTCCGCATCCACGAAGCGGTAGTTACCTTTCACCGCGCTCCCGCTTGGATCATCCGCCCGCCACGGCCCAAAGGTGCCCGTTGTGTATATCAACCCTAACGGTTTCGGGTTCGTCAATTCAGCCTCGAAGCCAAGCGGCCCATCCGCAGTTACGCTGGTCAGAGTAAGATGCGCGATCGCAAATCCCAACGGCAGCTTGTTTGGCTTGTCGGTCTCCAGCACCAACTCAGAGTTCTCGCATTGCACGCGCTCCACCAGCACGTCTGAAAACAGACCGGCATCCTTCACCTTTTTCCTGTTTTCGGACTTTCCGGCACCCAGCTGCAGTCGGGATGTCGCCGTTGCACTTCTCTCATCACCTGTCGTTCCCTTGTTGTGTCTTCTAGGCGGAATAATCACAGTCAAACCTTCAATCTGCACCAGCGAAATCTGGATGGGTTTGCCGGACTCGTACCGCAAAGGTGTGTGGAAGTGGAACTCCTCCACTTGAATCAATGGCAGCATGGGCACCGTGACCGCGTTTGCCTGCGAAGAGTCTCCGTCTTGGGGTTGTTGCCTCGGCCACATCCGCAATCCGCGCCCCTCGGCGAAGACGCCCCACCGTCCATGCCGGCCGTTTCCAAACGAAATATGAAAGCTGTCCAGTTCCACCCGCGCGTCAAATCGCTTCTGTAGCGCCGCCACAATCCGCGACCGCAAAAAAGGCTCGGCCCGATGCAGAGCGACGGCCACCAGCACAGCCAACACCGCAGTCAATGTCAGCAAGCCGCCCGCAATCCACATAAGCCACCTTTTTCTGCGCCAGAAACCCGCTCGCCGCTGCTCCAAACCTGCCTCCTACGCGATCCCATTCTTCCAGAGCGAGTCCATCCCCTCGCAAAGGCCCGACAACACCTTGGATGCATATACTCCAGGCGCGAGAAGGGGAGCACCCTCCGCAATTCCTCCGATCTACAATCCCTCTCACTCGGGAACTGTTTCTTAATAGACGGTGAATGACGTAGACTTCTTGTCACGGATGCAAGCTCAAATCGAAAATCTCGTAAAACTGCAAAGTGTCGACTTGGAGCGCACTCGTCTCACCCTCGCAGTGCGCGCTCTTCCCGGTGAGATCGGCCAGGCTGAGGCCGCTCTCGCCGCCGCCGAGCGCCTGTCCGCCGAAGCCTCCGCCGCTCTCACTCGCGAGGAGACTCTCCGCACTCGTCTCGACCGCGAAGTCGCCGCCCATCGCCAGAAGTCCGCCCGCTTCCGCACCCAGCTCGATACGGTCAAGACTCCCGAGCAGGCCAACGCCATCGAGCACGAAATCGCTTTCGCATCTTCTGAAGCGGATCGTCTCGAAAATGAGGAATTTGCCAGCCTGGAGCGCACTGAAGCACAGGAAGCCGCGCTCGCCGCTGCCCGCACCCAGGTTGAGTTACTCGCCTCCGCACTGGAAAAGACCCGCGCCCGCGTCGCTCTTCGCCAGCAGGAACATACCACCGAACTTGCTTCGCTCAACGCCGAACGCGAATCCCTTCGTCCGCTCATCTTGCCCGAGCTGCTGGTCCGCTATGACCGCCTCTCCGGCTCCCGCGGAACCGGTCTTGCTCGCGTCGACAACCAGCAGTGCACCGGTTGCCGCATGGGGATCCGTCCTCAAACATGGAACCAGCTCCGCGAAGGCGAGCTGCTCCCCTGCGACAGTTGCGGCAGAATCCTATACTGGGATCCCGCAATGGCTCCTGCCCCTAAGGCTCCCCAGGCTGAACCAATTCCCGGTGCCGGTCGGGCCCTCCGCAAGACCCACCCCGCTGGGGCCTGACCGCCGCACTCAGTGCGCCTGAAGTTTTTCATCCGTCTCGTCAAAGCTTCACCTGGGATGCGCGAGCGCCCAGGATTTGTAGTGCGCCAGCACCTCGACGCCTGCGCTGTTGTACCAGGCGTACCCGTTGCGACGCTCTCGACTTAGCTCGTTCACGGTATCGTGAATGCTCTTGTCGCGGTCGCCGAAGATGGGCTTGTCTGTGCCGATCTGGTAGTAGCGCGCCCAGATTGGACCAGCCCCTGCTACTGCCGTCAAAGTCCGGCCGCCCGGACTGGCACGATCGGCTCTGAAGTCACCGCTACCGTAGCGGTAGCCATGAATCTCTACCTTGGTCACCCAATCCGCCGCCGCATAGACCGCAGCCACCTCCTGCGGGGTCGGCTTGGACAACCCCATCAGGAATTCCGCTATGGAAAAACTCTCATCGCTGCTCAAAGCGGCCATCTCGTAATTACGCGCCGAAGTGGGTTCCAATGTCAGCGCATCATACTGCTGCGCCCACGCGGTCTTTGACCCTTTCTCCGTAATCTGCAGTCTGAGCAGGCACTCGATGCCGCGTTCCGACGCGGGACCAGCCAGCCGCTTGAGCTCCTGCGGCAGGAACGCATAGTCGGGTGCGCCCTCTGACACATCGCGCAATATCTGCACAGCATGCGTCATGGCGTCGTCGTTGATGGTGATTGCGTCATGATAGCCGCCTTCCAACGGCCAAACCTGCGGCCAGCCCCCGTTGGGATACTCCGAATCCAGCAAATACCGCACTCCCCGCTCGACCGAGACTCGAATCGGTGCTGCGTCCGCATCGCGGTGCGCTGCCAGCAGTGCCGTGGCCACACGCGCCAGAAATCGAATCTGCATCCAGGTAGAGTCGTTGTCGAGAGTCGCAATGTAATGCCAGTTCTCCTCCACAGGCTTGTCGAAATCCGTCGGGTCTGGAAATCGATTCATGTTGTCCGCGTCGTACAGGTCTCCAGGCGCGCGCGGGCCGGCGACCATGTCGATGTTCTTGCTCCATCCGCCATCCGCGATTTGGTAGGTGATGATGTTGCGAGCGGCCCGCAACGCTTCGTCGCTGGTAAACCATTCGGCCGGATGGTCGGCCCTGAGCGCAAACATGCCGCGGCCCATAGGTGCATGCTTGGGGTGGGTATTGCCTGCAACCTGCTGTTCGTCCTTCAGCGTCTGTTTGTCGATCGCCTTCTGCCGGTCCGAACGGTCCAGATAGGCCGTCCACTCCTTGTGTTCCTTCTTCGGCAGCGTGGCAATCCGCTCGCGGCTGACCGGCTTGGCGATGATGTTTGTGCCAATTACATTCGCCGCTGCTTTTGTGGGTAATCCAAGGCCTGCCGCCGAAATTAGAAGTACCGTAAAGACTGCAGAATTGAATAAGCGCATAGCTCGATCTTTATGTCATTCGGCCTGCTATGTCAACCGCTGGTCTGACCACTTGCATGATTCTCACACCGCATGCTCTTCTGCCTCCTGAAGCCCTGTCGACTACCCTGTTAATCTCTCTTTTAAGAGCCCCGCCAGTTGCCGGACCCCAGTTATCGGACCAAGACCGTCTGAACTGATCGCCGAGAGCATGGAGCCTTTTCAGGAGTAAACAGTGCAGCGCATTTGTGTAGATATGGATGAGGTCATGGCCGATACCCTCGCCGAGCACCTGCGTCGCTACAACCAGACCTTCGACGAGGAGGTCACTCCTGAAGATCTGGCGGGCAAGGGCCTCTGGGAAATTACGCCTCTCGATCGCCAGCAACAGCTTCGGGCCTTTCTTGACGCCGAGGACTTCTTTGAGGATCTGCCCCTCATGCCCGATGCCCAGACAGTCCTCAAAGACCTCTCCACCCGCTTCGAAATCTTTATCGCCACCCAGGCCATGGCAGTCCCCAACTCCCTCGGTCCCAAGTATCGCTGGCTTCAGCGCCACTTTCCCTTCATCCCACCCACGCACTATGTTTTCTGTGGCGACAAATCCATCCTCCGCGCCGAATACCTCATTGACGACCTGCCCCGCAATCTACTCCGCTTTGAAGGCCAGGGCATCCTCTACACCGCGCCGCATAACATCACCGCCACCGGTTTCGTTCGCGTCGATAATTGGCTCCAGGTTGCGCAGTATTTCGCGGCTGTCGCCAGCTAGCGGTTTGCATCATAGGTATTAGAGATCGATGCGCTTTGAATCCTCGATTACTTCCTGGCGCAGCGTGAAACCTTCAGAGACTTAAAGAGCAGAATTGGACAACGGGGCATCACCCCTGTTAGCTACCATCAACAAACCATGAGATCGATGCGAATTCGAGCAATCATCTTTCTGATTCTCTTGCTGCCGTGCTGCTGCCAGCCGCGCGCCGCGGCCTACTCGTTGCTGACTCACGAAATGCTCATCGACCTCACCTGGCAAGATTCCATCGTCCCTCTGCTGCTCAGCCGCTATCCCACTCTCACCCCTGCCGAGCTCGAGCATGCCCGCGCCTACGCTTACGGCGGATGCGTCATTCAGGACATCGGCTACTATCCATTTGGCGACGCCTCCTTCTCCGACCTCACCCACTACGTCCGCTCCGGCGACTTCGTCGTTAACCTCTTTCGCAACGCGGGAAACGCCGATGAGCTTGCCTTCGCTGTCGGCGCGCTCTCCCACTACATCGGCGACTCCATCGGCCATTCTGAAGCCACCAACCTCGCCGTCCCCATCGAGTTCCAAAAACTCGCTAAAAAATATGGCAAAGTAGTCACCTACGCCGAGGGAAGGCACCAACATGTCCAAACCGAGTTTGCCTTCGACATCGACGAAATAGCGCACCACCGCACCGCACCCCTCCATTATCTGCGGCACATCGGCCTTGAAGTGCCCCAGAAACAGCTTGCCCTGGCCTACTACCAGACTTATGGCTTGACTGAAGACTTCTCCGGCACCCGCGGACGCCGCTTCAACGTGCGGGCCTATCGATTTGCGGTGCACGCGTTCATTCCGCGCGTCGCCTACGCCGTTACCATTCTCCATCGCCATCACGAGCCTCCGGAGCCGGATATGCCGGAGATCGCGGAGATTGAGAAAGAAGTTGCCGCCGTCTCCGCACTCAATAATTGGGATTCGTATCGCCGCAAAGCGGGAATTGGCACCTACACCCTTGCTGGCTTGTTCTGCATCCTGCCCAAATTCGGACCCCTCACCATGGTCGCTGTGAAGGGGCCCACTACTGCTACGGAAGCCGACTACGTGCATAGCCTGTCGCAATCTCTCTCAGAACTTCGTCACAGCTTGGCTCGCTTCACGCCGCCCATCGCCACTCGCTCCACCGCGGCAAGTGCGGCCGAGGCCGATACGCATTCGCTGCCTCCGCCATCACGCCCGCTCCCCGCAAATCCCGCCGGGAGCCAGACCGTGCCCCGCCAGTCGCGGGACCCGCACCATCCCCTGCCGAATCGTGATCTCGATACCGGACATGTCGTCCAACCCGGCGGCTACTCGCTCACTGATTCCACTTACGCGAATCTGCTTCATCGGCTCACGCGCACTCCAACCCAGCCCATCCCTCCGGGCATCAAGCGGGACGTCCAAACTTACTACGCAAACCCAGACTCGCCTATCACGACAAAGAAGAGTCCCACGCAATGGGCACAGGTGCAGGCGGACCTGGTAACGCTCGCCACTATGACGACAAGCAACGAGCCTGAGCCATATCCCACCTATGGCGACGATGCAGACAACGCCCAGTGACGAATCGCCAGATTACGTCCAGTTGCCCTTTGAAAACGAGAGCCCCATCCTTTCCGCGGTTTCATCGCAGAAGGGATGGGGCGGCAGAGCGTTCAATCGATTTCCTGAATCAATATCCCGGCGGCGCCCCATGGTGCAGGAAGGCCTCGTACCCGGCTCGGAATCCGTGACGATACTCCTCAACCAGCGGCGGCGGCACAGGAGGATTCCGGAACCGCGGATGCTTTTCCACGCCCGGTGGTCTTCCCTCCGCGACATCTCGCCGTGCAGCTTCGAATCCAGTGTTGAAACCCTGCCGGCCGGCGTCGCCAAATTCCGGCGGAGGTGGTGGCGGAGCGTAAACAACTACCGGTTGCGGATGAGAGCACCCAGCCAGAGAGATGGGCAGCAACAAAGCGGCAAGTGCAATCCATTTCTTCATATCGTTCCTCGCTTGTTGATTTGCGGCGTCCCATCTACATTCGGGCCGGCGCTTCCTCACTGAAACACTAGATCGAAGAAAGTGTTGCAATTCCATTTCAATTAGACTTTTTTCGTTGATCGCGAATCTTGACGGGCAGCCCGGGAACAATCGGATGCGCGCAGGTGTCTAACTGAGTAAGTCGCCGTCAACTTCCACCAATCTTTCGCCGGTCGTATCTCTGCCGATCGACCTTCTCCAGACGAAGGTTCGCAGACCAGCCCTGTTTCAAGGTAAGCGGTTTCACGCAGGTCGAAATGAAACGTGGAACCATCGAGCCAAAATGGCCGTATCAACGTCTGTATCGGTATATCCTCAACAAGCAACGAAGAACAACGTTGACTCACCTCACTGTAAGGTTTTGAACGCCGATCTGAGAAAAGGACCGTCTGCATGATGCCTGAAGCTCTCGCGCGCACACTGAGATTCACCGGGAAATCGCTGCTCAATCTCGCCGTCGTCCTCGCCATAGCTGCGCCAGTCACCTTAGGCCTGATGCAAACCGATCAGCTCCGTGCCCAGGCCCCTGCGCCAACCGCGGCCCCGAATCCCACACCAACTTCCCCGCAGGACCTGACCGGCACATGGCAAGGCACCCTCCACGCCGGACAGGACCTCCGCCTGGTGCTCAAGGTAACGAAGGCCGACGGCGGTGGTTATTCGGCGGTCGCCTACAGTATCGACCAGGGAGGCGCACCCATTCCGGTGGCCAAGACCACGCTGGAGGGTAGCACGGTAAAGATGGTGGTGACGGCAATCGGCGGTACGTACGAGGGCAAGATGGGCGCAGATGGAAAGTCGATCGTGGGCAGTTGGAGCCAGGGGCCCAATCCGTTGCCTCTTACCTATACGCGCGCGACGCCGGAAACAGAATGGGCCATTCCGAAGCCTCCGCCGCCCCTTCCGCCGATGGCTGCTGACGCTGACCCCAGCTTTGAGGTTGCCACCATCAAGCCCAGCAAGCCAGACGATCAGCGGAAGGCATTCGTCGTTCGGGGAAATGAATTCCATATCATCAACCAGCCCCTTACGC
>JBAWCO010000658.1:0-1604 GCA_049590315.1 Occallatibacter sp. | reverse complement strand
GGGCGAGAGCAGCCGCAGAGTGCGAGTTAGGCGCGAGGCAGGCATAGTTTGTTAGTCATGTTATCCGATTCCGGCACGCTGACTGCAGCGAACTGGTTCCATGCCAGGGCCGACGCATCTTAATTTCCGAGTAGCTGCAGCAGGTAATCATTGTCCCATCCTGCTTTGAGTCGTTTGCCTTTGATGCCAAGCGTACATGTTTTGTCCTGTTTAAGCAGGTTGAGGGCGATTCGATTGAGCAGTGAGAAGTTCTGTGCGGCATGGCCGGCGCGTTTGCGATCCAGGTCTTCTCCGAAGCTCACATCCAAGGCCCAGTGCAACCTGTTTTCAATGCCCCAGTGCTGGCGAATGGCCCGATTCAGCCGCACCGCGTCGGGCTTCAGACTGGTGATGTAGTAGCGGGTTTCCCTCTCGGTCTTGCCCATTGTCTTGTGGTAGCGTTCCGACTGGATGCGGACCAACCCCTGCAACGAAGCCCATTCGGAGGCTCTTTCCAGAAGGCTCAGGTCGGCGATCACCGCGCAGCGGCGCTGCTCGACCCGCCCATGGCCGCAGTCGATTTCTTCAGCAACTGCGTCGGCAGCCAACATCTGGAACGAGTCCTTGATTTCAGCCAACAGATGGCCCTGATTCTCCTTGACCGCAAGAATATAGTCGGCCTTTTTAGCGACGATCTTTTCGGCGATCAACCGCTGGCAGCCCATCGCATCGATAGTCACTACGGTCCCGCTCAACTCCAGCGCGGCCAGAAGCTTGGGGATAGCAGTGATCTCGTTGGACTTGTCGTCGACCTTGCGCTGGGCCAGCACCAGGTTGTTGGCACTGGCCCAGGCCGAAACCATGTGCACCAGCGTCTTCTTACCTGCCTCGCGGGTCCCGCACAGCGTCTTGCCGTCAATCGCCACCACTTCGCCGGTCGTGAGCCTGGCGATGGAAACCACCCAATCCGAAAAGCCCTGTTCCAACTCCGACGGGTCCAGCGCTGATATCACCCGGTTGAACGTATCGTGCGAAGGGATGCCGCCGGGTAACTTCAGAAAACCCTTGAACCACGGACGTTTCGCCTTGCCGTAACCTTCAATCTCATTCCAGCTCCCGGCTCCACTCAACACCGCCGCGATGGCCATCAACAGGATCTCTTCCAGTAAATGCTCCCGCGTCCGTTCCACCCGCGGGTCCTTCAACTCGGCGAAATACTTCAGGGGATTGTTCATTCCCCCATCTCAACCGTTATTGCTATCCCGTCATATAGCAATTAAGATGCGTCGGCCCTGTCTAGCTGGCCAGGCTTGCAAGAGTGCGCGCAAGTACATGGATGCCTGCGCCAATCCACTCCGGAGAAGCGTATTCGTCGGGGCGATGACTGACTCCACCACGACAGGGAATGAACAGCATGGCGGCCGGTGCGATGCGGGCCATGAACAGCGAATCGTGATAGGCGCGGCTGATCATGCGCTTAAAGGTCTTTCCGGCTGCCGCGGCTGAGGCTTCCAATGCGTCAAGGATTGCAGGATCGCAGGTTGCCGGCGGATCGGCATTGACCAGCTCCGTTGTGATCACGACGCCGCGCCGCGCGGAGACATCGGAGCAGGCCTCATGGAGAT
>JBAWCO010000657.1:0-6660 GCA_049590315.1 Occallatibacter sp. | reverse complement strand
CTCCTACGGTACGGCAGCTGTTAGCAACCAAGTTTCCGCTCATCATTCTGGACGAATTTCAGGACACCAACGCCGCGCAGTGGCGGGTCGTCGGCCAGCTCGGCAAACACATCACGTTACACGCCCTCGCCGACCCCGAGCAGCGCATCTATGGATGGATTGGCGCGGACCCAGAACGCCTGAATCACTTTAGCAGCGCGTTTGCCCCGATGCCGATCGACTTGAGTGACGACAATCACAGAAGCGGCGGAACAGAGATTGCGATCTTCGCCAACGATGTCTTGAAGGGCAGATTTCGCCAGCAGAAGTATATCGGCGTCGAGTGCATTCCCATTCCGGCTTATGAGGGCCCCGCGTATTCAGAGCTCGTCACAGAAACCTATAAGGCTCGAAAACACCTAGTTGCCTCCGGGCGCGAGAATTGGTCTCTTGCCGTCCTCGTGCCGACCAAGAGGCTGACGCAGGCCGTCTCCGACATATTCCGGGAACCACCGGCCAACATGAAAGAGATCCGCCACATCGCATCCGTCGATATGGAAGCCGCCATTCTTGGAGCTCAAATCATCGCGTTTCTGATGCAGCCTGATGGAGATCGGACACACTTTGAGGGTTTTATTGATCGTGTGTGCGACTTCTTCCAAGGCAAGAATGGCGATGAGGTCACTAAAGGAGACCTCCAGACCAGCAGGAGCCTGCGCAACGCGTATGACGATTTCCTTGCGCGCCAAGCGGCCGGAAAGACTATCCGCGGCAACAGTATTCTCGTCAACCTGCTTGCCGTATATACAGCCACGATGGCTCTGATTCTTTCAGGAGACCCCGAAAAGGACTGGCTCGCCATTCGGCGGGTTCTCGCGGACGGCCCCTGCGAGCGGCTTCGCGAGATCGCGAGAGAAGTCAGGAATGTCCGTCTCCTGGATCGAGGAACAGTTCTCCGCAACGGTCTATCGCAGGACTGGCGGGAAAATGGGGCCCATCTGCATGCGCTCGCCATCATCCGGCAAGCCTTTTTGCAGGAGCATTTCTCAACCAACGCCAAGCCGGAAACCGGCGTCGTCGTGATGAACATGCACAAGGCCAAGGGCAAACAATTCGACGAGGTGATCAACTTCGAGGGCTGGCCGCGGATGAACAAGAGGGAGGTCGTTGCGAATCCTGATCGGATTGTGCAATCCAATCTGCGCTCGAATATCGATGCAGAGACACGGCAGACATTTCGCGTGGCCATTACAAGAGCCAAACAGAAGACGCTCATCCTGACGCCTCAGAGCGACCCATGCGTGCTGTTGCTTGGCTAGCTCTCATCCGAGCGGCATTGGCTCATGCCAATCCCTGCACAATTGCTGGTTGCGATTTTGAGAGGAAACCTACCGTCATTCACTCATTTTCGTCAGCGATCTTCCCTCCCGTGATTGGTAGCCCAACGCAATTTTCAGTTCAAGGCTGAAACCGGCCTGTGATCGAATGGGTGGAATTAAGAGGCCTTCCGGTCGAAGAGACTCACCCTTCTATTTTCGCAGTTTTCCAGCTAGCACGAATCGGGCGATCCAACCGACTCTTGACTGTTAAGACATCAGCACTTCTTTTGAGTTTCTCGGCCGGATGGAATTCTGGCGAGGAGCAGGTTTATAATATCGACTGTCTCTACTTCGCAAGCATCCACGTCTCGCGTCAACCGTAACACCACGACCCGCCTGGTGCCACCTCACTCCTTCGAGGAGTTCCACCATGAACATACGCTCCGAACGCAGGGCAGTGAACCCGTATACTCACCCCACGTGGGTTGGTGCGTGGAAAATCATGTGGGTTGAGATCGCTCTCGCCCATACCGCTTTCGCACTGTCCGTTTTGTGCTACCTTCGCTGGATGAAGTAGTTCCGCCCTTTCCGCGGAAATGCCCCGGAAGGATCACGTACGTGGGAATTTTCGTCGCGGGTTCGTTGCCCATGTACAGATTCCAACACGCGATGACAGGTACCGTTCGTCTTGCAGCCGCTCGGATTCGCTGATCATCGTTCCGCGTGAAATGCGATGCTGGAGAGCAAAATCCCGTAACTTGGACCGCCCCCGGAAAAGTGCGCTGCTTCTTTCAGTAAGTAACGGTAGCGATGATCGTATCGTTGTAAGTGCCTGACGTTGTAGCCTGTGAGGCGGGGATTTGCCCGTAGACCTTGTACTGCACGGCCGCGCCCGTCCCCGTGGAGGCCAGCGTATCCGTGCCAACCGTTTGACCCCAGTTCAAGGAATACCCACTATCCCGGAACAGCGAGTAGCTAAGCAAAGCCCCGCCCGGCCCGGTCATTTTTCTCGTGGTAACGGTCGCTCCGGTCGCTGTGCCCGCGTTCAAACCGATATTGAAAGGCGCGAGGTTCGTGCACGTGATAGTCAGTGTCGAGGTGGCGTCGAGTTTTGTGCGGGCGTAAGTGCCGAAACTGAGATTGCCAGCCGAAATAGTGCAACTGGCCGTAATAACCGCTGTGACGGTGAAGCTGGTCGTAGCCGTCGTCATCGTATCGGTATAAGTGCCCGAAGGAACTGCCTGGCCCGCCGCAATCTGGCCGTAAACGGTGATTGTCGTAGTGCCGGCTCCGGTCAGTTCGTTGCCGGTGGTGTCGCCCCAGTTCGTGGTTCGCGCAGAATTGGTGAAGAGCTTGTAAGCCAGCTCGACGCCGTTGGGGCCGGTCATATACCGGGTGGTTTCGGTTGCGCCCGCCCCGGCCCCGGTATTCATGGCAATGTTCCACGTGTCCGACCCACTGTTGCAGGCAACCGTTCCGTTCGCAGTGCCGTTGAGCAGCGTGTAGGTGTAAGTCCCAAAGTTCAGAGTCGAAATCGAGAGCGAGCACGGTAGTTGAGCTGCTCTACAAGCAGCCGAGGCAAGCATGAGCAAGAGCGTTGGTGCGAGTCTTCGCATCAATCTTCGCGTCATGGCTTCACCTCCTGGCAGCGCAGAGGTCCGATGGTAGGTATATCGCCAGCAATCGGCTTGTAGTTGAATGTTGCTGTGCAGTGCTTTCCGTCTTCGAGTTTTACGGCAATCCTGTTGTGGGCGCTCAAGCCTTCAACGTACGCTTCCCCGTCGTAACCTACGGGCGCAGGCGCGCTGGAGCCGAGCAGCATAACTGTGCTGCCTACCGGAATTGGGAGTCCCGTTTGGTCCACCAGTTTTAGAAGGGCTCCGTGACTGAATTGAATGGGGAAACGAATCACGACCCCGGAACGATCCTGAGGGCGCACGATGCGCTTGTCGAGGGCCAGGTCGGCATCGGCAGGGACGTCCCTGGCCTCAATCCCTATATGATTTACATCAAAGGAACGCATGTCGGGTACTAGCAGCCGTCCGGACTTGTCGGTCGTGCCCACGTCGCGGTTCTCCTGGTAAACGTGTACGCGTCCCAGCGGCGCTGTGTCGACAATGGCAAAGCTATCGTAGATGCTATTCGATGGAAACAGGCTTCTATCCGCCAGCGAGAGTGCCCCTTGCGACTCCAGGCGCACGGTGGTTTGCCCTGAGGAGTTGTCTACGCCTGCCGAAAAAAGCCCCACAGGCGATTTGTATTGCGCGACGCCAAACGTCTGTGTGCTGTCGCCTCCAGTCGAGAGGTAGCCCTGGTAGCCCCAATCGCCGATCCTTATCGGACTCTGCTGGGCCTGGACCTGCACCGTGCCGTTGGATGACCCGCCGATCGAAACCGAGCTTCGCCTGCTCAGCGGGATGGTCAGGCCTACCTGCAATCCGTTGGAACCGGCCATGTCAAGATCCCGGAACTCGGTAGCGAAGAAGGAAACGCGATGAACCTGCAGCGAGTAGTTGCCAGTAACGACATGGGATTGAGCCGGTACAGCCGATGCATTTGGCAACTGTACTGGAGAGGGGCTCTGGCTAACTCCGGCGTAGGCCAGGCCCAGTGAACCGTAGCGCCGCAGCGTCATGCCAGTAAAGAGGCTGATCTGCTTGCGCGGAATCGGCGAGCCATTCATTTCGGCAATGTCGCGGTAATTGCCATTGGCTACGCTGGCAGAACCGCCCAGGTCGAAGATCCTTCCCTGGTGCTGAACTCCCGCAGACAACAGTTCGCCTGCTCCGGCTGGACCACCGCTCCCCGCCACATCGAAGTTGACCAGAGCCCGGTGCCAGAGAGTCGCGGCGGCGCCCCCGCCTCCCATAAAAGCACCTGGCGTGGTCTCCGTCGTAGCCTCAACGGTGAGCGTCTGCGACAGCCCGCGGCGGTAGTAAGCCGCACCCGCCATTTTTCCGTAGTCATTGCTCAGCAGGCCCCAATTGCGCCTCACCAAACCCGCCTGCCCTGCAAAAGTCTGCAGACCCTTGGCCAGGAGCGTGCTGGCTCCGTAAAAGGGCTGAGTAACGGTTACCTGTCCGCCCAGGGTGTTGGTCAGGGTCATGGTAATCGTGCCTTCCCCCGAGATAACAGGCAACTGCGGGACTTCGAATGGACCCGGGCTGACTTCGCTGGAGGTCACCAGACCTCCGTTGACCAGCACGTCTACCGTGGACGGCACAGCCGCAGAACCGTTAACAGTTGGAAGTGGAAAGGTAATCAGATCCGGACGCATGGTGAAGTCGGAGCGGATCTGAACTCCTTCCATATGCACCGGGCGGGACCAGCTCAGGCCGTTGTCGATGTAGTCGCCTACGCTATAGCGGCGCAGGGATTTTACATCTGCGAATGTGTACGCCGAATCGAGACGCACAATCGGCTTGGTCCCTGAACTCTGCAGAGCCGAGCCGGCATACGTGATCCAATCGGAACTGGCGATTCCCCACGGGCTAAAGTTGCGAAGATCGAAGGAGCCGCTTCCTCCGCTCTGACCGTTGTTGAATGTGCCCACCGTGTCGTAGTTCAATGTTAGCCCGGTCCCGCTTTCAATTGGTCGCCTGCTCTCCCGTACTTCACCCTGTGCAGGCTGCACCACATTGGGCACAAGAGCTGCATCCGAGGCTGAGACCAGCAACTGCTGACTAGCGGTGTCCATTTTCCAGCTGATTCCGGGCAGATCGTTCAAGGCCATGAAGGCGCCGCGCGAGGCTCGGGTGTTGGGGACGCGGAAGTCCAGGTCCCGCAACTCCTGCGGACGCGCGTACAAGGTGCCATGACGAATAACGAACTCGCCAATCTTGCCAATGGAATGGCCATTCACGATGACCTCAAGGAGCAAGGTCTCATTGGCGCCGGGAGGTTCCATCGTAGCCGGATCAACGGCACTGGAGTTGGCAGCGGCGGGATCCATTGTGACCGAATTGTTGCCCGGAGTGCTATTTGTTGCCGCTGCGGAGTCCGCCAATAAATGCTGCACCACCGCGAAGGCTAGAATCGGTACCGCAGCCAGGCGAACCCACCGCGCCAGGCGTCGTTCCCGGTCACGGTGTGGCTGTAACGCCAACTTGCTCTTCGATGGCACCAAGGATTCCATAGGCGGCTAACTTCAGCGTTTCTCCGGGTTGCGGTGTATACCCTTTCGCATCAAGCTCCCAGTGCCTGGTGGCACCGACAAGAAGGTAAGGTGACCCTTTGGTTTTCAGGTCGAATTTGCGACCATCGCTCGCCGTTACCACAATCTCGCGCAGGGTGTCGTGGCTCTTGCCGGTGTTGGTTCCCACAAGAAACAGCTTTTCCCCATTGCGTTCCAAGTGGAACTGATCCTGCGGAACCACCTTAGCTACCGGTGCAGCAAAGACGGGGATCGAAAGCCGCAGCACCATTTGCACTACACCCGGCTCACCTGGCCCCGGTATCTGGTCGAGCACAATCCGGTAGGTAGCTTCGCTGCCTACCGAGGGCTGGCGCAGAATCAGGCGCACCACCTGAGTGCTTCCCGACGGGATAGTAACCAGCGGCGGGCTCGCGACGATGATCTTCGACTCAGTGAGCTGATTCTCATCGTCCTTCTGGCTCCAGTCGTAAGAGCGGACCTGGATTGAGGTCGGCTTATCGCCATTGTTCGTTAGTGACAACGATGCGGCCTTTTGGCCCGACGGAAGAAAGACGTTGACAGGCAAAACCGACAAGCTCTGCGCACCGGCTGCGTAGCCCCCAAGAAAGAGGGCCACGGCAGCGGCGATCTTTGCCACCGCCGTGTACCTGAACGACTTCAAATTCCGCGAGGTCATGGCGTCCAGTGCAATATTGCGACGGGCTCCAAAGTTAGTAAGTGATGGTCGCTGTGATCGTATCGGTGTAGGTCCCGGTGAGGGAGTTCTCGCCCGCCGGAATCTTGCCGTTGACCGGAATCGTCTGATTGGTCCCAGTCCCGAAGCCCGCGACTGTAGCAGTGGAGCCGGTGCCATCCCCCCAAACGATAGTGTTGCCGCTTGTGGTGTACAGGTTATATCCCAGCGTCGAGGTGCCGTTGGCCATCGTACGGGTCGTGAAACTGCCGGAGGTCCCCGCACTCAGTGCCACGCTATAGCTGGCGAGGTTGGTGCAGTTAATGGTGAGGTTGGACGTCCCGGTGACGGCAGCCGCGCCCGTATAAGCGCCGAACGCCAGGCCGGCGGCGCTAATTGTGCAAGTGTTCGCCACGGTTGCTGTGACGTTGAAGTTCGCCGTGGCTGTGGTAGCGCCTGCGGAGGCTGATGCCAAGCCCAAGGCCAAAATTGCGATCAAGGGAGCAGAAAACATGCTGCGGATGGATTTCGAG
>JBAWCO010000656.1:0-8760 GCA_049590315.1 Occallatibacter sp. | reverse complement strand
GTCCTACCATTGAACGAGGGGGCAGCAAGTGCGCACTGCGCGGCTCAACTTGCGGCCGTATTGGCTCGGGCCACAGCAGGGTGCCGGACGCCGAAAACCAACCTTTTCATCATAAGGGGATTCAGCGCCTCGGTCAAACCCATCGCCACTGCCCAAGCCGCGAGAGCAACGCAAAGAAGGGCGCCTCGACTCGGGCATGAATCTCCATGAAGAATCATGGATTTATCAGTATTTTTGGCGAACCCTCACTGGCCCTTCCATAATCTTCCAGTCAGATCAACTTTAGAGGGCTTCATAACACCGTGTCATCGTGAAGTAAAATCGGGAGTGAGAATGGAGCTGGTACTTAATCTCGCATGGGCTATCTCAGCCATTGTTATCGTTTGCTCATGGCTGCGGTCTAGCCCCCGCCCTGACCCGGGCCGGCGAATACAGTTGGTTTCCCTCGCCGTACTTATCCTTATTCTGTTTCCTGTCATCTCGGTCACCGATGATCTGCTGGCAGCTCAGAATCCGGCTGAAGTGGACTCTTGCCTGCGTCGTAACCACGTGGTTTCGCATGCCCACTCCATCTTTCCTGCGGCCGCCACGCTGCCCCTGCCTGTCTTCGCTGAGCTTACCTTGGGTTTTCTGGAAGTCGTAACTCCGGGACACCCGCTCGCGCCGGTCGTTGACCACCCAGGCCTCGATTCGGTTGAGAACAGGCCGCCTCCAGTCGCTTGATCGTCTATTCAGATTTGCATAATACTTGGATCCTTCCCTCTGTGTTTGCCGAGTAATCCTCCGCCCGCACCGGAATCTAGGACGACACACCCCGAATCCAATTCCCTGTCGAGTCGTGCCTGCCGCCGCGGCGCGCCGGCTCTTCGCAGAACCCAACAGGATCTGGCAGGTCCAGTCCCTTATTTAGAAGGCATTTATGCAGCGACTCTTCAAGTCTCCGTCCGTCCGAGCGACAGTAGTGATGTCTCTCCTCGCTCTGGCACCGGCCCTTATCCGCGCCCAGGCCCTCACTTGGGATGAACTAAGAGCAAAGTTCGAAGCCGCCAACCCCGCCCTCCACGCCGACGCTCTCAATATCGACGAGATGGAGGCGGAGGAAATCACCGCTTATCTCAGGCCCAATCCCGAGTTCACCCTATCGGCAGACGGCACCCAGATCGCACCTCACGAGGGGGTCTGGACTCCACTGCGCGGCACGGACGTGCAGCCCAACTTCAGCTATCTGCACGAGCGCGACCACAAGCGCGAACTCCGTCTGGAGAGCGCCAAGGAAGGCACGCGCATCACCGCTGCGCAGCATGAGGATCTGAAACGAAACATGATCTTCTCCCTGCGCTCGGCGTATGTTCAGACTCTGCAAGCCAAGTTCGTGCTCGATTTGGCCCAGGAGGATATCAAGTATTACGACAAGATCATCGAAATGAGCCGTGCACGCTTCAACGCCGGCGATATAGCTCAAATCGATCTGGACCGTATTGAACTGCAGCGTGTCCAATACGAATCCGAAATTCAGACGGCCATCGTCAATCTGCGCACCGCAAAAATTCAGCTCCTGCAACTTCTCAACGACCGCACTCCTGTGGATCAGTTTGACGTAACCGGCACCTTCGATTTCTCTGACGCGCTCAAACCGCTCGACGATTATCGCCAGACAGCTCTCGATTCTCGCCCTGACCTGCAGGCGGCCGTTGAAACCCTACTGCAGTCAAAGACCAACCACAAGCTGGCAGAAGCCAACGGCTCCACTGACCCGACATTTGGCGGGTGGTACACCTATAACTCGTCGACCAACAACCCCAACGGCATTCAGACGCTCGGTCTCAGCGTCAGCATTCCTCTCCGCATCTTCGACAAGAACCAGGGAGAGAAGAAACGGACTGCGATCGATATCGATCGCAGTCAGCAGTTGACTGACGCTGCCCGAGCCCAGGTCTTCAGCGACGTGGATTCGTCCTATGAAGTGGTGCGAAGCAACATCGTGCTTCTCAAGCCGTACAAGGAAAAATACAACGCACAGGCTCAGCGAGTCCGCGACACGGTCAGCTACGCCTACATGCACGGTGGAGCCTCGCTCATGGACTTTCTCAATGCGCAGAGCGATTTTCGCACCGTGCAGTTGGCCTATGCCCAACTCATCGGTGCCTATCTCACCGCCGCCGGTCAACTCAATCTTGCTGTAGGACGCGAGGTAATCCAATGACGACCAAATCATTTTTCCGATCCGCCCTTTGCCTGGCTGCCTTTACTTCCCTCACGGCGTGCAAGAAGGAATTCAAACCATCCGATGGCGCGCCGCCCTCTGCGCAGGTGATCCCCACTGGCGACATGAGCCTGGTATCGGTGGATAAACCCGACCAGTTTCACCTTGTGGCGGCAGAAGAGCAGGAGGCGCCTTCTGAATTGAACGTGACCGGCTCAGTCTTCCCCGACATCTCACGCGAGGTTCCCGTTATCACGCTCGCCAATGGTCGAGTCTTCAACCTCAAAACCCGGCTCGACGACAACGTAAAGAAAGGCCAGTTTCTGTTCAGTATTCAAAGCCCTGACATCAGTAACGCCTTCAATGCGTATCTGAAAGCCGTCAACGATGAGCAGATGAACAACAAGGCCTATATTCGTGCCGAAGACCTATTGAAGCACGGCGCTATCTCGCAAGCCATGGTCGAGCAGGCCGAAGACGCTGAGAGGAATGCGAAAGCCGATCTCACGGCAGCCGAAGAACAGTTGAAGGTTCTCGGTGTCGACAAGGATCACCCCAGTCCCGTTGTGGATGTGCACGCTCCAATCACCGGCGTCATCATTGGCCAAAACGTCACTAACTCTGCCGCGGCCGGCGTCTCCCTCTCCGGTTCCGCCACTGCCTTCACTATCGCCGACCTGTCCACCGTTTGGATTCTCTGCGACGTGTACGAAAACGACATCCCAAAACTCAACGTGGGTCAGGAAGCGAAAATCAAGGTCAGCGCTTATCCAGACAGACCCCTCACCGGTCGTGTCAGCGATATCGGCCCAGTTCTCGATCCCTCCATCCGGACCGCCAAAGTGCGAATTGAGATCGCTAATCCCGGCATTCTCAAGCTGGGCATGTTTGTAACGGCCACGTTCCAGAGCACGACCAAGAACAAATACCCGGTGGTGCCCGCCGACGCTGTTCTTCACCTGCACGATCGCGATTGGGTCTTTGTTCCCGCGCCGGACAAGAAGTTCAAGAGAGTTGAAGTGCATTCGGGCAACATGTTGCCGGGGAATAAGCAGGAACTGCTCCCCGAGGCAAAACCAGATCAGGGCATCAACCCTGGCCAACAGGTGGTCTCCAATGTGCTTCAATTGGAGGCGACACTTGAGGCGCAATGATTGCGGGTAGAATGGGCTTGCAATGGTCGCCCGCAGGGTTGTTCGGTTATCGGTAAAGGTTCGCTTGGATGGTTGCGAATTTGCGCAAATGTCCGCTTGGAGGGTTGCACTTCTTTGAAGGGTTAACCTTGTGGGCCTGCTAATTCTGCACATTGGCTGCTGAGAATTGATCGAAATAACGCAAAGGGTTGTCGGGAATTGAACGCTGTTTCTGTGGAAGAGGCTCAATATAGTGTGAAACCGCAGTAAGGCGATGAAAATGCGCTGTTTTTTCCCGTTGACGCTGACTGGGGACTGGGACTCGGAAATAGTACGATTCCAAAGTTTGCCCCAGTCCCCTATTCCCGAGTCCCCTGCTTCTCTCACTCTTCCCGCAAAACTTCCAACGGCCTCAATCCAAGAATCCGATAGCTCGCGATCCACCCCGTAGCTGTAGCCAGCACGGCCGTCCCCACCAGTGCAACCAGCGTCGCGGGCCACTCGATATGGAATCCCACTTCCAGCTTGCGCAGCAGCACCCGCGTCAGCAGGTTCGCAAACACCACGCCCACTGATCCAGCCAGCAACCCCAGCACACTGAACTCCACACTGAACGTCCGCACAATCCGCATCCGCGTCGCGCCCAGCGTCTTCAATACGACGGCCTCTCGCATGCGCCTGAAGCGCGTGCTCGCAATGCTGGAAGCCAGAATCATTAGCCCAGCAAAGATCGAGAAGCCCGCCAGAAACCGCACCACAAACGTGATCTGATCCACCACGCTCTCAATCCGCTCCAACACATCGGCAAGGTTGATCACCGAAATCGAAGGATACGCGACAAACAGCGCGCGCTCCATCACACCCACCCGTTTGGGATCGATGTGCAACCCGCCATACCAGGTTGCGGGCTCGTCCTTCAGCATCCCCGAAGGCAACACAAATTGAACCTGCATCCCCAGGTGCTGCCCGTCGGCTCGGTAAAGCGATGCAACTTTGAGTGTCCGCGAAACTCCGCCAATCTCCACCTGTACCGCTGAGCCCACGCCCAGATGCAACCGCCCCGCCGTGCCTTCTCCCATCGCCAGTTCGGGAGCATTCGCATCGGTCCACCATTTACCCTGCGTCACCTTGTCGCCCGCAGGAGGAGTATCGGCCCAGCTCACTCTCGCGCTCTCCAGCATGCGCCGCGGAAAATGTTGTTCTTTGAGCTGATCCAGCGTCTTGCCATTTAGCGAAATGAACCGCACCGTCGCCATGGGCATCAAGTCCAGCGCCTGGCTCACACCAGACTGATGTTGGAAGAAATCCTTCACACCCGGAATCTCGTCCGTCGTAATGTCGACCAGAAAAATATTCGGCAGCGTGGGAGAAGCAGTCTCACGCAAATCTCGCAACAGCGCAGCCTGCATCAAGTAAACCGCAAGGATCAGCATCACGCCCGTTCCCAGCGCAGCCAATACTGCAGCCGACTGGTTCCCTGGCCGATAAAGATTCGCGAGCCCATGCCGCAACGACGAAGGCAAACGCAGCCGAACGCGATTCAACATGAACCGCAGCGTCCACAAGGACACTGCCGCCAGTATCAGCAGAACCACCAGCGCGATTGCAAATAGCACCGCGAACCATGTGCCGACCTTGGCTGAGTCCGAAAGCGCCCAGGCGATTCCACCAAGCGCCAGCACCACCACCACGGAAATACAAATCTGCAACCGTCGGGCCCACCACCGTGCGAAGAACCCGCGAATCCCTTCAGGCCCTTGCTCCACCAACCTGCGAAGCACGAGCACCGGCCTCACTCCGCGCACGTCAAGCAACGGCGGCAAACAAAATAGCAGCGTCGTCAGCAGCCCGGTTCCCAGTCCCGCCAGCGCCGATCGCCATGGAAATTCCAGCGCTGCGTGAACGGGCAGCAGCTTTCCAAACACCGCAGGCAGCGCCGCCATGACTCCCACACCCGCAGCCACGCCCAGCACGCCTCCGGCGAGCCCAAGCCCCAGTGTCTGGAGCAGAAAGATTCTCAACAGGTCACCCGAACCCGCGCCAATCGCCTTCAGAATAGCCAGCATATCCATGCGCTGTTCCAGGTGCGCGTGCATTGCCATGGCGACGCCAATGGCCCCCAGCACCATTGCTACCAGGCAGATCAAGCTCAAAATCGCAGTCGAGTTATCCAGCCCCTGGCTCAGCGCCGGATTCCCTTCACGGAAATCCATCACCTGTGCGTCCGGGAGGGCGGTTTCCATCTGCTTGCGCATCGCCACTTGGTCCACGCTCGCAGGCAACTTCATCAACAAACGTTCGCTAGCCCGGCTACCGGGCGCCATCAACCCCGTCCGCCCCAGCGCGGCCGTCGAAATCATCACCCGCGGCCCCATTCCCGCAGCCGCACTGAATCGGTCCGGCTCCTGCTTCAGCACCGCTGAAATTCTAAAGTTCCTTCCTCCCAGCCGCAGCGTCTGTCCAACTTTCGCGTTGAGCCGAATCAGAAATTCTTCCGCAACCACGGCTGAATCCCCATCCAATGCCTGACTGAGGCTCGTCGCAGGCTCCAACTCCGCCGTGCCGTAATAGGGATACTCCGCCGGGTCAACGGCTTTGAGCGAGACCAGCAGCGGCACTGGATCAGGAGGAACGGAGGCCATTGAAATCGTCTCCGTCACCCAGGTCGAACGAATCCCGGTTGTCTGCGCTCCTCTAGCCCCGTTTGGTACAGCATCCTTGGTCTCAATCGCGGCAATCTTCGATTTTTCCTCGTCGGTTGGCTGTCGAAAAATGCGCGCACTTAAATCTCCAGCCATCAGCGACCTGGCTTCTGTACTTAAAGTCTTCCGGAAGCTCTCGCTGAATCCACGCACCCCCACCAACGCCGCCACGCCCACCGCTACCGACAGCACTACGAACCCAAACTTGCCCGGCGCGGACTTCAGATCCCGCCAGCCAATCGCCGCTGCACGCTTCCAACTCAACGCTCTATCAGCCATGCTGTCCCACTTCCGAAGCCTGGGCCACAGCGGGCTCGAACGGCAGCGTATCCTCTACCACCATGCCATCTCGCAACACAATCTTCCTGTCGGCCTTGCTCGCCACCTCGGGGTCGTGCGTTACCAGCACAAGCGTCGTCCCGGCCCGCTTGTTCCGGTCCAGCAACAGGTCCAGCACAAGCTGTCCATTGGCCGAGTCCAGGTTCCCCGTTGGCTCATCGGCCATCACAATTGGCGGCTCCACAACAAACGCTCGCGCCAGCGCTACACGCTGCTGTTCTCCACCCGAAAGCTGCACCGGATAGTGATCGACTCTCTCTTTCAGCCCCACCTCTTCCAGCAGTCGCCGAGCCTGCTTAAGGCCGCTGCCCTCCACATTCAGCTCATACGGCAGCAGAACATTCTCCAGAGCCGTCAGCGTTTGAATCAATTGATACGACTGAAAAACAAACCCGATCTTCTTGCCCCTTACCGCGGCCAACTCAGACTCCACTAGATTATGAATCGGCGTCCCGTCCAGCCAGATCTCCCCCGAACTCGGCGTATCCAGTCCCGCCAGCAGCCCAAGCAGTGTGCTCTTCCCGCTCCCGCTCGCCCCCACAATGGCCACGAACTGCCCCGCTGGAATCGTCAGCGAGATCCCTTTTAGAATCTCCACGCGCCGCGAGCCATTTTGAATCCACTTCTTCGCATCCCGAACTTCGATCACTAAACCTCCACCTGTTCCCTTAGTCGCTCAGTCCCTGCCGTTCGCTACACTATCCATGTGTACGTAATCCGCAGCCTTGTTGTTTCAATCTGCCTGCTCCTTGTCGCCGGCCCGGTCCTCACAGCAAAAGCGTGGGCTGCCGACCGCCCCATCCTCGTCTGCTTTGGCGACAGCATCACTGCCGGCTACGGCCTTCAATCTGGCCAGTCCTATCCCGACTTTCTTCAGCAGAAACTCGATGGACGCGGCTATCACTACAAAGTCAGCAATCAGGGCACCAGCGGCGCCACCACTAAAGACGCTGTCGCCAGTCTTCCTGGGATCCTGCGCCTTCACCCTGAAGTCGCAGTTGTCGAATTCGGCGGCAATGACGGCCTCCGTGGTTTACCCCCTGATGTGACCCGCCACAATCTCGACACCGTGCTCACCACGCTTGAGAATGCTCACATCAAGATCCTGCTCGCCGGAATCACTCTCCCGCCCGATTACGGCCCTGACTACATCAAATCCTTCGACCAGACTTTTCGCGACCTGGCAGCCAAACATCACACTGCGTTCGTTCCCATGATTTACAAAGACCTCGTGCATGTCCCCAACACCATTCAGCAAGACGGCATTCACCCCACCGCCAAGGGCTCCGAGATCATCGCGGACACACTTCTTCCCGTCTTGAAACCTCTGCTGCGCAAGTGATCGGCAGCCCCCTTTTCACGGCCTTATCCCATCACTACCACCGGCTGAAACAGCGTTCCCGCCACTCTTTTGGCGATTCCCACCAGCTCCCGCTGCCCTGCAAATACCTTCACGAGTTCCGCCTGCGAAAACTCCGGCAAATTCGCCTGAGCCCCGTTTCTGAGCCTCCCCAACACTTGTGCATCGCCAGTGACTGAAGGCATTTCCGGCAGTAATTCTCGTGGATGCACGCACAATGCCACAAGCGCCTCCATGTTCCCTGCCAGCGCCTCTAATTCATCAAGCGAATGCGTCGCGTCAAGCGCGAACACCCCGGCCCGCGTCCTCCGTAGCCGGCTCAAATGTGCCCCGCAGCCCAGATCCTTCCCCAGTTCATGGGCCACACTCCGCACATACCCACCAGCGCTGATGCTCATTTCGAAGAGCGCCTCCGCATCCTCCATTCCGGTGACGGTGAAGCTGGTGATGTCGACCTTCGCAGTCTTTAACTCCACCGGCTTCCCTTCGCGCGCAAGCTTGTATGCCGGCGTGCCGCCAATCTTTTTAGCGGAGAAAGGCGGGGGCATCTGTTCCATCTCGCCATGGAACCGCGCAGCCGCCGTGCGCAGCCGCTCCAGCGTCAGTGCGGGCGACAAATCCGCCCAGGTATCTGGCCCGTCTGCCGTGCCCTCAGCATCGTATGTGTCCGTGGAAAACCCGAAGCGGATCGCCCCGGTATAACTCTTCTCGGCAGAGGAGAAGTATTGCGCAAGCCTCGTAAACTTCCCCAGCAGCAATGGCAGTACTCCAGTCGCCATGGGGTCCAGCGTGCCCAAATGCCCAATCGACTTCTCGCCGGTAATTCTGCGCAACCGGGCCACCACATCGTGGCTCGTCATCCCACCCGGCTTGTCGATGACCAACAGCCCGTTCACTCGTCTACTCTAGCAGTTACACTTTGCTTGCAGCTTCTTCCCCGGGGGCATGCCCTGCTAACGGGCTAACCGGGAGATGCACATGGCATTGTGCTGTAAGTTTGCTCACAAAACTCTTTTTCTTCTA
>JBAWCO010000655.1:0-7308 GCA_049590315.1 Occallatibacter sp. | reverse complement strand
CTATGGATTGACACCGAAACAGGGAACGCTGGGGGAGATGGCGGCGGCGCGGAAGAGGGCCCTGGAGGAGGCTCGTTATGAGAGGCGGCTGGCAGTGGATGAACAGCGGGCAGCGGCAGGCAAACCGCGGCGATTGCCTGATCCGCAATTGATGGCGGTTGATGAACTGCTGCGGCTGGCTGGAGTGTTGAAAGCCAATCCCAGCGCGAATCGGCTGCGTTCGTCGGTAGACCGGCGTGTGGGGCGGCATGCCACGAAGATTGCGAAGGCCCTGACGGGCAAGGCGGTGAAGGGGGATATGCGCGCGATGGGGGATTTGCTGCGGATGGTGGGGCTGAAAAGCTAGATGACAGGTTACAGATTACAGGTGACAGTGGGCGGGCACGCTGGTGGGAATTCGTGCCTTCCGACTGTCGAGGGACACCTGCCATTACTCGCTCCAATAAGAGGCGACCAATTAACGCGGCGGCCCTTTCACCACAATATTTCCGCACTGACCGATGGGCGTGATGCGCGTCTTCCAATCTCCATCGGTAGCAAAATATTGCTGCGTGGCGAAAGCACAGCCGGCGACATCCGGATCCACGGACACCGATGAAAAGTCACCGAACCTACATTGGTTATTTCCGCCCTTGACGCACTTCTGGTTAGGGAGGACGCCTCCAGTGACGTCGACCGTGCCCGGGCCGGCGATCTGCACCAGCGGCAGACGGGCATCCCCTTCGGCGAACACGTTTGTGGTCGCCGTCCCGGCAGGGGTGTCGGTAAACACCCAGTTGAAAAACACCTTCTCTCCACTTGGAGCAAACCCGACCGCGATAGAGGGATTGAAATCGTCGCTGCTGCCGCTGTGGAACGCGAAGGTGGTCTCCACGGTGTTTTTGCTGGGTTCTACCTTCCCGTATCGCACGGTGGGAAAGCCATCCTCGTCGGCGTCATGGGCGAACCAAATGAAGGTGCCGTCGAAGTAGGGGAAGCTGGTGATGCTTCCGTCGGAGGGATCGATTGCCGGGGAGCTGGCGCCTGGCTGATTGACCCCCCGCGATGGTGTTGAGAATGGATCGCTTATGGTCGTCTTCGACAAGCTTGCGCCGGCACCGCCGCTATTCGTCAGCCGGTACAGCTTGTATCCGGTTCCGGGTACGGCGGCCAGGAAGAAGCTGACTGGGCTGGCGATGGTGGGATGCCCGGCATTCGTGACCGGCGCGGTGAGTGAATCCACCTGGAAGGCGTTGAACTCCACATTCTGGCCAGAGTAGATGGTGGATTTGGGCAGTCCAAAAACGGTGAAGATCGCCTTGGAGCAGTTGTCACTATTAGTGCAGGTCCGGAGGGACAGAAGCAGGGCGTTTTGGTCCTGGCCCAGCATTGGAAAATCCAGAAAATCGCCCGTGGGGTAGGCATCTCCGTGAAACGTCAGGCGGTAGCTGAACCAGTTGCCACATGGGTCCGCCGTCTCGGTGGCCGCCACATGTATTGCGGGGATGTCTGTGGTGAGTGGACCGCTGACTGTAACCGACAGACTAAAGCGCTGATTCACGTTGTCAAACTGCACCCGGGGATCGGTCAGCTTGTCGGTGGTACTCAGAAGGGTCTGCAGAGAGATGGAGCCACCACACAGCACAGCGCCTCTCCGGTTTGTGACTTGGATCTGGTCGTTGACAACTTCGACGATGTCGCCGTTGCCGACAGCGGCGTTGGGGTCAGGTGGCGAACCGAAAGTGCCTTGAGCGACGCCATCGAATCGGCACGGCAAGAACGCAATAATACATGGAAAAATGCCGAATGCCGGTGGAGTTGCAACAAGGGCCGCCGCAGCCTGCTTGCGGGTGCCGGTGGTCGGTCGAGAGGGCACCGTTGGCTCGGTTCCAGGGTCGTCCACCCCTTGGTTCGCTAGTAGTTTTCTGGCATCCGGCGACTTTGCCACAACAGCAAAGTTTACGCGGAGCGCGCTTCCGCTCCCACCATTTGTCGATCCAGGGCAGCCAATCATCAGGAACGAAATCAGGACCGAAGTCGGGACAACGATGAGACACTCGCGCTGGCGCATAGTAACCTCCAGGTTTGAAAGTCAGCGGCTGACGAACATGGTACCCCGCTTTATCTGGTCTGCTTCATATATATTTCGTTCGACGGCGCGTCACCATCGGGGTGCGATGCCGCAATCCCGAACCCAGGGCTGAATGTCAAAGGCGGGGTGAGAACATGGATCGTCGATCGCTCTTATCGCGGCTGGGGCGGGTGGGAGACCACAAAAGCCAGACAGTGCGCGCTTTTTTGTCGGGAATGGTCTCGAACTCAAACTGTATTGCTTTCCACCCTGCCGCGATTAGGCTGCGGAAGGGTGGGGCACCCGGTGAACTGCCGACTAACCTCAGGGAACCTGGCGAAGACGCCCGATATTCAACTCGATGCCGGCACTATACTTATTGAAAGAATCTGTCTTAACACCTTTATGACAAATGCGTTAACCGGGAACAGAACCTCACCCGAAGATTGAAAAGCCCATGTGATATCGTTTGGCCGGTGCGGCTATAGTTTTTCAGGGAGCGGCGAACATTCGCCCTCCGTCTATCTTTGCTCTGCAAGTCTGAATGAGATAAGTTAAAGTGCGATTGGGGGACTTCGATCTCAGGAGTCCCCCAATCGCTTTATCGAATTCTTCGACCCGGCCGTCGTGAGGAATTCAGTTGGCGCTGCCTTTATGGTGTGGACTGCGCCGGAGCGCCGGTTGGGGTGCAGTCTTGGGTTGGACCTGCAACGGGGCTGATGGAAATATCTGCCGATGGGGAACGATCGAAGTCGAACATGTCTTCAAGCGTGTTTGCATGCTCATCGCGCTTGGTGAGGTGCAGGCGCATGACATCGTGGTCATCCCTGTCGTTATCGCCATCATGGTCGCCTGCCGACACGGTCAGGAACCGTTTTTCGATAAACGCCAATAGCGAAGTGTGATCGCCCTGCGTGTGCGAAACATACTGCGGCTTGGAGAAGGGCGAGACGGCCATGAAGGGGACGCGTACGCCCTCCTGATTGAACGTCGCGCACTCTTCCGGATATGGTCCGGTGGGATCGTTGGCAAGTCGCGAGCAAAGTTGCTCGGCATCGAGAACCGAAGTATCGGTCTTGCTTAGCAGGTTGCTGCTGCACTCGGCTCCGCCGCCCGGTTGAAGACTAGCGGGAGGATTGGAAAGGTCAGCGCACTGGCCAGGGGCGATACCATCCGGAGTCCTGACACCTCCCTGTTGGGCAAGCGGCGAAGACGCGTGATCGTAGTAGCCGCCGTGCTCGTCGTAGGTGATGAAGATGACTGTGTCCTTCCAGAACGGTCCGTTGCGCACCGCGCTGACCACCTGCGAGACATAGGCCTGCCCGCGCTGGATATCTGTGGGCGGATGCTCATCGTTCTCGTGTGCCGCGCCGAAGAGGCCGAAGTTGGGGTCGACAAACGAGACGCTTGGCAACGCAGGCAAACCGGGTGCGCCGCTGGCCTGGGCCAGGAAGACCGTCAGCGGCGCGAAGTGCGGATCGATCAGTGTGGCGCTGAAGGGACGGAAGCTGCCGCCCTGCGGTGCGTCTTGAAAATAGTCGGCCCAGCTTACTTTGTTCTGGTCGAGCAAATCGAAGATGGTTCCCGTGATCGGCTTGTATCCGGTCACGACCGGCGCAAAGGTGTCGCTGGTCGTCAGGTGTCCGAACGAGGTGGCTGCCATCAGGTACGAGCGGTTGGGGAAGGTCGGGCCTAGCACTGGTGCGAAATAGCGGTCGTTCACCGCAAATTGCGATGCCAGGCCGTAATAGAACGGGATGTCGTCCTGGTTGTAGAAGCCCATGGTCTGGTCTTCTGTGGGGCTCTCGATGCCGTTGTCGAGCTGCTCGGTCAAATCGTTCACGCGCACAAAGCCATCATGGTCCTGATCGAACAGAGTATTGTTCGGATCGTTGAAGTTCACTTCCTTGTGAGTCCAGTACCAGGCGTGATTCAGGTCGGGCGCGGCGCAGCGTTTGGGATCGTGAAATGAGCGGACAATGCTGCCGTCGTCGTCGAGATTCCAGTTAGAGCATTCCAGTGTTCCGTTCTTGTCGACCTTGCAGGCGAGACCATCGACGCATCGGTGGTCGTCTTTACTGCAACCCTCGGATCGATGATGATAAGGGCTTCCGGGCGCATAGGCCAGGGCTCCAAAGTAGTTATCGAAGGAGTGGTTTTCCTGCATGATGACGATGATGTGGTTCACCTTGTTCATGTTTCCATCGGCCATCGCAGGGGCGGTTATGAGCATAGACAGAGCGAGCGGCATAATGGCCGCTCGCATGATCGAGAACAATCGCATCGCTTGAGCTCCTCGGGGATGAGTGTGGTGTTAGCGGCGTGCAGACTCGCACTCTAGTGACCCGGCGCAGTGAATCTGCTAACTTGCGATGAATTATTGACGAATTTTATGTGACTTACCGCGCATGAAAAGAAAATTGAGCGTTATGGTGCCGCCGAGTGCACAAATTGTCTCAGTCTTGTCAGCGAATTGTCAGAATCCTGTTGCTGATCACGGCGATGCGATCAGCGACTGAAGACATAAGTTCAGCCCGATTATTCAGCTCCCCAAAATGTGAGTCAGACAACGAGATCAACTTAGGAAGCCATTGCATCGGGGGCAACGATGCGAGCCGATCTGGATTGACGGCGCAATAACAAATAGAACGCGATCAAGTGCGTGATCATTAACAGCGGCACATAGATGATGATGATGGCATAAGCCGCACCCAACTCTCCTGATAGAGCTGGGAGACCCAATGCGACGCCATGATAGTAGCCGAGGATGAGGTCAATGACTCCGACAAGATTGAAGCCAACGACGAGGGGCCAGAAGAGTAGACGCATCCTTATGGTGAGAAGAGCCAGAATTGCGAGCAATCCAGTTGCCAGGTCGCCGTACGCAACGGAGACCGCGAAACTCACAGGCAGATTGTGACCGACGACGCCGGGAAGAATAAAGACAAGCCCGAAAAATCGAAAGCTGTGCAGCGTGGCAATGGCGCGTTGCGCATCGATTCTGCTCATTGATTTGAGCATGGGAAGGATGTACACACTCGTGCAAAGTACCCATGCGACATAACCCAATATGAGATGCAGATTGAAAATGACTTGGGGCGACATTCAGACCTCCTTTAATTCATGACTTGATTTTGATCGTCTGCTTCTAGGGGCTGCTTTCCTCTAGCAGCCCCATAGCGAGAAGAGTTACTGCTGCTGCATGCCCGGGCCGATCAATGCCCTCAGCGGCATGAGGGGCCCGACAGGAATGTACTGTGTATCCATTAAATGTTCCTTGGCGAGTGGGAGCGTCTCCATAATGTCTCGCGCCTCGTCTTCGGTCTTTGCGTCGATCAGGAAGATGACGCCCTTGCCGTCGCCGCGGGAATACCACTCGCGGATCTTCCCGTCGAGGTAGAGATTCACGGTTGCCCGAATTTCTGCCGGGATAACGGCCATGACTTGTTGAAAGGTCACGCCCGGCTTGGGGGTCTGAATGACCAGCACTGCGGTGGTTCTAGGTACAGCAATGCTGGGCAGGCCGGGGGCGGTCGCTGACTGTGGTTGTGCTACGGACGCTAGCGGTAGCATTGAAATAAGAAGGGGGATCATTGATTTCATCGGTTCACCTCTCGATTCAGTGTGGAGTCGTTCTGCTTTTGTGAAAGAGTACGGAAGTACTCTTATAGGGCAAAAAAATTATGCTTCAGCAAAAGACCTTATGAAAAAGTTCCTCGCCTCCATCAACATCCGCTCACGCTTTTGAGGGGATAAGGTCATTCGGGCCGCAGTCAGCACTCCGGCCATACTGGGGAACAAGAGCTGAAACTTCGCTACCTTTTCTTCTCGCGTCTGACCGGGTATGAATGGTAGCAGCCGCTCTCGATAAGCTTCTCGCGAGACCTCAATCCGTCTTCGTACAGGCAAGGGCTTTCGTGCAAGCTCTGGCCCGAGGGCAGAGAGAACACAACCCATTCCTGGGGAATTTGCGTGGCTCACGCTTAGATACCGCTCGATGATGGCCCGCAGAGCCCGACCTTCGGGCGCAGACGTTGCAACATCCAGCATGCCTTTTCCCATCTCGTCGAACGCCCGGGCCACCGCTTCGACGAATAGATCATCTTTGCTGTTGAAATGCCGGTAGAAACCACCTTTGGTCAGGCCCACCTTCTTCATCACGGTGCCGATGCCGCTGCTGTCGGCGCCGTGCTCGCGGAAAGAGCGAGCGGCGACGGAAAGAATGTTCTCGTGATTCTGCGCTTTGTGTTCTGGCGAGTACCGCACGATCGAAAGAGTACGCTCGTACGCTTTGCTTGTCAAGACCAGAATTGAGAGACGAAATGCGCCCGCGTTCGGTCCACAATTCGACTTTCCGATATTTGAGTCTGGTATACGTTTGGTGCTGATAAGTAGGCATCCGGCTGAGGGGTGGCTAAGGATAGGTGTAAAGTGGAAGCTATCGAAATTGCAAGGCGATGGAATGATAAAGAAGCAATCGGTCGCGGCACTTGTCCTGCTCCTGCTGGTTCCCGTGGTTCTAGTGCTGGGTGGGATGCTGTTCAACCTGATTGATCCTGAGATGGCGGCAGGTCATCCGAACTACGCGCGCAATTACCACTTGCTCAGTCTGCTGAGGATCATGTTCTTATGGGCATCTTTGGCGGGTGTGGCCGTGTTGTGGATGGTGGGCTGCCTTCTGGTGATCCGCTCCAAGAAGCAATCGAAACTATGGCTGTTTCTGGCTGCTTTGGGGCCCATCGGCTTCGCTATCCTGTCGATGCTGAACGACAGGGCGCCCGCGGGGACGAACAGCTATGGCCGGTTCGTGGGCAAGATGAACTGGTTTGTGCGCGTCACCTACGAACTTTGCACCTTCGTGGTGGTATGGGTCGTCGCCTATGAGGCGATGGTCCTGAATCGCACACTGATGATCTGGTATGAGTCCATCACAACTGGAGTTTCGACTGCGCAGATTATTCAGGTCCAGAACGCATCGAGTGGAATGTGGGCGTTTGGCGAGGGAATGAAGGTGATGTTCTTTGTGGTTCTTCTCTACCTGCTTCGACCCATCGTGTTTGGCATGGTGGGCCATGTCGCGGCAAAGATGGCATCGACCAAGGTAGGCTAAGTTTCGGCATACGCGGCAATCTAGTCATCATGGAGTGACCGGTCCCCCTGCGCTGGTCGTGGGTTAGTCTGTGAGCCGAAGAGGAACACAGTTCAGAGCCACAAGCGGAGAGGAACCGGTCATGAAGGAAAAGGTACGATTTTTGGGT
>JBAWCO010000654.1:0-4684 GCA_049590315.1 Occallatibacter sp. | reverse complement strand
ACAATTTTGTGTTCACTGATCTAACCAATAAGACAGCATCGATAGCCGATTCGCTGTTTAAGTCATTTCTCTCTGCATTCATAGTTCCCTTCTCTGCTATTGGTGTTGGTAACAGGCTATTGGGCGTGTTCGCCTGATCCAGCCGTCACACAACATTCATCCAATCTTGAACCTGCCAACACAGTGTCCATGATGGGTGTCCAAGCTACGGAAGGACTACACCGGTGGATTCCACTGTACAGAGATTGAAATGTTTCCTGAAACTATCTGCGGCACTGCTGGCAATCGGTTCAACGATTGTCGGCTGCGGATCGATCAATTTTTCGAGTGGTTCGACACAGGTAAGCATCAGTGTCATCCCAGTAAGCGCAACGGCCCAGCTTGGTGGCAGTGAACAGTTCACCGCGACGGTTACAAACACGCTGAATACGGCGGTGATCTGGCAGGTGAACGGGGTAACGGCCGGGAATGCGGCGAGCGGTACGATCTCGGCAACAGGGTTGTATTCAGCGCCCTCTGCGATGCCGAGCAGTCCGACCGTAACGATCTCAGTGATCGCGCAAGCAGACACGACCAAAACTGCGAATGCGACCGTTACGCTGATTGCACCGCCGTCCATCGGCCTGACGGTTTCGCCTGCTTCGGCAAATGTTCAAGCGGAGATTGGCACACAGTCCTTCACTGCGACGCTCGCCAACGACTCCCAAAATAAGGGGGTGACCTGGAGCCTGTCAGGAGCAGGTTGCAGCGGTGTGACATGCGGGATTTTATCGAGCGTGGCAGCCACATCGGTAACATTTGCGGCGCCTGCAAATGCGCCATCGCCTAATACTGTGAGATTGACGGCAACGTCGACAGCCGATCCCACAAAAGCGGCCATTGCAGCGATCACAGTAACGCCAGCGATTTCCGTGTCAATAACACCTGCCAGCGCCAACGTAGCAGTTGGCAAGCAACAGCAATTCACTGCGACAGTCTCGAACGACGCGCAGAATAAGGGTGTCACCTGGCAGGTGAGCGGCACAACTGGCGGCAACACGACTTATGGAACGATCTCGCCCGCCGGCTTGTACACCGCGCCAGCTTCTGTACCTTCTCCGGCATCGGTCGCGGTCGAGGCAATCTCCGTTGCCGACCCGACAAGGAATGCGACCGCAGCAGTGACAGTCACCGCCGCCGCCGTGGCGCCGACGGTCACTCTGACGGCGAGTCCCACGACGATCACTGCGGGCGGTAACTCGACTTTAACTTGGTCGAGCACAAATGCTACGTCCTGCGCGGCGAGCGGCGGCTGGATTGGCACTGAGGCCATCAGCGGCAAGCAAAGTGTGAGCCCCACCAGCACAACAACCTATACGCTGACTTGCAGCGGCCCGGGCGGCTCGTCCGCGCCTGCCAGCGCGACAGTAACAATTCAATCGGCAGCGCCGGTTAATACGACACTTCCAACGATCAGTGGAACACCGCAGGTAGGGGCCACTCTTACAGCGACAACCGGAACATGGACGAACAGTCCAACCTCGTACAGCTATCAATGGAATGCGAATGGGATAGCAATCTCGGGTGCTGCGTCATCGACATATACGCCTGTGCCGAGTGAGCTTGGGGACTCAATCACGGTCACGGTGACAGCGACTAATTCCAGCGGATCAACACCGGCGACAAGCGCTTCTGTTGGTCCGATCGTCGCGGGCTCCGCAACAACATTCGTCCCTCTTCACCTCTACTACCTGTCGCCAACGGGAAGTGATAGCAATTCCGGCACGTCCCCAAGCGAGCCGTGGGCAACGCCCAATCACGCGGTCGATTGCGGGGATATGATCATTGCCGCCGCGGGCAGCTATGCGAATCAGTTCAATCAGGATTGGGGAGCTGTCTCGAATTGCCCGTCTACGAACGGAGGAATTGACGGGAAGGGTGGTATTTATTTCGCGACCCTTCTATGCGCTGGACCAGATCTGGAGGCATGCCAGGTGAATTCAGGCGTGAATCACTTCGGGTTCGACATAGAACAAGAAAGTAATTGGGCTGTAGAAGGATTCAAGACTACGACAGACGGCGCAGATGACTCGAATCAAGTCACTCCGGCATTCGATGGTGCTTGCGGCGGAAACAAAGGTCCCTGCAATGCTGTCTATCATCATTTTGCGTTTATCAACGACATAGCCTATAACTCCGCTGACGGATTCGGGCCTTCCGGTTATGACCAGCAAGGTAAGTATGGTGTAGACTACCTCGCCATCGTCGGAGACATCGCGCAAGATTCCGCGCAGGGCAATCCGAATTCTTGGTACTGCGTGGCCGCGATCGACATAGTTGCGCCGGCAAACTACGATACCCAACCAGGAACGCATTTGTATGAGTACGGAAATTTTTCTTATAGCAACCAGACTAGCTGTCCAACAGATGTAGAGAGTTTCATGTTCGATACATGGGACGCGAACGGTTACTCAAGTCAGGGAGTTGCGCAGAATAACATGGGGTGGCTTTCCGGCCGCTTTGGGTTCAATGTATTCGATCAAGATACAACAACCACGACTGCTACAGCGTTCATTCTCAATAATACGTTCTATGGAAGCAACCAGTTAGATGCATCGGCTTGGGCCAGCGGGGATATAAACATCCAGAACAGCAGTTCCAGCGCTACCTCGATATGGGGAGGTTTGACTATACAGGATAATCTTGTTCAGGAAAATCAGGAGTGGCCAGGAGGCAATGGCAGCAATGGGTTTGTCTACGCGTTCAATCTCGGTGGTTCGTACAGCAATGTAACAGTTGGCGGAAGCGGCAACCAGAACTACTTTGGCGGACTTGCAACTACATGCCGCGGCAACGCATGTGCGCCGTCCAGCGCACCCTACAGCGCTGTATCCTTTGGCACAGCAGCCCAGCTTGGAACCAACTACTACACGAGTCCTACTTTTAACAATCCAAGCGATCTTATTAGCAATAGAAGCGGGACGCCCAACTGCAGTGGATTTACCAACACGACGGCCTGCATGGGATACAACGCGAATACGAAAACGCTGACAAATCCATCTGCGATCTATGACCTTCAACCATCGGCGAGCGGGGCCAGTTCTGCGGGCTATCAGCTCCCAAGCACGACGTGTGTTACATCCGGACCGGTCTACACATACTATCCGGCGTGGCTCAAGGGAGTCGTTTACCTGCAATGGAATGGCACTACTCGGACTATCACTGAAAACGCGGATCTCGTGACGAAACCTTGCGGGCTGTGAGCCTGCTCAGAATGAGAACGGTAGCTGCAGAGAGGAATATCTGGCTCCTCGATTAATTTCCAGGTAGCCGGTGATTCAAGGTATGCGTACGGTCTTCCTTTCCGGCGTTTAGGTGGATGTCAGCAAGAACATCGGCGAGCGGCCGTGTCCTACTCCACGGTCAGCACCAACTTCCCGAAGTGGCTGCCTTCTTCCATGCGAGTAAGGACCTCGCGCGCGAGGGTCCAGTGAAACGCTTTGTAAACAGGGCGAAGCAATGCCAGGGAGATGGCCTTGTTCATCTCGATGAAGTCCCTTCGCGACCCTACATAGATGCCCCGGATATGCACCTGCTTGTGCAGAATGGTTGGGATCGGTACCTGACTACCAGGGGCCGCGGGGCCAGTGAGCACGCCCACCTGCGCGACTGTGCCGCCCATGCGGATTGAGCGCAGCGACTTGGCCAGCGTTCCTTCGCCGCCCACTTCAACGACGAGATCTACGCCGTCGCCGTCTGTTTCCTTCATCACCCAGTGGTCCCACTCAGGGTTTTCGCGGTAGTTCGAGCCAGCGTCCAGCCCCAGGCCAAGGGCCCGGTTCAGCTTCTCCTGGCTTGAGGAGACGCCCAGAACCCGCGCCCCGCGCATCCGCGCGAACTGCAGCGCAAAGATCGACACGCCCCCGGTTCCCTGGATCAGCACGGTGTCTCCGGGTTTCAGGTTTCCCGCCGCAAGCGCGTTCCACGCCGTGACGCCAGCGCAGGGCAGCGTCGCAGCTTCCTCGTAGCTCAGGTAATCCGGCAGGCTGACCAGGCCGCTTTGCTTCAAGAGCACATGGTCGGCCAGCATGCCGTCGATGTCCCCACCCAGAGCGCCACGAGCCTTCACTGGGGTCGGGTCGCCGTCGAGCCAGTTCTGCATGAAGATGCCAGCGACGCGGTCGCCCGGTTTCCACACCGTGACGCCGGGGCCCACCGCCTCCACTTCACCCGCGCCGTCAGAGCAGGGAATCCGCGGGAGCTTCAATTTCGGGTTGTATTGGCCCTTCACCATCAGCAGATCGCGATAGTTGAAAGAAATTGCACGCACCTTCACCAGTACCTCTCCGGGTCCGGGGGAAGGGGTGGGTCGCTCGACAAGCTCCAAAGAATCAACGCCGAACGACGAAATTTGCCAAACCAGCATGTGAAATTTCTCTCCGAATTCGTGATTTCCAACTACATTTGATGCGGTGAAATACGGCGAAAGGCTCGTAGAATGAAGATATGGCACGTGGTTGGGAAAGTAAATCCGTGGAGGAGCAGATGGCGAGTACCCTGCAGCAACCGGAAGTGAACCCCGGCAACGGCTTTGTGAGCGAAGAGGCTCGGCGCATTGCAGACAAGCACCGCACCGAGCGCGAGCGCCAGAAGCAGGCGCTCAACCTCCAAAGAGAGAATATCCTCTCGCAACGCACGTCGAATC
>JBAWCO010000653.1:0-5097 GCA_049590315.1 Occallatibacter sp. | reverse complement strand
GGCCGGATCTAGGGTCTGTCCTAATCCCATAAATCCGTGAGTTTAATGGACGACCAGACAAGGCCGCAAAAGCAAGCTGCTCATCGCCCGGGATGTCTGCATTGAATTTTGCTACACGCTTCCGCCTCTCCGTCCGCGATGTCCTGGCTCGCTTGCGCCAGCGTGTATTTTTCATTTGCGATGTTGAACCACGCGCGTTGCAGCTAATCGACGACTGCCTGTAACGAACTCTCAAGCATGGCTCAAGCTGTCGTACGCACGGAATGCACTAGTACGAAGCGGGTTTAGGTTTAGCCATCCGCGCGCCTGGTTCCGGGCCGGTCGGCATGCCTTCGCGATTCGGACCCAAGATCGCACTCTTCACGTCTTTTGATACGCCGCCACCGGATTGCGATTTCCTCAAATCTTCGCCCAAGATGACGGCTTCCGCAATCTCGCGCATCGATTTACGTCGCTGCCTGCTCTCCGTTTGCATAGCGTGATATGCTTCGTCCTCACTCAAAGCCAGATCGCGTTGCAGAATTCCCTTCGCGCGGTCAACCGCTTTGCGCGTTTCCAATCGGCCAGAGAGTTCGACATTCTCCGACTCAAGACGTGCTCGTTCCACTTCTGCGCCTACGAGAAATCCAAGCATGGAAAGCAGGCGAACTTCATTGGTTGAGTGCTGATAGGTGAGGCGATGTTGAAGGTTGATTACTCCCACCACCTTGCTAGCGCACAGAATGGGAGTGCAGAGCATCGCCTCGAAATGATCTTCCGGTAGGTTCTTAAAGGGCTGGAATCGGGGATCATTGGAGGCATTAGAAGAGATGGCCACTGGTTCCCGATGCTCTGCAACCCATCCGGTGATCCCCTGCCCGAATTGAACGCCGAGTTGATCGACTAGATCAGCATGTGGATTCTTCGAAGCGCGCAACACGAGTTTGTCGTCGTCGAGCACATAGATGAAACAAGAGTCGCAGGGAATGACTGAAGTGACAAACTCCACGATGCGGTTAAGCACAACGTGAAAAGAATCCGCTGAGGCGATACGGCTGGTGATCTCGTGAAGAAAATCGATGGGTGCAAGGCCATCGCGGAAGCCTGCCATCGTGGGCGTAGATGAGGCTATCCTGGGTACTTTTGGTCTGTCTTTGTCTTTAGAATCCGTTGATGAGGAACTTGGGCGCGCAGCAGTATCTGGATCGGTGATGTGTGAGATTTTTAGGGCTTCTCCCCCGCGCTTCTGTTCAAGAAGTTTGCCCGCATACTGTGCGGCCTCATTGACGATGAACCCCATTTTCGGACGGGAAGGCTCGAAGTCGGGGGTGATTCCATAATGTGTCAACTCTTCCGTAGTCGTTGGCCCAATTGAGACGATGACCATGGAAAGGAGCCCCGCACGCATCTCGGCGACGCGCTGCAACCGCTCTGCAACCTGGAAGAGATGAATCACTTGGACTGCCGTCATGAAGAGCAGAACATCGTAGGCGCCGCGAGCAATTCCCTGCACGCATTCTTCCAGAGGTGTAAGGTCCTCTGGTAGGGCCCACTGATAAACAGGCACCTTCACGACAGACGCACATTTCAAGGTAAGGTCCATCAGGAACTCGGGGTTGGATGCTCCATATTCCTGAACGGCGACGCGCAGCTCCGATAGCGAAGGGCCGAACTCCCCGTCGATCACTTGCATTAGTTCCCGCCAGGTTGCAGGCTCGGGGGCGGTCACGGCAACCGGGACTTTGAATTCCCGCAGGACGGTGTACGGCTTCGGACCTCGTGCTGCAACCTTTACCGTGCGAAGGGCTGCAAGAAATGTCTCACGATCGTGCTTCGTTGCCACAGTGTCCACCAGAGCGCGGACCCCGATCCCTGTAAAGAAGACAACTAAATCAAACTCGCCGCGCAGCAACGCATCGGAGAAATCCAGTGCATCTGTATTGGAAGAGAGGGGAATTTCGCGCATACAAGGCACGAGAAAAGGCTCTCCGCCATAAGTGCGGATGAGTTTGGCGACCTCGATTGAACGACGGGACTCGAGCGAAAGTACACGCAGTCCCCTGAAGTTCGCATGAGCCAAATACACCTTCCCAGGCGCCCCATCGATCCTGGGCGCTGCTAACGTTATCTTCAACTGTCTTTTAATGCGTTGGCATCTTCGCCCAAAGGTTCGTACGCAAATCCGGTGAAACCAGCGATTTGCGGTGCCGATGCTGTGATTCTAGACACGGGTAGTTCATATCGCAACATTCGTGGAAAAATGCAATTCTTTACTAGATCTTTATGCAAAAGGCGCTAGCGTCTACTCAGTCTGGGAATACCGTTGCTTCCCGACTTCCCCAATTCCAGCACCATGCTGTGTTGGATTCTAGAAAGCCACAATCCTTAGTTCCATGCTCCTTGACGAGCGTGAATCATCCGCATTGCTTGCGGCGTTCACCGAAGTCTCGACGTCGATCTGCGCCTATGCGCAATCGACGATCAACTGAACATTCCGACTGCCAGATGAGTGCAGCGACGAATGTTCCAAAGGACATGGAATGGAAACACTATCCGTCACCAATTCAGCGGAATTCACGGCCGAGCAGAAGCAATATCTTCTAGGCTTCTTCGCGAGCGCTCTGCAACGTGGAGGACTGCCATTCGTGGGTCAGACGCCTGCAGGCCTCATCACCTATGATCCAACCTCAGGAGCTTCCAACCAGGCAGATAGCGTGGAGGAGACCTATCACGGAACTCCTGTCTCGGATCTCTGCCGCGAAGAAACGTGGAAGTATGAGCACAACCCACTCGACATTTGGGACAAACTGCTTGCACATGCGGACGAAAACCGCGCCCCGGCAGCCGACGATCTTTTTCGATTCAAATTTCACGGGTTGTTTTATGTGGCGCCGGCGCAAGACTCCTTCATGCTGCGCATGCGGGTTCCAGGGGGGATTCTCACGGCGCGCCAGATGCATGGGTTGGCCGATATGGCATCTGCATGGGGTTCCGGACGTGCCGACCTCACCACACGCGCCAACCTGCAAATTCGTGAATTTCAGCCGAAAGACATCCTTCGCGTCCTGAACAAGGTGCAGTCGCTGGGCATGAGTTCCCCCGGATCTGGCGCTGACAATATCCGCAACATCACCGCTTCGCCCATCACCGGACTCGACCCGACGGAGCTCTACGACGTCGCGCCGCTGGCCGAAGCGCTGCACAATTACATCCTTAATTCGCGCGACATGTATGGGCTTCCCAGGAAGTTTAACGTGGCCTTCGACAACGGTGGTGCAATCAGCGTTGTCGCCGACACAAACGATATTGGCTTTGTCGCTGTGCGTGTCGGCGAAGGCCGCAGTATTCCCGCAGGGGTCTATTTCCGCGTTTTACTTTGCGGAATCACTGGACACAAACAATTCGCCACCGATTGTGGCCTGCTGCTGCGCCCAGAGCAGACAGTCGCTGTTGCTGCCGCCATGATTCGCGTCTTCAGCGAGAACGGTGACCGCACGGATCGGAAAAAGGCGCGCCTGAAGTACTTGATTGATCGCTGGGGCGTGGAGAAGTTCCTAAACGAAACTGAAATGCGTTTGGCTTTTCCGATTATCCGTTTCCCCGAAGCCCAATGCGAGCCACGCAATCGAATTGACCGTGCAGGCCATATTGGTCTTCATCCTCAACGGCAGCCCGGTTTGCACTACATCGGAATCTCAGTGCCCGTTGGGCGTCTTCCGGCAGACCAAATTCATGCGCTGGCAGATATAGCGGAACACTACGGAAGCGGCGAGGTGCGGCTGACCGTGTGGCAGAATTTGCTGATTCCAAACATTCTCAGCGACCACCTGGAAACGGTTCAGGCTGCAATTCGTGCGGTAGGTCTTGACTACACTGCTGGCACTGTTCTGAGCGGAACGGTTGCTTGCACAGGTAATCGCGGTTGCCGCTTCGCCGCTTCTGACACTAAGACCCATGCGGTTCACCTAGCCAACATCTTGGATTCACGATTCACAATCGAGCAACCTGTCAATCTACATGTAACAGGTTGTCCTCACTCATGCGCTCAACACTACATTGGCGATATCGGTCTGCTGGGCACAAAGGTTGCCGGAGAAGAGGGCTACCAGGTCTTTCTTGGCGGCGGCTCTGATCAGGATCAAGGCCTGGCGCGCGAATTGATTGCGGCCATACCTTACAGCCAACTGCCTCCGATCATGGAGCGACTTTTTAGCGAGTACATAGAACGACGCAATCCGGGCGAAACCTTTCTCGATTTCAGCCGCAGACACAGCATCGCAGAAATCAAATCCCTCTGCCTGGTCGGGGGGCAGGCGCAATCATGAGCGCAACCGTTCCCTACATTCCGGAAAATGCACCATTCACGCCAGAGCAACGGGCGTGGCTGAATGGGATGTTGGCAGGCATGTTCTCTTCAATGCCAATTCTAGCCAAGTCAGAAGCCAAGACCTCGCATCGCATTGCGGTGCTCTATGCATCGCAGTCAGGAACCGCGGAAGGATTAGCTCGCAAGCTCGCGAAAGAGCTGAAGGCTCAGGGCCATGTGCCGGCGGTTTCAACCCTGGTTGGCTACACACCGGCAGCCCTGGCGGCCGAGAAATACGCCCTTCTCATCGCAAGCACCTATGGTGAGGGCGAGGCACCGGATGGAGTACAGCCTTTCTATGAAGAGCTCTGCCTGGAGCATTTCCCCCGCTATGACAAGCTGTCCTACGCGGTGTTCGCGCTCGGCGATCGGCACTATGAGCAATTCTGCAAGTTTGGCATTGACCTCGACACCAAGCTGGCCGCACTAGGGGCCAATCGCATCTGCAACAGGGTCGAATGCGATGTGGACGTGGACGAGCCATTTACGCAATGGAAAGCATCCCTGATGCCTCGATTGCAGGAGATCGGTAATGGGTACAAACCGATCGAACCTGCTACGCGTCCCGCGTCCACTGATCCAGAGCCGCCTCCTGCAATGGTATTTACGCGCGACAATCCAGTGTTTGCTCCCGTTTTCGACAAAAAACGCCTGACTCACAAGGAATCCAGCAAGGCGACGCTTCATCTTGCGTTTTCGATTGAAGGCACTGGCATGACATATGAGGCGGGTGATGCCTGCGGCGTCATTCC
>JBAWCO010000652.1:0-3627 GCA_049590315.1 Occallatibacter sp. | reverse complement strand
AAAACAAAACCATGCCCTCGAAAAGGGTATTGCGGCTGCCAACAGGGGCTGGATGTCAGAAAAATATCTTCCCCCGGCGGATCAGGCGAAGTGTTTTTTCTTGACATCCCCTTTTATAGAACCCGCCGCCATGAAAATGGATCAAAGTTCCTGCTGGAAGTGGATGCAAAGTCCGAAATAGGGCTAAGTTAAGGCGCTCTTAGTGCTGTTTTGGTGCGTTTTTTGGCGCGGGTTAGATGCTGGTCGGGTGACAAGGAGGGTTCGAGGAATGTTTGCCGGGAAGGCGGGGTGGCGGGTATCGCGTTAGAGTTGTGTTGACCCTATGAGCAACTTCACGCTGAAGGCTACCCACAAGCCGGTTAAAGACTATTACGAGACGCTGGAGAAATTCGGGCGCGGCAAGTTCGACAACGAGGGAAATATCCGGGGAGCGTTCGAAGCGCTGCTGGTGAAATGTGCGCGGGCATACGAGTGGATGGTCGTGCCGGAGTACCAGATTCCGCGCTCGGGCAAGAGTCCACTGCGGGTGGATGCGGCGGTGCTGGATGCATTCAATCTGCCGCGCGGATATTGGGAGGCCAAGGACGAGAAGGACGACCTGAGAGCGGAGATGAACAAGAAGTTCGCCCTCGGCTACCCGCGGACGAACATCCTTTTCCAGAAGCCAACGCACGCGATCCTGTTTCAGGATGGGCGGATTGCGTTCGATGGGCCGATCACCGATGCCGAAAAGCTGGTGGAGGTGCTGCGGTACTTCTTCGAGTGGCGGCAGCCGCACCAGGAGGATTGGGATCGGGCGGTGCAGGAATTCTCGGACCGAATTCCGGAGATTGCCAAGGGCGCGATGGCGCTGATTGCAGGCGAGCGGAAGAGCAATCCGGCGTTTGTGGCGCGGTTCACGGCTTTTGCGGAGCTTTGCCGGGAGTCGATCAATCCGGACCTGAAGGATGAAGCTGTGGAAGAGATGCTGGTGCAGCATCTGCTGACCGAGCGCATTTTCCGTCGCATCTTCGACAATCCGGAGTTTACGCGGCGGAATGTGATAGCGGCCGAGATTGAAAAGGTAATCGACTCGCTAACCAAGAAGCACTTCAGCCGGGACAGCTTTTTGCGCGACCTTGATCCGTTTTACAAGGCGATTGAAGAGACGGCTGCGACGGCCAGCGACTACGCGGAGAAACAGGCATTTCTGAATTCTGTTTACGAGCGGTTCTTTCAGGGGTTCAGCAAGAAGCAGGCGGACACGCATGGAATTGTGTACACGCCGCAGCCGATTGTGGACTTCATGGTGCGGAGCGTCGAGGAGATCCTGAAAACGGAGTTTGGGCGCAGCCTGAGCGATAAGGGCGTACATATTCTGGACCCATTTGTCGGGACCGGGAACTTCATCACGCGAGCGATGAAGGAGATCAGGACGAGCAGCCTGCCGCACAAATATAAGGAAGAGTTGCATTGCAATGAGATCATGCTGCTGCCCTATTACATTGCCAGCATGAATATTGAGCATGCGTATCTGGATAGGGTGGGCGAGTACGAACCATTCGAAGGGATTTGCCTTGTAGATACGTTTGAGCTCGCGGAACCGAGACAAGCGGGTTTCGAGTTCATGACTGAAACGAATTCTGCGAGGGTAAAGAGGCAGAAGAAAGATCCGATCTTTGTGATTGTCGGAAATCCCCCCTACAACTCTTGGCAGGATGAGGAAGATGACAACGCGAAGAATCGCAAATACCCGACGCTGGACCAACGGATGCTGAAGACATATTCGAAGGATTCGAGCGCGGTCAACAAGAACTCGCTTTGGGACCCGTACATAAAAGCAATCCGGTGGGCCTCAGATCGGATCGGAAATGACGGGGTTGTCGCGTTGGTCACGAAGAACAGTTTTGCCGAGGGGCGCGTGACGGAGGGCGTTCGAAAGCATCTCCTGAAGGATTTCGACCTCCTGTATGTGCTCAACCTTGGCGGGGATGTCAGGGATAATCCAAGTCTTTCGGGCACTACTCATAATGTCTTCGGCATACAGGTTGGTGTTAGCGTCAATTTCTTTGTTCGGAAAGCGCAGCAAGGCTCTGAGCATACCGTGCGAAGCTTCGAGACTGATGAATATTGGACGCGGCTGCAAAAGCTTGGCCTGTTGGAGAAGAGCAGTATTTCCACGCTACCTTGGAAGGAGGTGCCCCGCTCGGCAGAAGATTGGATCGGCATCGAACGGGACCCGGGGTTCAGGGTTTTCGTTGGCATTGATTCAATCTTTGAAATGCACAGCAATGGGCTCAAGAGCAATCGGGATCAGTGGGTTTATGACTCGCATGTCGATTTGCTCGAATCGCGGATCCGCAAGACTATCGAGTTCTATAACGAAGAGTTGTCCAAATGGAATCGGAGCGACCAGAAGCAATCGATAGATTCCTTCGTTCAGTACGATGAAACAAGAATTAGTTGGAGTCGCGATCTGAAATTGGATCTGAAGAGAGGACATCGGCTCGATTTCTCTCGCGAGAAGATTCGGTCAGCGATTTATCGCCCGTACTTCAAAACAAGCGTGTATTTTGATCGCATCCTCAATGAGGAAGTGTATTCCATCCCCAAGATATTTCCATACCCTGAGGATGAGTTTTCTAACGCCAGCATTGTTGCCACTATCGATAAGCAAATCGACTTCTCCGCGCTCGCGGTGTCCTGCATTCCGTGCGTTCATTTGGGTGGCCGTCCGTCGCAAGTGTTTCCGTTCTACACCTACGACGAAGACGGCACGAATCGGCGGGAGAACATTACCGATTGGGCGCTTGGGGAGTTTCGGAAGCATTATGGGCAGCAGAGCATTTCGAAGTGGGATATCTTTCACTACACCTATGGGCTGTTGCATCATCCGGAGTACCGGACGCGGTATGCGGCGAATTTGAAGCGGGAGCTGTCGCGGATTCCGATGGCTGCGGATTTTGCGCGGTATGCGGAGATTGGCGCGGCGCTAATGAAGCTGCATATTGAGTATGAGCAACAGGCGGAGTATCCGCTTGAACGGACGGAGACGGGCAAGCTGGATTGGCGCGTGGAGAAGATGGCTCTTTCAAAAGATAAGACGCAGTTGAAGTACAACGGTTTTCTTACGCTGAGCGGGATTCCGCCGGAGACGTATGAGTACCGGCTGGGCAACCGGAGCGCGCTGGAGTGGGTGGTGGACCAGTACAGGGTTTCAACGGATGCGCGGAGTGGGATTGTGAACGATCCGAACCGCGAGGACGATCAGGAATATATTGTGCGGTTGGTGGGGCAGGTGGTTACGGTGAGCGTGGAGACGGTGCGGCTGGTGAAGGAGTTGGCTGGGTTGTCGATCGATCAGGTTTGAGGCGGGTTCTATAAAAGGGGATGTCAAGTAAAAACACTTCACCTGATCTGCCGGGGGAAGGAATTTTTCTGACATCCAGCCCCTGTTGGCAGCAGCAATATACTTTGCTCGGGCGCGGTTTTCTTTCTTTCGTCCGTGGGAGGTTCTCGGCGTCATATTCTTTCGCGTTCTTCCAGCGGCTTCTTTTGCGCTTGCAAGCAGCGGGTGGCAATTGCCAACCATGGTTCTATCTGAGACTCGTGGCCTATGGCTTTTTGGGGTTGTCCGAGGAGGCATAC
>JBAWCO010000651.1:0-11631 GCA_049590315.1 Occallatibacter sp. | reverse complement strand
TTGCACGCCATTGCTTCTTTAACAAACTGAGGTCAGGTATACGCGGTCTCATGAATGCGGACTGCTCAATACTGCTCAGCTCGCGATGGCTTCAATCAGGATTCGACGCTTTCCATTCCCGGGAGGGCCGCTCGCTCTAACCGGCTCGCAGCCTTTGGAGCTCCGATCTGATAACGAGCTACCTGGAAACTACACAGCGACCAATTGGGGGCTGGGTTGCGATTGCGCGCTAAGATTAGTTATGCGGCTGCCGGTGCTGGTGACGATTTCGATTGCCCTGATGGGATTGTCGGGGTGCGGCTACCATACGCTGGGCGCGGCTACTCATTTACCCTCCGACGTTCACACTCTCTCTGTGCCGCTGTTTACTTCGCGCACCGATACCTACCACACGGAGACGGTGATGACTGAGGCTGTGATTCGCGAATTTGCTGCGCGTACGCGCTTCCGCGTGACGCCGGATGCGGGCCGGGACGCCGACGCTGTGCTGCAAGGGACCATCCTTAAAGAAGCAATTGCGCCGCTTACCTACAATGCGGCTACGCAGCAGTCATCGAGCTTTTTGATCACTATTGTGACTTCGGTCACGCTGACCAGTCGGGACGGCAAGGTTCTCTACGAGAACAAGAATTACGTCTACCGCGAACAATTCCAATCGACCACTGACCTGCCTACCTTTATTCAGGAAAATCCGGCGGCTGTGGAGAGGCTTTCCCGCCAGTTTGCGCGACAACTGGTGGCGGATGTGCTGGAAGGGTTCTAGAGCAGCGCAGGCAGCGGGGAAAATGATCGTTCGATTTGCGGATGTCCAAGACCATCCCCCGGCGGCTGAAGCCAGCGTTGATCCCGAACATTTGCGGCACGATTAAAATCGTGCCCTTTCAAAGCACGCTCGGAGATGGGTGTTTCAGCGAGTTTTCCGCAGGACACTGGAGCGCAAGCTGACTGGATCAGAAATTCCGGCCAGCACTGGGTCGAGACTTCCGGTGAGGCAAGACCTTATTGCTGAATTTCAGTGGAGCTAATGCGGCGGGTTACTGTGCTCGGCAGCAGGAATCCGACAGCGATGAGCCAGATAAAGCCGGGAAAACGCGTGAGGGGAATTAAAGGCACGGCATTCGGTATCACCATGCTGATCCAGCTCAGTTCTCCGCAGACGGCGAGCATGAGGCCGAAAACCAGAAGCCATTTCGGCAGCAGTTTGGTGAACCATGCGGTGACGGACACTCCGGCGATGAAGAGGCCCATGGGTACGGAAAAGCCTGGGCCGCCGAGACCATAGCCGATGAAATAGAGCGCTTGCACCAATGTGGCGTCCTGGGCTATGCCGGGACGGATCATTGCCCAGGCAACATGCGCGCCGGCCATCATGTCAAAGACCGTGGCGAAACCGCCGAAGAGCGCGATGTATACACCGGCTGCGCGCACGCCGAGGAACTGCAGTCGGCTAACGACGGTTGCGATGTAGATACCCAGAGGAACGGCCGCGCCGAACTGAAGGAACGTGCAGATCAGGACCGGCGTGGGGTTCGCCTGGAAGTAAGACGCAATCGTTTTTGCCGATTCCCAGGGGCCGGGATAGTGCGTGCCTCCAGTGAAAGAGACTACCGGGTAGAGACCGGCGATGAAAAGCACCATATAGACGATGGCCAGGACGCCGGGATGGGGGCCGCGATGGTGCAGAGTGCTGATTGGGGATTTTGTTTCGCTGGGTAGAGTCATGATTCCTCCGATTTATATGATTCATTATAAGAATGATTTATTATTAGAATTATTGTCAAGTGATATTATTATTCAAATGACCCCGGAGATGAAGCCACCCTCAGAACGGCGCACTTCCAGCGCGGCCTTCCTGCTGGCCCAGGTGGGTGCGCAAGGTGCACGGCGTTTTGCCGAACGGATTGCAGAGATTGGACTAACGCCTGCGGATGCGGGACTGCTGCGGAAGATTGCCTCGGACCCCGGAATAGGGCAGCAGGCGTTGGCCGAACATCTGGCCGTGATGCCCAGCCGGATGGTCGCGCTGGTGGACGACCTGGAAGGCAAAGGCATTGTCGAGCGCAAGCGCAGCGCGGAAGACCGCCGCAACTATGAGCTGCACCTCACGGGGAAAGGACGCCAGGTGCTTGGGGATGTGGGGCGCATCGCCGCGGAGCATGAAGAGGCGTTTTGCGCGGCACTGAGCAAGGAAGAAAGAGCCCAATTGAGCGCGTTTTGCCGACGGATTGCCGACGATCAGGGGCTGACGCCGGGTGTACACCCTGGGTACCGCTCTTTGGGAAGAAAAAGGCAAAGCGAATAGCAGTTCTCTGCGGCGTGGCGCCCAGGATGTGGGGCGAACCTTGCCCGTTCCAAGAAAAGGGGACGGGTCGTGCGATAGTTCCGGCCACTTTTTGCACTTCTTTTCAGCGACGTGGACTGGCATGGTTGCGCCGGGGAAGATATTCTGGAGCCGCATGATACACGCGACCAAGGGTCTCGCCGCGCGGAGACAGGACCAGTGAGCACGGCTCGCTGGGGTGCTGGATTTGCAGCTGCAGGCCGCTTTACGGCTGAAATTGAGGCTGCCGCGAAAGGCAAAGGTCCACTGCGACCGGGCTACGTTCTGGTCGGCGATGAGGCCTTTCTGCTTGATCGCTGCCGCACCGCGGTGATGAAGGGGTTTGTGCCGGCGGAGTTGAAAGATTTTTGTCTTTCAGAATTTGATCTCGGCGCGACTTCGATTTTTGAGGTGCTGGACCGGGCACAGACGCCCTCGCTGATGGCTCCGTTTCAGGTGATTTTTGTCCGCAATGTGCGCCAGCTTTACACGCGCGGCGCCAAGAAGGAAGAGTTTGCGGCGATGGATCGCTATTTCCGTTCGCCGAACCCCCAGGCGCTCCTGCTTTTTGTGGCCGACTTTGTGCGCATTCCTTCTGATGCGCGGCGCATGGAAATGGACGATAAGAACCGCTTTGAGCGATTGACGGAGACGCTGGGCGAGCATTGCGGCATGGTGGAATTGGCGCATGTGAATGAAGAAGACGCGATGCGCTGGATTGCCGCTACCGCGTCGGAAGCGGGCGCACGCATGGATCCCGATGCGGCGCGCGAACTGGCGGACGCGCTGGGCGCGGATATGATGCTGATTTCATCTGAATTGGAGAAGCTGCTGCTCTACACGCTGGGCCGAGGACGCATAACGCTGGGCGATGTGGAGACGATGGTGTTGGGAGCCAAACAGCGGTCGCTCTATGAGCTGACCGACGCCATCAGTGCTCGCGACCGAGCGCGTGCGCTGGCGTTGCTGCACGGGCTGCTGAACAGTTCCGACGCAGGTGAGGATGCTGCGATCGGACACCTGTATATGCTGGCTCGAACGTTTCGGCAGATGCTTGTGATCCTGGAAAAGAACGTGCGCGATTCACGCGCGATCTGGCAGGCGCTGTGGCAGGGGTTTCGCATGCCGCCGTTTGCTGCCGACGATCTAATCAAGCAGGCGAGGCGTTACAAGAGCCGGCGAGAGCTAACCCGCGCCTTGCGGTTGATAGCTCGCGCTGACATGGAACTGCGATCTTCACCACCAGACAAGCGGCTGGTGCTGGAGAGGCTGGTTTATGATCTGGCGTCTGAGCCGAAGGCTGAATCGCCGCTCTTCGCGACCACTCAGCTTTCGTTTGAGGCGTAGTTCACTGTACTCCGTGCTCTTTCAACCAAGGGGAATACTCGCGGTCTGTCTTCTGAATGTGGTTAGTGAGCCAATCGGACAGGAACTGAGACAGATCAATGGTGAGAGTCATATCGCCTTTTTCGAAGCGCGCGGCGTATTCTTTGACCTGTTTGATGAGTTCACGGTGCTCCACTATATGAGCGGCCGTTCCAGGATACTTTGTACTGACCATAATCGCTTCTTCTGCTGAGAAGTGATCATCGGTGTAATCCATCAGAGTATGCAGGAGTGGGCCGACGACAGTTCGCCCCTGACCCTTCATCATTGCGGCGTGAAGTTCGCTCAAGGTTTCGAACAGAACCATGTGTTGATCATCGATCGATTTCACTCCGACGGAAAGCTTGTCGGACCAGACTGCGAGAGCCATGCGCGTTCTCCTAAGAAGTCGTAATGAGATATATATCGGCTCTTCGCGCTATAGAGTTCAATTGAGCTGACGAACCAGAGTCTGGACGCGACTTGGTAGTCTTCAATTCGCGTAGTGACCGGTTCTCAGTGGATGTCGCACTCGTTGAGCCAGGGACCATACTCCTGGTCCGGGCCTTCGATGTGCTTGAGGTACGTATCGCGCAGCGAGCAGAGAAGCGGCTCCATCTGCACGCCTTCGCCGTGCTGGATGCGATGGGCGGACTGGAGCATATGAGCCAGCATGCTGTGGTGCTCGGCGCGATGTTCAATGAGGCCGGGAAAACCGCACTGCTCCATTAGTTGTTCCTCGCTCCAGAAGTGCATGCGCGTGAACTCAATCACCCGGTCCATGAGCTCGCTCAACTCTTCGCGGCCACGGCCGCGCTCAACCGCCAGGCGGAGGTCGTTCATGGTGTCCATAAGGATGCCGTGTTGATCGTCCATGGCTCGCACACCGACAGTGCAAGCATGGCTCCATGTCATTAGTGTCACTTGTGCCTCCATGCACAGCTAGAGTATTTATCGGCCAACAAGTATGAAATCCTCTTAAAGTTGTAATTCTCGGCTTACCAAAGTGTCAGCCATGGTAATGGACACAACGAGGGCTGCCGCGGGATTGCTTCCGACCTATGGCGGACCGCAATTTAACCGGAGCAGCCGTTGCTGCGGACGGGGCGTCCAACAGACGGAGAGAATGAGTGCGTAGGGAATGACGAGCTCAAGTAGAGTGCGCCGCTTGCTGCGAACCGCGGTGGATTGCGTCTGTCCCGAGTCAGTTGGTCCCTGGCCTGGCATGGAACGATGTTAGAGGAATCGGCGATGGCTATTCCAGGATGACGGCGGGTTCCGCAACGGAACTTGGTTGGTGGTCGCGCGTGGTGAGGGTGACGGCCGCTGCGAGAATCAGCCCTCCGCCAACCCATGCGTAGGGTCCGAGATGCTCGCCCAGGAGCTTTACTCCGAGCCAGGAACCAAGCGCCGGCTCGATGTTCAAGAAGACTCCGGCGCGCGAGGCTGGCACGTGATGAATGCCCCAGTTCCAGAGCAAGGTGGTGGTGGCCGTACAGAGCAGACCACCAAAGGCCAGGGCAGTCCATGCTGTGGCGCTGACATGGGCGAATGGTGGTGGCCCCGCCTTTTGATGGGTGAGGGGGCTCAAGAGCCAGGGGCCGAGGACCACGACGGCGAGCATGAGAGTTCCGGAGAGAATGGTGAAGGCGGTGACCACTGGCGGTCTGTGAGTCTGCATTAGTTTCATGCTGAGCAGGACCCAGGCCAGGGCGGTGACTAGAGACGCGACGACGAGCAAGTCACCTGCCAGCGAAGGCTCACCCTGCGCGGCCAGGCCTCGATGACCTCCGAGCACAATCAGAGCCGCACCTACGGTGGAGCCGCAGAGGGCGATCCAGCCAATCCAATCGAGCCGTTCGCCTACAAAGATGGCCGCGGCTGCGGCGAGCAGAACCGGCATGGTGCCCACCATGAGTGCGGCGTGGCTCACCGTGGTCAGAGCCAGGCCGTGAAACTGGAGCAGAAATTGGATGGGAATGCCGAAGGCTGCCGAGGTGAGCAGGATACCCAGTTCACGGGCGGTGAGCTGAAACCGGCCCAGATTCATCAGTACCACCGGTAACATGCCGAGGGAGGCGAAGAGGAAGCGGTAGAGCACCATGTGCTCCACGCTCATCTCGTTCAGAGCCAGCCTGCCAAAGTAAAAGCCTGTTCCCCAAAGACAACCGGCGAGTGCGCAGGCGCCGTAACCCAGAAATGCGATGCGGCGGCCGGCTTTCGAGTTCATTGTCATCTCTCTTTTAATGTCGCACACGCTTGTCGGCGGCGTACCGTCTGCCCAAATGCAGAGAAATCGGCGAGAATACTGTTCGATGGCGAATCGGCCTTTTGGGACGAGTGTTTGGGGGCGCGCGGGGGTAAGCCTGGCGCTGGCGGGTTTGCAGTGGTGTGCGTTGCCGACCGTATACGCGCAGTCGAACAGCGGGTATGGGCAGGTGTGGTCGCACGAGGCAGAGTCGCGCGCGAATCAGGCTCGCGAAGAAAAAGAACGTCAGCTCTCCGACCGGTTTCCCGACAAGCCATCCATTCCGCCAGCGTTTATTATTCCGGCGGAACCGCTGGGGTTCTCGCCGCCGGGCTCAATCTATCTGGGCGAACGGTGGAGCTTTGTTTCACTGGATTTTCTTGACGAGGATCGGCTGCTCTTCACTTTTCGCGTGCCAGGACTGATTCGTCGCGGGAACGGGGATCGAGGAGACGTGCGCCAAATCCGCGCCCTGGTGCTGGCGCTGCCCCAAGGAACAGTCGAGGCTGAGGCGGTGTGGCAGGTGCACGACCGGGCACGCTACCTGTGGATGCTTAAGGATGGACACTTCCTGCTGCGCGACCGGGACGGGCTTCAACTGGGTGATGCTTCTTTGCAGATGAAGCCCTTTCTCCATTTTCCAGGGCCGGTGCTTTGGCTGGAGCTTGATCCCAAGCAGCAATACCTGGTGACTAATTCGCGCGAGCCTGCGCTAGCTGCGCACAAAGCTGGCGATGTGGCCAGTGCGCCCAATTCCTCCAGCGATAAGGACCAATCGCCGGGGACAGGGACTAATCACCCCGGCGACAAAGACCCATCGCCGGGGACCCCAACGACCGCTGCGACAAACGGATTTGAAGAAGCGCAGGCTCCAGCGGGCCGGTCGGATATGGTGTTGCGGATTCTACGGCGAGACTCGGGCAAGGTGATGCTTGTTTCCCGGGTTGCCACCGCTGTGCATTTGCCTCTCAACTCAGATGGATATTTAGAAGGCCTGCGCGGCAACGGTGAGCGCTGGATGCTAAACCTGGACTACTTCAGCGGCGGCAGCAGGCTGCTTGGCCACGTGGACTCCTCGTGCATGCCGGCCTATGACTTTGTCTCCGAACGGGAGATTCTGATTACTGCCTGCGAATCGTCGGGCGCGCATAGGTTGGAGGCAATGGATACGGAGGGACGGCATCTTTGGGATGTACTGTCCCCGGGCCAGGGAATCTGGCCGCTGGTGGTCAGCTCGCAGGATGGATTGCGGCTTGTCCGCGAGACGCTTGCCGTGAAGCACTCAGTTGACTCGCTTTCGCCGATCGAGACAGAGGATGTGAAAGGCCAGCTGGTGAGGGTTTTCGATGCGGCCACGGGCAAGGTGACGCTTGCGGCCCCGGCTATTCCGGCGCTCGATGGCGGCGGTAATATGGCTATTTCCCCCTCCGGGCGACGCGTGGCAGTGCTGAATGCCGGTGCCATTCAAGTGTTTGAACTGCCCCCGCCGGCGCCTATGCCGGAAATGGACGGAAGCCAGAAAGGGCATTGAGCGCTGCCCTTCACCGAGTTCGACATTCCCGATCCCGTGTAGACTGGTTGATGGGAGATTTTTCTTGTCTACGGCTGTCGTCCACTACACGGCTGCGGCGGTCTCGGACCGCGGCCGCAAACGCCCATCGAACGAGGATGCATTTGGTTTCTCTGTCGAGGACGGAGTCTTTGTAGTTTGCGACGGCATGGGCGGCGCAGCAGCGGGGGAGATTGCAAGCTCCCTGGCGGTGGACGAAGTACTCCGCTCGCTCACTGCACGGAATCACTCAGAGTCCCAATCCTTGAACCATGTGGTCCCGGTGCCTCAGCGCGCGGAGGAGGCCATCTGCACAGCCAACCAGGCTATTTTTTCCCGATCCGAGCGCAACTCGCGGCTCAACGGCATGGGAACGACGCTGGTGGGGCTGATGGTGGAAGAACGTCGCGTGTGGGTCATCAATGTGGGGGACAGCCGATGTTATCGGCTGCGGGACCGCAAGCTGGAACAGCTTACGTTGGACCACTCGCTGGTGGAAGAGCAGGTAAGGATGGGTCGCATGACGCGGTCCGAGGCGTTGCGTTCTCCGCTGAAGAATGTAATTACGCGCGCGCTGGGCACCCAGAGCCGCGTCACACCGGATATCTTTGAACACGAAGTTGAACCAAACGATCTTTTTCTTCTTTGCTCTGATGGGCTGACCCGCGAGCTGTCTGACTCGCTTATCGAGTCTATGCTCTCGTTGGATTTGCCGCTTGAAGATTTGTGTGGCCGCCTCGTGCATGCCGCCAAAAAGGCCGGCGGCCACGACAACATCACCTGCCTACTGGTTCGCGCGGACGCATAAGCAGTTTAATTGACACCCTGCGCACGCCGACGTATTCTTCGGAAGCTGAGTTAGCGTTCATCGTGGTAAGGAGCCCAAATGGGCAAGGCAAGCGGGAGCGGTCAGGCCGCGGTGGATCCGGCAGTAATTCCGCAAAGGCAGCTTTATACCGGGGCTTCGATGCCGGCGATCGGACTGGGCACATTCGGGTCCGATCACGTTACACCCGCGCAAGTTGCTGATGCGGTGCGAGGCGCGGCAGACGCGGGATACCGACACTTCGATTGCGCATCGGTCTATGGCAACGAGCCCGAAGTTGGAGCCTCGCTTGAGGCGATTCAACAAAGCGGAGTTAGGCGCGAGGAACTCTGGATTACCTCAAAGCTGTGGAATGACAAGCACGGTGAGGACGATGTAATCGCGTCTTGCCGCAAGTCTCTGAGCGATCTGCGGCTCGAGTATCTCGATCTGTATCTCGTTCATTGGCCCTTTCCCAATTTTCATCCACCGGGATGCGACGTGAGTTCGCGCAGTGCGGACGCGAAGCCCTACATCCACGACAATTACATGAAGACCTGGCGCAAGATGGAAGACCTCGTGGATCTGGGATTGGTGCGGCATATCGGCACGTCGAACATGACCATATCGAAATTGAAACTTGTGCTGCGCGATGCACGGATCAAGCCCGCGGTTAACGAGATGGAGTTACATCCGCATTTTCAGCAACCGGAGTTATTTCAATTTGTGCTGGAGAACGACGTTCTGCCGGTCGGTTATTGTCCCATCGGTTCGCCGGGGCGACCGGAGCGTGACCGCACATCAGACGACACTGCGCCGACGGAAGATCCGGTGATTTTGAGGATTGCCGAGCATCACGGAATTCATCCAGCAGTGGTCTGCATCAAGTGGGCCGTGCAACGTGGGCAGACGCCGATTCCGTTTTCGATCAACAACTACAGAGCTAATCTTTCCGGTGTTACGGGCGACCCGCTGACGGGCGAAGAGATGAGGGATATTGCGGGCATCGATCGCAATTGCCGGCTTATCAAGGGCCAGGTGTTTCTGTGGAAGGATGGTCAGAGCTGGGAAGATCTGTGGGATATCAACGGGGAGATCACCCCGCCGTAGCAGGTTGGGATTTGTAACTAGCTGACTGGTTGGATCGATGGATAACTTGCTTGGGAGCTGAGCGATGAATGCAACCATGACTGCGGCGTACTTGCCTGGCAACTCTACCGTCGAGTTGCGTACAGTGGCTGTGCCTGCTCCCGGCCACGGTGAAGTGTTGTTGCGCGTGAAGGCTTCGACGATTTGCGGTTCGGATATTCGTTGTATCTATCATGAACATCTTGGCAAAGGCCCCGAAGGCTACCAAGGGGTGATCGCGGGCCACGAGCCATGCGGCCAGATTGTTGCAACTGGCGCGGGCTGCCGTCGATTCAAGGTGGGCGATCGCGTGATCGTCTATCACATTTCCGGCTGCGGGGTGTGCAACGATTGCCGTCGCGGCTACATGATTTCCTGCACCAGCCAGGAATATCGTCGGGCTTATGGATGGCAACGCGATGGGGGCATGGCCGAGTACATGGTGGCCGAAGAGAAGGACCTTATTGCACTGCCGGATGAGCTTTCATTTGCCGATGGTGCGCAGGTCGCCTGCGGATTCGGCACTGTGTATGAGGGGTTGGAAAAGATTGGAATCAATGGCAATCATGCCGTGTTAATTACAGGACTGGGGCCGGTTGGTCTGGCAACGGGCGCGCTCTGCCGCAAACTTGGCGCAGAGAAGATCATTGGCATCGATGTGGTTCGTGAGCGGATGAAGATCGCCATGGACCTGGGGCTGTGCGATGAGGTGCTGGCTTCGGGACCTGACAACGTAGCGCAGGTGAGGGAGCTGACGGGCGGCTTTGGCGTTGAGCGCGCTGTGGACTGTTCGGCTCATTCTGCTGCGCGTGCGACGGCGATTCGCGCGACGCGCAAGTGGGGCAGGATTGTTTTCATCGGCGAGGGCGGTTCGGTTGAGATTAATCCGTCTCCCGACATGATTCACGATCAGAAGACGGTGTACGGATCCTGGGTTACGTCGACGTGGTTGATGGAGGAGTTGGTGGAGCGGCTGGTCCGATGGAACCTACATCCGGCCGATATTATCAGTGACAGGTTTCCGCTAGAACGTGCCGGCGATGCCTATGCGTTGATGGCATCCGGCAAATGCGGCAAAGTTGCGGTCTGCGCGGATGAAGAGCTGGTTTAGCGGCGATAACAAGGATCGGAGAGTTTCGACGCCTGAGTCAGAAGCGCGTTGCGTAGTATGAGGGAGATGAGTCGATGAGTGAAGTAATTGCATCCGGCGAGGCCGACTGGGAACGCAAGCTGGCTAGTTCCTTGAGAGTCTTCGGGCATCGCAACTGGATTGTGGTTGCCGACTCAGCCTATCCCACGCAGTCAAATCCAGGAATTGAAACGATTGTTGCAGGCGAAGATCACGTTCATGTGATCCGGCGGGTTCTGGACGGAATCCGCGCATCTATCCATGTTCGGGCGAATGTCTATGTAGACAAGGAACTGGAAGTTGTGGCCGAAAGCGACGCGCCAGGGATTGGTGAATACAAGCAACAACTCAATAGCGTGCTTTACGGTGCGACGGTGAACCACATTCCGCACGAGCGGATCATTCATGAACTGGACCTGTCCGCGAGGCTCTTCAAAATTCTTGTGATCAAGACGGAGATGACGATTCCGTACACATCGGTCTTCTTCGAACTCGATTGCGGCTATTGGAACGCCGAGGCGGAAGAGCGGCTGCGGCAGGCCATGCCGGGGCCTGAGTCGAGGTAGTCGGGCTGCGCTTCAGTGCGTTCGAGAAGTGTGGTTACGACCGAATTGGGTGTCGTTTCGCGTGCCAGTGTAACTCTCTTGCAGCCGTCCGAATTTCAACCGAAGATGAGAGGGCTCTGCCCTAAAATCGATTTACTATGAACTTCGAATTTTGCCCTTGACAACCTCTCGCAGGCGGGAATACGTTCGTTCGGTGTTTGAACAATATATTGTTCAAACCTTGAATTTGATTCATTCCCGGAGGCGGAAATGGCATCACGTAGAATCCTGAGGCCCTTGATAGGGTCCATCTTTGCCCTGTTTGTGTTTGGTTTTTCGCACACGTTGCCAGGGCAGGCAGTCAACGGCACTCTACTTGGAACGGTGACCGACCCCTCGGGCGCAGTAGTCTCAGGCGCCAAGGTCAACATTGTTCTTGTAGGCCAGAGTCTGGAACATGCATCGGTCACTAACGAGAGCGGGAACTTTACTGAACCCAACCTTCCGCCAGGGACCTATACGATTACGGTGGTCGCAGCAGG
>JBAWCO010000650.1:0-10027 GCA_049590315.1 Occallatibacter sp. | reverse complement strand
CGCTGGGCAAGTTGCACGACTATGCCGACCAGGTCGTCTTTCGGCACGAACAAACGCTGTCCAAACCGAAGAGCGACCGGCTTAACCTGCTCAAGGCTACCCACGCCCACTTTGGCCAGATTTTCATGCTGTATTCCGACCCGGCCGGGAGCGTGGAGAAGATTCTCTACGACGGAAACGGCCCCGCCGAAGCCGAGGTCACCGATGAATATGGCGTTGTGCACAGGATATGGCGCATTTGGGATCCGGCTGCCATTCGCCTGCTCACAACAGCCATGGCCGACAAGAAGCTGATCATTGCCGATGGGCACCACCGCTACGAAACCGCATTGAATTACTCCAAAGAGGTCGCACGCGCCGGGTCGCCACCAGCCGAATACTCCACCAACCACTTGCCTCGGCCCACCTACCCGGAAGCTGCGGTGATGATGACCTTCGTGAATATGGACTCCGACGGCCTGGTGATTTTGCCCACGCACCGCGTCGTGCATAGCCTCTCAAACTTCGACCCCGCCGCCTTCGCGCGCTCAGCCGAAGAGTTCTTTACCGTGGACACGCTCGGTGAAGACGATGCTGCGAGCTATATGAAGCTCCTGGCAGGCGAGCAAGGAACCGCTTTTGTCGCCGTGACCAAGACCGGATCGCTGCTGCTGCGTTCCAAACCGGAGGCCATTGTTGCGGTTCTCGCCAGCGTGCCCGAGCGCCAGCAGCGGCTCGACCTGACTCACCTGCACTCGATCATCCTGGATCGCCTGCTGGGCCTGGACGCGGAAAAAGTGAGGGAGCAGACCAATCTCCGGTACCTGCGCGACGCGGGAGAAGCTGTGGAACAGGTTCGCCGGGGCGAGGCCGACATCACCTTCCTTACCAATCCGGTTGCAATGGAGCAGCTCCGCGAGGTGGCTTTTGCCGGTGATGTGATGCCGCAGAAGTCTACTGACTTCTTCCCGAAGCTGCTGAGCGGACTCGCCATTTACGCGTTGGACTAATCGGACCCGGTCCTTTGCGACGCTTCCACGCCAAAAGGCAACCGCCACCGTCCTATGAAGCAGCGGAGGAGATTCGCCAATATGATCAGCCCGTCGCGCAAGAAGCTTGCCGCCCGATTCGCAACCTGGGCCTCCATTCTCATCCTCACCGGCTTATCGGTCCCAGCTCAAACCGCAATGCCAACCACTGCATCGCCCGCTTCAACGCACACATCTCCTTCCGCATTGCCGAGTGCATCGCCCGAATCTCCCCTGACGGCCAGCGCTGCCCCAAAAGCTCCCGTTACCGTTCTTGAAAATACTGTGATCAGGGTCATGACGAATGAGCCGATCAACAGCAAGCGGACGGGGAACGGCACGCCGGTGTTCTTCACCGTCAGTGAAGATGTGCTCGTCGGCGACGCACTGGTCATTCCGCGGGGCGCAACTGTCCATGGGAAAGTAATCAAGTCCAAAAAATCCGGCGTATTGACCGGGAGCCCCGAGTTGACCCTCAAGTTGGTTTCGCTGGACCTCGGCGGACGCCCTTATCCGCTCTACACCTACCAATTCAAAGTAACCGGGACGAGCAAGACGGCACCTACAGAGACAAAAGCCCTTCGCGGCGCTGCAGTGGGCGCGGTCGCCGGCGCATTTGTTAGTGGCATCAGCACCAAAGGCGGCGTAATTCAGCCGGCCGATGGCACTGGCCGCGCCGTCAGCATGGCGGCGGCCGCGGCAGTCGGGGCTGGTGTGGGTACTGCGGTTTCTGCGGCAACGCCCGGGCCGGGCATCTGGATCCCCTCCGAAGCGCAGTTTGATTTCTATCTGTCCTCTCCGATTGCCGTGACTCCAGTGAGCTCAAAAGAAGCTGCCCGGCTGGCTGAGGGTCTTCATCCCGGCGGACCGAGCCTTTACGTGCGCGGCGAGACTCCCTGATAATGCCCTTTGGCGAGAAGATGAGCAGGCGCACTTGCACGGACACCAGACCCGGTGCGCCGCTTCAAGGCTGCGAGGTTTTTCGTGGCCTCCTTTGCCACTGAGGTACGATTTTTTGTCGACAAGTCTTGAAATCCGGCGCGTCTCCGCGGCATCCGGCCAAGCTTTGCGCATGTGCCTTTGCATATGCGTTCTGGCTGCATGTGCGGCAGCCTTTCGGCAGGCCTGGGGACAGGCCCCGCCAGCGCCCGCTGCGCCTCAGCCCCGCTTCGTGGTGGTCCTGGACGCGGCACACGGTGGGGACGACTCCGGCGGCAAACTAACCGACGGCCAGCCGGAAAAGGCATTCGACCTGGCGCTCAGCGTGCGTCTCCGTTCGCTCCTCGGCGCTCGCGGCATGCAGGTTGTCACTACTCGCGAATCCGACGCTACACTGGAACCCGGCCGCCGCGCCGAGATCGCAAACCACGCGAACGCGCAGGCCTGCCTGAGCCTGCATGCCTCTGAGAGCGGATCGGGTGTCCATCTTTTTGTCTCCTCGCTGGCCCCCATCGAGCCCACGCGTTTCACACCATGGAAAACCGCGCAGGCTGCATGGGTCACCCGCAGTCTGGCGCTGGCCGGTGTTCTAAACTCGGCGCTACTGCATGCCGGCATGTCTGTCACACTGGGCCGTACTTCGTTACCCGTCGTCGACAGCATGTCTTGCCCTGCAGTCGCGGTCGAAATCGCTCCGGAATCGGCGCAGGCAACGGCGCTCGGTCAGCCAAGGACCGCTGAGCTCAATGACCCCGCCTACCAGGCTCGCGTCGCGGAGGCACTAGCGGCCGCAATGCTGCAGTGGAAGTCAGATGCCGGGCGCACGGAGGCACGCAACCCGTGATCTCCCGTTTCCAGACCGTTCTCTTCGTCACCCTGCTGGTGGGTTGCATCGTTATGGGCGGAGTTCTGTGGCACCTGCGCGACCGCGCCCATCAGCGCCTGGTGGCTGGCGAGGATTCCGCGCCGACGCAGGCCCCCCAAGTCGCGCCCGCCGAACAGGCCACCCTGCTCGTTGCCAACGATACAGATAGTTCCCTGTTGAGCCAGGTTCAGTCTCTGCCCCTGCCTCAGGACCCCGGCGCGCGTGCCCGCGCCATTCTTGGCAAGCTTCTCGACCTCTATGCCGCCCCCGATGCAACCCATCCTGTTCCGGGTGGTGCGGGTTCCGTGGCCCAGGTCTTCCTGATGCCCGCGCCTGCGCTGGAATCGGGTCCGGCTGCCGCCTCACCAGCAGCGCCTAGACAGGCCGGATTGAGCCAAACTGGGCCAAACGAAACGGGCCCGGAGCTGGCGGTGGTCAACCTTACCACCGCCTTCGCAGCCAGCCATCCCTCGGGAATTGAAACCGAGACGCTCACACTGCTCTCTATCTGCGGGACTCTCCACGCTAACCTGCCGCGCGTGACCCAGGTCCGCTTCCTGGTTGGCGGCAAAGTGCGGTCCACACTCGCCGGCCACGCCGACCTGACGCGGACCTACCTCGCTGCCGAGGCCGTACCGACTGAGGGGTCGCATCCTTGACGGGTCGCGCCAAGGTTGTTTCCATTTCACCGGACTCGCAGTATTATGAGGAAGGAGTCTCCATGCCTCGCCCTGTCGCACACATCACGGCCCCTTGGCCCACTTTGGAAGAGATGGAAAAGAGCCTGCGTATCTCCAAAGCGCGCAAAAAAGCGTTACAGCCGATCGTGGACGAACTCAAGGCTAAACTTCCCATTCTGGAAGAGACGCATATGAACTCCGTTGGACCGGAAAAGAGGCGCAAGCGTGCCTCCGCTGCCTGACCCAAAAGGCGTTTTTCTCAATGTTCCATATGACGAAGAATTCTCAAGCCTTTATGTGGCTTATATTGTCGGCCTCTGCCAATTGGGCTTGATCCCACATCTCGCCTCCGAAATTCCCGGAGGCGAGCGCAGGCTGGACAGGATCTTCAAGCTCATCCAGAACTGCCGCTATTCCATCCATGATCTCTCGCGCGTGGAAGTGAGCGTTTCTGCTACGGCTGTACCGCGATTTAACATGCCTCTGGAATCGGGCATGACCATTACCTGGACCGAATTGCACCCCAGCCGCCATACCTGGTTCGTATGCGAATCGGAACCCTATAGGCTCCAGCGGTCCGCCAGCGATCTCAATGGAACAGATCCCTATATCCACGGTAGTACTGTCGAGGGAGTCCTCCGTGAACTCTGTAGTGCTTTCCGACGCGACCATCCCCCGTCCGTGCCGCAAATGCTAATTGTCTATCGCCTTGTCGATGGCGCGCTCAATTCAATTTTCACGAAGAACGGAACGCGTAATCCATATTCAACCAGCGTCTTCCTCGATTTGTGCTCGTTAACCCTGAGCCTTGGGGCTTTCTTTCCACCTGCACGACCAGCTGCTTAAAAACCATGAACCCCACCATTGGCGTTTTCGATTCCGGATTCGGCGGCCTCACGGTACTCCGTGCCCTCATGGACCGCTTCCCGCACGCTCGCTTCGCCTTCCTCGGCGATACTGCGCGCCTCCCTTACGGGTCCAAGTCGCGGCGTACAATCGCACGCTACGCAGCCCAAAGCGCACAGTTTCTGGTTCGTGAGCAAGGAGCCGAGTTCCTTGTCATCGCTTGCAACACCGCCAGCGCGCTCGCCCTTGACGCCATTCAGGAAGCTGTCTCGATGCCCGCTCCAGGTGTTCCGGTATTAGGAGTGATCGAGCCCGGAGCATCGGCGGCGCGCGCTGCTTCGCGGACGGGCGATGTGCTTGTCATTGCGACGGACGCGACCGTCCACAGTCATGCCTACGCCGCGGCTTGTCGCGCCAGGGGCCTTCGCGCCCTTGAGAAGGCCTGCCCGCTGCTTGTTCCGCTGGTCGAGGAAGGTTGGACCGACCACCCGGTGACTGGCGAAGTTATCCGCATCTATCTCGCCGAACTCATGGCCGAAGCTGCCGCCCTGGGCCTTGCCCCGGACGTGCTGGTTCTCGGCTGCACGCATTATCCGTTGCTACGACCGCTCATTGAAGCGGCTGTGCCTCCTGGGATGAAGGTCATCGACTCAGCCGAAGCTGCCGCTGAATCTGCTGTGCAGCTCTTCAACCACCAGGAACTTGCGCAGCCCCTTCTTTCCGCGACGTCTCGGGAGAATGTTGCAGAAGGCTTTGCGAACGCGATTGACGGCTTGGGAAATCCCATCCTTGCCACGCCCTTCGTGGATACGGCGCCTGAAAGCTTCGCCAATGCCACCGACGCAGTCGGGCAACCCATCCTCGCTACGCCGCGGGTGGAAAGGATTGGAGAAGATGCGGCTCCGACGGCCGAGGTCCGCTGCTTTGCCACTGACTCTGTGGAAAAATTCGAGCGCCTCGGTTCTCGCTTCCTGGCGCGCCCCACAGGCAGGGTGGAACTGGTCGACCTCGGCGGCTGATATCATTGATTGACTGATAATCTAGACATTGCTCGGACCGTGACCTCGTGGACGTCGGCGGAGGCGCGGGTACCGGCGGAGGCAGAAAGCAAGAATGATCAATTTGGCGGGTAAGACGGCTGTAGTCTTCGGGCTGGCCAACAAGCGTTCCATCGCCTGGGGCATCGCCCAAAAACTCCACGAAGCCGGAGCGACCCTGGCCATTTGCTATCAAAACGAACGCATGAAGGCTGAAGCCCAGGGCCTGATCGACGAGTTGCCCGGCGCCAGCGGCTTCCAGTGCGATGTCTCCAACGACGCCGAGATCGACACCCTTTTTGCCGCGCTCAAAGAGACCTACACCAAGATCGACATCCTGGTACACGCCGTCGCCTTTGCACCGGCCACCGAATTGCGCGGCGATTTCATCAACACGACGCGCGACGGCTTCCGCGTGGCCATGGACGTCAGTGTTTACTCGCTCATCGCTGTTACCCGCGCTGCTATTCCACTGATGATCGAGGGCGGCAGCGTGATGACCATGAGTTACTACGCCGCCGAGAAGGTTGTTCCCAACTACAACGTCATGGCGATCGCCAAATCGGGCCTTGAGTGTACGGTCCGCTATCTTGCCTGGAACCTGGGCTCCAAAAACATCCGGGTCAACGCCATCTCCGCCGGCCCGATCAAGACTCTGGCTGCACGCGGCGTGGGCGATTTGACAGAGATGATGCGCGCCCACGCCGAGCGCGCGCCCCTGCATCGCAATGTGGACCAGTTAGAGGTTGGCGGCACCGCTTTATATCTGGCCAGCGACTTATCCAGCGCTGTTACCGGCGAAGTGCTCTATGTGGATTGCGGCTACAACGTGATGGGATTCTGAAGCGGTTCCAGATAGGTATCTCCTTTCCGGCGTTGTGCAAGGCCACGGCTCAACAAGGAAAACTAGGCGCGAACCCAGACTTTGTACCGGTATGTCATGACTCGTTCTTCGCCGGGCTTGAGAGTAATCTCCCAAGTTAGACGGGAGTTGGGATTATCGCTCTCAATTCCTTCAGCCAGTTGAACCGACTTACCCTCGTCCGACTGCAATTCTGTCTTGCCTCGCAAGTTCTTGCCGATCAACAACCGCACTTCCTTCGTTTTGTAACTCTTGACTTTCAGCTTGCCCTCGACGGTCACCAGGTCATAGTTATAGCCGGGACGGTACTGGGGCTCTTTCTGCCGGGCTACTTCGCGTTCCTCATGACTCGCTCGCAGGTCTGTTGCAATCGTGATCTTCAGGTTGGCCGATGCGCCCTTTGACGTGTACGGCAATGTGTCTTGAGAGACGGGCTTGTCGCCCGAAATCACCATGGCGGGGGCACTGGTCCAGGGAAACCTGGTGCCATTCTTCAATCGGATGGTATGCCACACGCTGTCCGCACCATTCTCGTCCGGGGAATTCCGGGAGGCAACATTCCCGGACGCGTCCACTCTAGGCTCTCCAGCTACCTCCCAGTTATAGAGATGCTCGTATTCCACATTTCCTGAAAATACGTTGTAACTGGCGCGTTCTCCCTTTGCCAGGGTTACGCCGGAGCGGTTGTAAAGAAAAAGATCCTCCTCCGGTGCGCTCGACATGTCGCTGACGAGGCCGTTCAGCGAAATGGGCGCTGGTGCCGTATACGACTCCGCTGCAATTATTTGGCCGCTTATGGCGTTTGAAAAGGCGTCCAAGCTCTTCTTGTTGCCCTCCGCATCTCTCATAAAATCCATCAAGGACTGCTGAAGACTCATTGGGGAAAGCGTGTTGGCGTACGCAAAATTCGGAACACCTACAACAAAGAACAACTCCGCATCCTGAATGTCTTCAGCATCGTTGGTGACAATGGCCTGCATGGTGATCTGAGCGGTCTTGTCGTCAACAAGCGAAATCAGATAAGAAGGCGTCCAGCCGACGCCGTGCTCAAGATAGCCCACCGTGAGTTTTTCTTTTGGAGAACCGTCTTTCACAGTGAAGCGAAGCGCCTGTCCGGGTTGCTCCATAGGCTCGCGCAATATAGCGTCATCGGGAAGGCTGGCCATTGAGATTCCGCCGAGCGGGATGACGAGAAGGTTCTTGTCTACTCTGAGCAGGAGGTAATCCTCGCCTCGCCTGGGAGCGGATTCGTTAAGCACCTGAAAAGGCCGCGTCGATTCGCGACCTGAGTCTCGAAGACCAATGACCTCGCCTGTGTATTCCTTCGCCTGGTAAGACACAGTGACGGTCTTGCCCACGTTGGCCTGCAGAATTCCTACCAGAGAAGAGATTGTGCGCTCGCCAGGGATGTTGTAACGGTAGGCGACCACTTCATCCAGCTTCACCCCTGGAGTGTTAGGCGATATCCAGAGGCTGCCGAGTGTGGCATTAGGAATTGGAGTGATTCGGCCGACTCCAGAGAAGAGAGGAACTTCACCTTGCCGCAGGACAAAGGCGAGGCCGTTCTTAAAAGCGGCGACCGCCACTGTCTTGGGTAATGCGCTGGGTGCATCGGTGGTTTCTGCGGCGAAAGGAGCGACGGAAGAAATCAGGAAAAAGCAGGTAATGTACAGGGGTGTTCCACTGAAACGCATTGCGTATCCTCCGTGTCATTTGGAGCCAAATGCTCCTGACCAGATTTCGGGTTCTTATTGTGGAACGGACAATACGTGATTTCTTGCAGAAATTGCAGATAAATATTCATTCAGTTCCGACGCATGCCCGTCGCGTCTCCCGCGTCGACCTCACAGTGGCTCGCAGAATAGAGAGCGAGTCAGCGGTGAGGCAGCTTTAGTGGCTGGTCGCTCCGCTGTCGTTACTGACAATGAGGCTCGAGACGTTCACCGGCTCAAAGTCTCCCAAAATAAGATTGGTGATGCACTCAAGGTCGTTATTGTTCCAGCGCGCGTCGGGCGTGCCGATCAGTCCCCCGCTTTGTCCATTGTCGGCCAGGATGATTCCATAGTTGCGGAACGCGGTAATCAGAATGGCCGCTTGCGGGCTCGTGGAGGCGCAGGAGGGAGTCGCGACCGAAGCCTTGAGTCGATAGATCTCGCCGGCGGGTCCTGACATGGTGCAGCTTGCCGGAGGAGCGGATTGAGAGATCTGCGATTCGGTGGGAATGGTCCCTCCACCTGTAGCGGTGCAACTCCCAACGCCCGCAGTTTCCGTACCGGGCCACACCCAGTAATTCACGATATGGTTGAGCGTGAATCGGATGGGATGCTGGATCGTCCCGTTCGGTGCACTGGGCGTGCCCGTCCCGATGACTTCGTCGGCATTCGCCAACAGCGGTCCAACCGGCAGGCCCGCGGCATCGGATGTTCCCTGCCCTTGCGGCGTCAGGTTGTTCGAACTGACGTCGGGCCAAACCGCATTCGACGAATCGGTCCAGGGACCATCTTCGTAGATTCCCTGCCACATCTCGTAAAGCTGAGGTTTATTTCCGCCGCCCGCTTCCACGTAGACCAGAACGTGTCTGTCATCCTGCGAGTAACTGGTGCCTTCCACCGGTGCATAGGGCGGAATGGGACCGGACGTGTAATACGACTGATACAAAGTGGTTGAAACTTTTACATCCGGCTGGTTGTAAAGCACTTCAATCGCCGGTATTCCATTCGGGAAGTTAGCATACTCATCCCCAAAGAACGGCCTGACCGACGCGGAAAGATAGCCGCTGTACATAGGCGCCGCGGGCGAAGTATCGACTGGCAAGCCCGTCGTAGCTGCGTCCACGCGATGGTGAAAGATTGAAGTGGATGGAAAGATGGTCGCGAGAAACGCATTGCTGCCGTTGATGGCAAAGGTGATCGCCTTAGTCGCTTGTGCATTGGTCGAGTCGGTAACAATCAACTGAGGTATATAAGTGCCCTGGCCTCCAATCAGTGAGCTGGTGATATCCCCTGTACTTGCATCGAGAGACATCCCTTCGGGTAATGGAGAATAGAGAGCACTCGTGTTTGGGTTAGGCACGTAAACATAAATGGAATAGGTATAAGGCGGAGTACCCCCGCTGGCTACTATCGTGCAGCCGGCATACACTGCACCTTGTGTTCCGCCTGGGCAGGTAGTGGTGGTGATCGTCAACGGACCGCCCGCCGATACGATGGTTACTTTTGCAGTCGCCGTAGTTGAGCCGACGGCATTCGTCGCCGTCAGCGTATACGTTGTCGTCGCCGTTGGGCTCACAGTCGTTGAACCGCTCGCCGATGTGGACGTGAACGTCCCCGGCGTGATGGCAAGACTGGTCGACCCGGATGTTACCCAACTCAGCGTGCTACTTGAGCCCGAATTGATGCTTGCAGGATTCGCCGTGAACGAGGTGATCGTTGGCTTGTTCCCCGCTACTGTCACCGTGACGATTGCCGTCGACGTCGTTGACCCGGCGGCATTGGTCGCGGTCAGCGTATACGTCGTCGTCGCCGTTGGACTCACGGTCGTCGATCCGGTGGCCGATGTCGAGGTGAATGTCCCCGGCGTGATGGCAAGACTGGTCGACCCGGATGTTACCCAACTCAGCGTGCTGCTTGTGCCCGAATTGATGCTGGTCGGATTCGCCGTGAATGAGGTGATCGTTGGCTTGTTCCCCGCTACTGTCACCGTGACGATTGCCGTCGACGTCGTTGACCCGGCGGCATTGGTCGCGGTCAGCGTATACGTCGTCGTCGCCGTTGGGCTCACAGTTGTTGAAC
>JBAWCO010000649.1:0-4197 GCA_049590315.1 Occallatibacter sp. | reverse complement strand
TTGAGGATGACCTCGTTGAGGCTGTTCGATGAGCAGTTGCTGCGAGCCTCCGGCGTTTCAGCCGCCATCCACTCCTCCCCCTGCTGGAGCGCTTAAGACCGTCGTCCTCATCGGTCCTCCCAACTCTGGCAAGTCCACACTTTTTAATCGTCTGACCGGACTTCGCCAGAAAGTCGCCAACTATCCCGGCGTCACCGTCGAACAGCGTATGGGCCTCATGGCCGGTGTCGGCCGCGATGACCTCACGCTCATAGATCTGCCCGGCATCTACTCCCTCACCCCGTATTCTGAAGATGCCCGAGTTTCCATTGACGTGCTGCGCGGAAAAATGCCCGGCACGCCCAAGCCCGACGCCGTCATCCTGGTTCTCGATTCCCTTCACCTCACCCGCCAGCTCATGCTCGCCGCGCCGGTGCTTGAAGTAGGTTTGCCTACGCTGGTCCTGCTCAACATGAGCGACCTGATGGATTCCCGCGGCGGCCACATCGACACGCTCAAGCTGGCCCGCGAACTCGGCGTCCCCGTGGCCCAGATCAGCGCCACGCATCGGACCGGACTCGAGGCCGTTCCGCTTTTTTTGCACCAGCAGACCAACCGAACCGCCCCCACGCCTCTCGCCCTCCCCGTCATGGGCAACGCCGCCAGCACCCACACCTGGGCCGCGCAGGTCAGCCGCAAAACAGGCTACCAGGCCCCGCTGTCCGTCGAAGGCACACGCAAGATCGACAACATCCTTCTCCATCGCATCTGGGGACCGCTGCTTTTTCTCGTCGTCGTCATCGGTATTTTTGAAGTAGTTTTTTCCATCGGTCAGCCGCTCTCTGACGGCTTTGGCGACATTCTCGCACGCATGGGAGAATTCGTTCGCCCGTTTCTGCCTGCGGGCTGGCTTCAGTCACTCCTGCTCGACGGCGCATGGAAGGGCATCTCCTCCGTACTCGTCTTTCTGCCGCAAATCCTGCTGCTTTTTCTCTTCATCGGAATCCTTGAAGACTCTGGCTACCTGGCCCGCGCCGCGCTGATCGCCGACCGCGTCATGCGGACAATTGGATTGAATGGCAAGGCCTTCATCCCGCTGCTTTCCGCCTACGCCTGCGCCGTTCCGGCCATCATGGCCACACGCACCATTGAGAACAAGCGCGACCGTTTCGCCACCATCCTGGTCACTCCGTTCATGACCTGCTCCGCGCGGCTGCCGGTGTACATGCTGCTCATTGCCGCATTCATTCCCAACATCGCTTTTCTCCATGGCTTTCTCGGCCTGCGCACCATCGTCATGCTCAGCCTTTATCTCGCCGGCTTTGTCGGAGCCATGACCACCGCGTGGCTGCTCAAGAGCTCCATCCTCAAATCCAGTGAGACACCGTTCATCCTTGAGTTGCCCCAGTACCGCATGCCCACTCTGCGGTCTCTTTCCCTGCGTCTCATGGACCGCGCACGCATCTTCCTTCGCCAGGCCGGCACCATCATTCTCTGCGTCACGCTTGCTCTTTGGGTTCTGGCGCACCTGCCCGTCGTTCACGTGGCCGGCAGCGCCTACACCGCACCTGAACTCGCCGACAGCGTAATCGGCCGTCTCGGCCACTTCATTGAGCCAGCCATCGCTCCATTGGGCTTCAACTGGAAGATCGGCATTGGCCTGCTCTCCTCGGTCCTTGCCCGCGAAGTCATGGTCAGCACCATGGGCACCTTGTACGGCGCAGACCCCGCAACCCAGGCCATGCACCTGCAAACCGCGCTCCACCACGACATGACCCTCGGCGGCGCCTTGGCTCTCATGATCTTCTTCGCCTTCGCCATGCAGTGCACCTCCACCATGGCCATCGTCCGCCGCGAGATGAACAGTTGGACGTGGCCCGCCGCGCAATTCCTCTACATGCTGACACTAGCCTGGTGCGCGGCTTTCGTTGTCAATCACGTAGTGATGGCAATTTTCGGTTAGATCTCCCAATCCCCTTCCTCGCATCATCTTCCGTGCTCCGTCCCTTAGGTATCTCTTTTGACAGGTGTAGGAGCGGACGCACTAAAGTCAGTCGCACGGAAAAGGGCGCGGCCAAAGCCGTGCCCGTCGACAATGCTGATCCAAGTTTGGACCACTACCCCAGAGAAAACGCCACAAAGATCGCCGTAGCGTCATCTCTTTAGCCAGCCGGCTCATTGAGTCATTATCTGATCTGGACGCCTTTGCTCGGACTGGCTTTATTGCCAGGTTTGACGCCATTGCTCGCGTTTGCGCCAGCGCGGTGCGTCGAAGCGGCGCTCGGTCCATTCTGCCCAGCCGGGTTCGCTGAATCCTCACTCTTCGGATGACCGTTCAGCACCAGGATTTGGCTGGGAGACAGATACGACGAGGGATCCACCTTTGCAGCGCAGCTTACCTTGGTAAGTGTGCCATCCGGTCGTTTACGAATCACGATGAGCAAAACGCACTCGGGCACTTCGATGCGAGCCGACATCCCCATGCCGTCCCAGGAGGGCTGAAAGGTCAGGCCGCGGGCCTCAAATAGTTCGCGATAGTGCCCCTCGACCTCCATTGGCTCAGCATCGACGATATAAGTTTTTTCAACCAGAGAACCATTCGATCGCTCATCTGGGGTAACGCCCGGATAGTTCACCAGCCACGATGGAAATGAAATAGCTCCCTGCGAAAAAGCCGGAGTCAGAGCGAAAACGAAAAATGACAGCACAATCAGACCGCGATGTTTGGACACAGAGCATCTCTCCCGCGATTAAGACGTTGCGGCAAATCTACCGCGTTCGTCACTTCTTCGCAAGATAACGAATTTCTGCCCGTATGCAAACTCACCCAAATGCGGCGGCCGTTTCTGGACCAGGTGCGTCCGGCAACCCACCGCTGTCCCGGCTCGCAGACCCTCTTCCCGCGATGAGGGGAGGTCTCCTGCGATATATTGACCTCATAGTTCGAAAAAACAGATCTGGATCAAACCAATTCAAACTACCTCACTCATTCGCTCGTTGTTGATCATAAGGACCGCGCGCGCGTCCACGGCGCAACGCCGCAGCGTCGTTAGAGTTCTTCCCATTGCGCTCTTCCTGGCTGCGTTGTTCCCGGCATCGGCAACTTCGCTCTTCGCTCAGCAACCTCTATCTCTCGCCGACGCTGCCCAGCAAGGCCAAATCCTATTCGATCAAACGGGAGCCAGCAGCATGGTGCTCGTAGTCGTGCGCAATCGCGAATCCATGATCAAGGGTTACGGCGAAACATTCCCCGGCAGCGCGCACAGGCCCGACTCCAACTCCCTCATTCGTCTCTGCTCCCTATCCAAAGTTCTCACCACCGATCTCCTGCTCCGGCTTGTCGCTGACGGCAAAGCCTCGCTCAACGATCCACTCGAGCGCTACGCCCCGCCCGGAAAGCACGTGCCCGTCGGAGCCGACGGATCCAAAATCACGCTCCTCGATCTGGCTACACACACCTCCGGTCTTCCACGGGAGGTGTCCTCCTATCCCCGGAAAAGGCCGCATTTCACTTTTCCGGATTACACGCTTCGCTGGTCCTGGCTTCAGAAGCAGGACCTCGTTACGCCGCCCGGCACAGCCGCAGTGTATTCAAATGTGGGCTTCGATTTCCTCGGCGATGCCCTCGCCTCCGCTTCCGGCAAGTCCTACGCGCAACTGCTCCATGACCGCCTGCTTCAGCCGCTGGGCATGTGGGATACCACGCTGGTCCCGTCTTTCGAGCAGTGCGCTCGCCTGCTCCGCGGAACCAGAGATGAAGGCCCTTGCACTGACACGCTCGCCTCCGGAGCCAGCGGAGGTGTTTACTCAACGCCCGCAGACATGGTGAAGTTGCTGCAATATCTTCTGCACATTCCAGGCTCCCCCGCGCAGCCCGCGACAGCCCTCGACGTTTCTCTTCTTCCGCAGCAGCTCAAATCCGTTTATGGTCTCAGCCATGCAGGCGATCCCACCGGAATCGGGTTAGCCTGGATTCAACTCGGCGATCCCAACAGTCCATCGGTATTGATGCAGAAAACCGGTGGCGGTGCCGGCTTCACCACCTACATCGCCCTCAGCCCCAGCCATCAAACAGGAGTCTTTCTCGCAGTCACTGAAGGCAAAGGTAAGTGGGATATTGACTTCTTCCACGAAGGCAACAACCTTCTCGCCGCGCTGGCCAATGTCCCCCCGCTCCCTCCAAGAGTGCGCCATCTCCTTGTAGCCGCTAAACATCCC
>JBAWCO010000648.1:0-5719 GCA_049590315.1 Occallatibacter sp. | reverse complement strand
TGTGCGAGCAGGCGACTTTTATCATTCGCAGGCGGAACGCAGGATCGTACTGAAGCAGGGCGCGAGCAACGAAGAGTTGAACTCTTTCTTACTCGCATTTTGTGAGCCCCCGCCGGTCTCCAGGAACGGGGCCTGGCTGTTGGGAAGACCTATGGCTGCGATGTGTGCCAAAAGCCTTTCAGTCCGCTTCGGAAACCCATTCGAGCATTTCCAATACATATGGTGGATCTGCCTCTACATTCAGCATCGTCAGGAGGCCGCCAATCATGCGGAAGTAGCCGATCGTTAGCAGTAGTTCGACCAATTCCCGCGGTGCGAATTCCCTCTGCGCCTGGGCGAATATTTCATCTGAGACACAAGTGGAATCCAGGATCTCATCTGTAAAGGCAAGTACGACCCGATCGCGCCGGCTGAAAAGACCAGCAGGCACTTCTCCCCGCTCAAGTGCAGACAACTGAGCGTCGCTTATCCGGCTTCCCAGCATAGCTATCAGAGACCTTTGCGGTCCAATGGGATCGCGGGCCAACTCTGCCGCTGCGCTTGCCGTTTGTTTGGTACTTAGCAACCCGCTAATAACTAACTCGATCTGCAGATGGCAGGTGGGCGCGTTCTTTCTTGTCTACGTTGCCGGGGACTCCAAATCAAGCGCAGCCCGAAGCTCTTTCACCTTGTCGCGGCTGACTGTAAGCTCCGTGCGATCCTGCAGCCGCACCAGCACCCGGCCTGCGAACCATCGGCTGATCTGCTGAATGGCGTGCAGGTTCACAATGGTCGACCGATGAATGCGCAGAAAGCGATCCGGATCAAGCCGCGTCTCCAAGTCCCCCAGTGAAGCAGTTACCATGAAGCGGCCGTGTCCGGTGCAGGCATAGGTGTAACGATCCTCAGATACAAAATGGGTGACCTGGTCCAACTCAAGAAAGGTCGTATTCTCTCCCGATTGAATTCCAATGCGTAGCGGCCATGTCTTGGGGCGGAGCGCCTCTGTCACGCTGGCGAGCACGGTGTCCAGAGGCGGGTAGTGACGTTCGGAAATGTGGCTGACCAAGCGGCCGAGCGATTGCTGCAGTCGGTCGTAACCGACCGGTTTCAGCAGATAGTCGACCGAGTTCACTTCAAAGGCGCGCACGGCGAACTGGTCGTAGGCTGTGGTAAACACCGCGAGCGGCGGATTCGGCAATGCAGCAAGCACCTGAAAACCGTCCAGATCAGGCATGTGGATGTCGAGAAAGATAGCTTGCGGCCGCAGGTCCTGGATTTCCAGTACCGCCCGGGTTGGATCGGTGCTGCTGCCAACGACTTCGGCTCGCCCGGACTGGCCCAGCATGCGGACCAGCGAAAGCAAACACAGCTCTTCGTCGTCCACCACGTAGCAGGTCAACGTCATACTGTGGCCTTCTCCACCGCGATTTGGCTGGAGGCCGGGATGCAAAGGCTAACCACCACGCCTGGGTTCATGACGCGAATGTTCAGCCCACCACCCACGGTAGAACCCTTCAAGCGACGTAACAGAAGATCCAGCCCGTGGCCGGCTGTGATCGCCGAATCTGGAAACCCGGGACCGTCATCGCCAACTTCGATTTCCAGGCTGCCGTTCCGCAACTCCGCGGTGATGTTTACCCTACCTCCACTGCGCCGCGGTGCGATAGCGTATTTCACACTGTTCTCTACCAACGTCAGCACGCTCAGCGCCAGCACACTGCAAGGCTTGGACTCAGGCGAAGCTTCGACGGACCAAGCCAGGCGCGGCCCCAAACGCATCTGCTCGATTTCGAGATAGGCAGCAACAATGCGCAGTTCCTGTTCGAGAGGAACCATTGTCAGGTGTTCGGAATCCAGCGTAAAGCGCAGCAGAGCGGCAAAATGCTGAAGCACCGCCTCGGCGCGGCCCACGTCGCGATGCATCAGTTCTCGAATGGAGCTTAGAGTGTTGAAGAGGAAGTGCGGCCGGACGCGCGACTCCAGCGAACACCAGCGTGCCTCCGCCTCGGCGCGGTGAGCGCGCTCACGCACTAGCTCGTGATGCTCCGCATCCAGGCGACTAATCACAAGTTGTTGATAGAGCCGTTGGACCAAAAGCACGACCCCTGCAATGATGCCGTCATCCACAAAATGACTCAACCCGAAATGGACTATCCCTCCCACGCCAAGCGCCAGGACGGCCAAGCCGGCAGCGAGCAACACGAATCCAGCCAGTTGGCTGCCCCGTCTCCAGCGGCCATAGCCGACCAAAGCGCTTGCGAAAATTAAGCTGAACACCAGGAAATGCGCGATCGCCCGCAAATAGAAGCGCAAGAGAAGAGACAAGTCCATCTCCGGCCCCTGCACCTTTGCGATGGCTGCCACGTAGGCGGCCGGGCCTAGCAGTACGACCCAGAGAACGAAGACCAGATGAGATCGAATCTCCTTGTTCAGCATCGCCACGACCTTACACTAAAATCGCCAAGCTCAAAACCGCCATTCCAGGCCGCACAGAGGAAACGCGCCCATCTGAGTCTTCGTCATCGGCTGGCTCAGAACGTAGTTCCAACTGTAGCCGAAGTAGTTCTTGCGGTTGAACGCGTTGGTTAGCCCGGCGTAGATGTTTAGATTCCCGTCCCATGGATGCAGCGTCTTATCGATCCGGAAGTCGACGCGCTGATAGTCGGGAGCCCGCAGGCCATTGACTCGTGTGAGATCGTAGACTGGCCGATCCTGAGCAGTGGAGAGCACTAGATTGAAAGGCGTGTAGGGCCGGCCCGAATAGTAAACATAGCGCGCCCCAACCTCCCAGGAGCGTCCGAATTGATAACCGCTCGTCACGTTGAAAATATAGTGCGAATCGAATCCCGAAGGCCGGAAGACGCGGTCCAGGGCGCTATCGGTGCTTTGGGCGATGCTGAAGTTAGCCTGGGCGTAGAAGCGGTCGCTTAGCTTCTTGTGCATATAGAACTCCAGCCCGCGTGCGCGACCTCGTCCGGCACTGGTCAAAGACAACATGTAGAGCGATGGATCGTAGTCGTCTCCGGCGCTGGCGAGCGTGACCTGCGGATACTCCAGAGAGACTGGATAATCGCGATAGCGCTTCTCGTACGCCTCAACGGAGAACAGCAGTTTACGGCTGGCGTTGTAAGTCAAGCCCGCAACGTAATGATCCGCCCGCATCGGAACCAGATTGGCGTTTACCTGTGCAGCGCGCACGTACAACATCATTGGCTGTTGAAAGTAAGTTCCATAGGAAAGGTGCGCGGAAAGCCTGGAACTGAGCGGCAACACTGCACTGGCGCGCGGGCTAAATCGTGTAATGCCCACGTAGCCATAGTGGTCGATCCGCCCGCCTGCGGTCAGGCTGACGCGACGTCCCAGGGAACGGGTGATTTGAAGATAGCCGGCTGGCTGGCCGACTGTCCGATCGTCGTGCAGGGTGAACGGGTCGACTCTGCCGGGTGATGGAGAAAACGGGCTTTCCACTCCCAGGGGCTGAGAGTAGATAAAGTTGTCGCGCATCCATCGGCCCTGGGCTCCTGCCTGCACCTCCTGGAATACAGGAACCTTGAAGGTCAGATCGTATTTGATCGCGTACTCGTCCTCAGTCAGAGTCGCTCCTTCGACCTCAGCGTTATTCAGCCGCCGGTCCCTGCTCACATCCCACACATGAGTTCGCGAGAAGGAGGTTCCCAGCAGGCCCACTCCGCTGGCCCCAAACAGGTGCTGCCAATTCATGCCCGTAGCGTCGCGATAGGTGCGGTAGTCGGCATTTGTTACCTTATCCTGGTCCTTGGTCTTTGTCGTGCCCGGCTTCTCGACGATGCTGTCCCATCCGCCGATAGTGAGCAGCCAAATGCGATTGGAGGCATTCACATCGTAGACCACCTTGCCTTCATAGTTGGTGAAGATGGGTATGTTGGTAGTGTTGTCGAAACTGAACAGGTCATAGAGGCTTCGGCGCATGGAACCGATCCAAGAGCCTTTGTGAGTGAACGGACCTTCTGCCACTCCTCCAACTCCCGCGAAACCTGCCGTAGCGTGAAGGTGCACGCGGTCGCGTTGGCCTTCCCTCTGGGTAATCTGCATTACCGATGAAAGGCGGTTGGAGTAGGGCGCTGGATAGCCTCCCGTCATAAATGTCACATCGGAGAGCAGGTCGGAGTTGATCAGGCTGAGTGTGCCGCCTGCCGAACCAATGCTGCCGAACTGGCTGATGTTGGGGATCTCGACATTGTCGACAACGTAGAGATTTTCCAGCGGGCTGCCGCCACGCACGATGATGTCGTTGCGGAAGTCGTCGCCGCCAAAGACCACTCCCGGCAAACCCTGCACATATCGCATCACGTCGCGCATGCCGGATGGGTCCTGCTGCACTTCGCGCGCGCTGATCAAATGAGCGCCACCGGCGATCTGTTCCGGCAGGAGCGAATCGGAAGAGTTCACCTCGATGCTTTGGTGGACGGTAGGCAAGACCATTGAATCGGGCAGCGTCAGTTCGATGGCTGCATCCACTCCTGCCCGCAACTCTACGTTCGCGGACAGAGAAGCTGATGTGCCCGGAAAACGTGCTTCCAGTTTGTAACTGCCAGGCCGCAGCCCTTCGATCTGAAAACGACCTTGCGAGTCCGTCACACCACACCGAGGAACGGTCGGCTGGGCGCAGACACTGACACCAACCAATGGGATTCTACCCAATTCCTTGACCACGGTTCCACGCACTCCGCCCACCCCGGTTGTATCTTGCGCCATGGCAATTCCAGTCATGGCGATCATAACGGCAAGTCCAACTTGAATCCGGTGAATGGTATCCATGCGTCCGATTCTCCAGACAACTCTGTGCAGATGCGAGAAGAAACGGCTGAATCGTACAGACCCCCTACCGGTAACATTCAGGATGCGCCCAATCGATTCGCTTGTTCGTCTTGATTTCGCGTGATTGACAATTGTATTGTCATTATGACAGCATTATTGCCATGAATGCAAACCAGGCAAAGGCGCTGCTTCGTTTGATCGATGAGATTCCGGCGCTCTTTCATCTATTGAGGGCGGTTGCCGGCGACGTGCATGGCCATGACGTCTCGTCTGCGGGAAGGCGCGGGGTCCTGCGCAGCCTGGATCGCGAGGGACCTCAAACCGTACCGCAGATGGCGAGAGCACGAAACGTGTCGCGGCAACACATCCAGGTCCTTATCAACGGGCTCCTAGAAGACGGGCTGGTTGCCTGCCTGGAGAATCCAGCGCATCGCAGGTCTCTTTTGGTGCGCCTGACAGCCAAAGGGAAGCGCCGGCTCGCGGCAGCCGGGGAGAGAGAACTGCGATTGCTGGCACGGGCCAGGCTTCGACTGTCCTCAAAGGAAATCGACAGTGCCGCGGATGCCCTTCGGTCGCTGCGCGACCTTTTACAGAGTAAGGAATGGAGTGATTATGCTGCAGCAAGCAATTGAGCGTCCGGCGCCAAAATGCGCGAACAATTCCGGTTGGATGAGCCAATTTCGCTATCCGCGTGGGTGGCGCGGCTGGCTGATAGGCCAGTTGATGGCCGTCAAGAACAGGGAGCGAAGCTTGTGGGTGTTGTCGCTCCTTGAGCTTCACCCAACTGACAAAGTATTAGAGATTGGCTTCGGCTCCGGCGCGGACATCCGTCGTGTAGCCGCTCGCATCCCGGAGGGTTTTGTCATGGGAATAGACCATTCGGAAGCGATGGCTCGGCTAGCGGCCTCGAAGAATGCAAGAGCGATCCGCGCCGGGCACG
>JBAWCO010000647.1:0-12048 GCA_049590315.1 Occallatibacter sp. | reverse complement strand
TACCCCGGCCAGATGTGCAGAGCTAGCAGTGGTCCGCCCACAGTAGATCTCAGGGCCGATCTTGCCTCCGATAGCTGAGTGTCGAGGCCTTGAATCCCATCATTGCAAGATCAGCACCATTGAAGCTTGTCATGCAATTCAGGTACTTCGCCGTGGTGACCAGTGAAAGAGCCTCAAAGGGGAACGATCCGCGGATATATCTCGGTAGACTGACTGGCCCGTCAGTAAGTGTCACCCAACTTAAGCGCATCTGTCCCCACCTCGAATTCGAACAGTGTTCGGTTGGTGCGCCGGAATCACAAAGACTGGCGGAGCGACGAGTTTTGCCTCGCGCGAGGCCTGGTTCCCGTGTATCAATAGGATTCGATCCCCACCCCCGTTGTTATGGGGAAATGCAGGCATCGCGGTGATCTTGCGAATCTCGGCATTCCATCCATCCAGCAGGCTCAGAAGGCACTGTCGTCGCGATACCATTCACGCGCGGCGTATCTGGTATTCGCTTCTGGTCGAGATCTGCAGGTTGAAGCCGGTGGCCGGATCGAAGTTTTCTCTGCAGTGCCTGCAATCGCACACGCCATTCCCATCCTAGTGGTTTAGAAAGATCCTGTCCTGGTCACCGGCAGGGCTAGCTTTCGGGCTCTATTTCTATTGCATTAATGAGTGGGTAATTCTTGACGGGTGTGAATTCTATATCGAGCATGCCGTGGGCCGTCGAAGTTACATGATCGAATGTAATCACGGTGGCGCCATTCTTCTGTGCGTTCAGAATGTCAAAGTCCTTCAGCAGAGTCGTTCCATTGCAATATACGTTGAATACGCGGCTTCCGATGCCGCCCGGACCGCCATTGCTTCCTCCGAACCATCCCTCGGAAAAATATAGGCGAACTTTGTATTCTTTTTCCGCAACAACTGGAATTAGATAGTGAAAGTGACCGTATCGTTCCCATTCGAAAAGCCTGGAGTTTGGAACCTTGGGCAGGCCGTCCGGGTGGAATGTTCTTCGGCCGCCTTGGAAAAATCGCTCCGGAAGCCACGTATTGCCCTGGTCATCGCGGAAGACCGCAGGTCCGGCAATCATTCGAAACACTGGCGCTGCACCCGAGTCGGCCCGCGTGATTTCGGCCGCATTGACAAATGCTCCATCGGAAGTGAAGTCAAGATGGATGGCCCCATCGTTCATGGGTTGAATCCCGGTGTAGATCTTTCCTATCGCAATGTCATCTCCGCCCGCCTCATCGACAATATCGAGAGCTTCTGCTCGCCGATTATTGATGGTAAAGTCAACCTGCCTGGCGGCTTCCTTGTCGCCCGCCGTGTCTGCGAAAAGAAGCTGGAGCTGGTAGGTTCCGGGAGCCGCGGGGATCTTGCATTGAAACTTGCCCTCCCGGCCTTCCTGGAAGATTGCGGGGTCGTCCGTTCCCTGTATTTCATGACCAGGGTGAGCGAACAGGTCCCCTCCCTGGCAGTGTTTATCTGGGACCCAGGATTGTCCTGCGGCATCGATATAGGGGCTCTCTTGCTTTCCAAACCGAATGCGCATAATCGACTCTTGGCCAGCAGTCTGAAGTGCGGCCGGGCTTCCAGATTTGATCGAATGCGACGCCTGTTTGCGGTTGTTCAGGTACATCCCAATGGTCGCCAGCAGAGCGGCAGCCAGAACTCCGGTTCCCAGCCAAATTCCCCAGTTGCGCCGGGGCTCTGATCCATGGAGCTGCTGAGGGCGTTCCTGCGTGGATTGTGGGACGTCTTGGGGTTGCGGAACAGAAGAACCGGAATAGCCTGCCAGTTCGTGAGGTTTTCTGATGAACTGCAGCACATACTTGCCTGGCGGAAGTTGAACCTGAATCTGGTGTCCTGCACCCTCGGTTGCATAGTAGGTCTCGAGTTTTTTCCGCAGGGCATGAGCCGTGACCCGAACAATGGTGTCAGATTGGGGATCGAAGTGTTCGGGCCGGTGAAGGGCCTGGACAGCAATGCTGTACTCCTTAATCTGGTCAGCCTTCCCGGCAAAGTGCTGCTCTGCAACGTATTCCAGGAAATGTAAAAGATTAGGCGCCTTCTTAAAGATCTCCGACTGTAGGACCGCTTGCAGCTCTTGCGATTCTTCTTCCTGAGGGATTCGGACTTCCGGATATGCCAAGGACATTGGGGTTGATGCTCCTTCGAGCGGACGGCGGTAATCATTATAGCCACCTGAAGGTAACCGTGGAAGGTGGCCTTAACGGCAACGTTAACGAAATTAACAGGGAGAAGAAACAGGAGAATCCGCCTTCGCGTTCTTGGGATTTGGGATTTACGTAACCTCAACAATTACAAGCAGGTTACCGATTCACAAGGGCGGTGGTAACCGAGTTCTTCCGGCAAATTCCGCCTCCGATTGTGCGCGATCTCCAGTCCGTTATCCGTGAATGAACGGCTATTCACTTGCCAGAAGCACCTTGGAACGCAGAAGGTCGCGCAATTGGCTATGCCCGTTCTTTGCAGGTCGGCGCTGAACTGAGACGCGCAAAAAAATGCCAGATGGCACGTGAACTGAATCTTGTTGCATCACTTCCCCATAGCTCAATCTCGGTAGCCCCGACATCAATCTTGCCTCGTATTTCGCTTCAACGACTGTCGATTGGAGTCGACTTCAGATGAATATTCGAACAGACCATGGCATTTTTGCGAGCCGGTTTTTCTTCTTTTTGACCCTCTCGGCGCTCTTTCTGTTGGGCAACACGGCATTTGGGCAAAACAGCACAATCTTTGGCCCGAACGTGTACGTATTCACGCCCAGCACTCCGGTGGCGACAATCAATTCGACTCTCGCCACGCTCTCCGGCAACGCGCAGTTCAGCACAAATCGCTATGCGGTGTTTTTTGAACCCGGCACGTACAACGGCGTCGAATCCCAGGTTGGCTACTACATGTCGGTCGCTGGACTCGGCGAGGAGCCCACTTCAACGGCGATAATCAACGGCTATCTGACTGCGAACACAACGGACGGCAATGGAAATCTGACGACAAATTTCTGGCGGTCCCTCGAGAACATGGAAATGTCTCTGCCTTCCGGAGATATCGAGCAGTGGGGCGTGTCGCAAGGCGCAGATTTTCGGCGCATGGATATCAATGACAGCGTAGAGCTTACCAATACGAACTGCGGCGAAGCGAGCGGTGGGTTTATCGGCGACAGCGTAATCACCGGAAACATCCAATCCTGTTCTCAGCAGCAGTGGTATACCCGCAACACGAACTTTGCAGGGTGGACGGGGAACCTATGGAACATGACGTTCTCTGGGGATAACGGCGCGCCGGCTCCAGCATGGGGCGGTGGTGGAAACAACTATTGCGTGCTGGCGACAACCCCGGTTGTCCGTGAAAAGCCATTTCTTTACCAGGACAGCAGCGGCAATTACTGGGTATTTTCGCCGACGTTGAGGACAAACTCCGTTGGCCCAAGCTGGACCAGCACCAATCCGGGTCCTGGCAACTCTCTGGCCATCAGCACCTTCTTCATCGCCACACCCTCAAGCACGTTGGCCAGCATCAATGCGGCGCTGGCTTCGGGCAAGAACCTGATTTTGACCCCCGGCATCTATCGGTACTCCGGTTCCATCAACGTCACCAACCCGAACACGGTTGTGCTCGGACTGGGCTATGCGGACCTGGTTCCACAGACGGGAACAGCGGCGATGACGGTTGCCGACGTAGACGGTGTGCAAATCGCCGGGTTCCTGATTGATGCCGGCCCGGTGAATTCGTCGGTACTCTTGCAGGTTGGAGTCAAGGGCGCATCGCGGGTTAGCCACGCAAGCAATCCGACATCGATCAGCGATGTGAACTTCCGCATCGGTGGGGCGACCGCCGGAACCGCAACCATCGCCACGGAGATCGACAGCGACAACGTAATCATCGACAACATGTGGTCATGGCGCGCCGATCACGGAGCGGGCGCTCCCGGCTGGACAGGCGACGTCGCCATGAATGGATTGGTTGTAAACGGCGACAATGTAACGGCGTTGGGTCTGGCCGTGGAGCACTTCGAGGCAGAGCAAGTTATCTGGAATGGTGAGGGCGGCGAGACCATTTTCTACCAGAGCGAAATGCCCTACGACGTTCCCAACCAGGCTTCATGGATGAACGGCAGCTTAAATGGTTATGCTTCCTACAATGTTGCGCCGTCAGTCACCACGCATGCGGCTTATGGGCTGGGCATTTACTCCTTCTTCAATGTGGCGGGAGTCACGATATTTTCAAACAGCGGAATCGCCGCGCCGGTTGCCACCGGAGTTACTTTCAGCGATTTGGTGTCTGTCTATTTGGCAGGAAGCGGCGGAGTCAACTACACGATCGCCTCGGACAGTCCCGGAGTCACGGATAATGCGGGCACAACGGCGCAGTCAGGATCGTACATCAGCTTTGTAGGATCGTGGGGAGGCACAAACGGCGGTTGCACAGCGGTTCCCAGCGTTCCTGGAAAGCCCTCCGGCACGGGAACTTCCTCCAGCACAATCAGTGTTACATGGGGCGCCAGCACTGCAGGATCCTCCTGCACTGTCAGCTACAACCTCTACCGCAGCACAACATCCGGCTTCACACCGGGCTCGAGCAATCAGATTGCTTCAAGCCTGACGAGCCCATCGTATGTGGATTCAGGGCTGGCCGCTGCAACCACTTACTACTACGTGGTCGAAGCGACCGACGGAGATGGCTCATCTTCAGCCTCGGCTCAGGGAAGCGGTACAACGACTGGCACCGGCACGTGCAGCGCGGTTTCTTCTGCCCCTGTCGGGCTCACAGCAACGGCGGCGTCCTCCAGCTCTATTGGCTTGAGCTGGACGGCAGTAACTCCCCCGGCTAACTGCACCATCAGCTCCTACACTGTTTACGGGGGAACGACAGCAAATCCGACGACGGTGGTTGCGAGCGGCGTTACGGGCACCAGCTACACCAACACTGGGCTCGCGGCAAGCACAACTTACTACTACACGGTGGCAGCTGTTGACGCCGACGGCACATCGCCAGTTTCGGCGCAGGCTTCGACCAAGACTCCGGCCGGTTCCTGTACTTCGGTTCCCTCAGCGCCTACCGGATTGACGGCGACAGCGTCTTCTTCAAGCGCCATCGGCTTGAGCTGGACTGCGGTAACTCCTCCGGCTAACTGCTCCATCAGCGCCTACAGTGTCTACGGCAGCGCAACCAGCGGGTTTACTCCGGGCTCCGGCAACCTGCTATCGAGCACCGTAACGGGCACGAGTTACTCCAACACCGGCCTTTCAGCTTCGACAACCTACTATTACGTGGTGGAAGCTGCGGATGCGGCAGGGAACTCGGCGGCCTCTACGCAGGCGGCTGGCACCACATTACCGATATCCGGACCGGGGGTTTCCATCGATGCGGGTGGTGCGGCGGTGAGCAACTCGGGCGGCGGCGACAATTCCTTTGTTGCTGACGAGGACTTCACCGGCGGCGGCACTTACTCGGTGACCAACACCATTACCATTCCTTCCAGTGTCGCAACCACGGCCGCACCGGCGGCAGTCTACCAGTCGGCGCGGCAGGGAACTGTGACGTATACGATTCCCGGCCTGACTGCTGGGAACAGTTACACCGTACGTCTGCACTTTGCCGAGCTTTATTTCTCGACAGCCGGCAGTCGCGAATTCAACGTGGCCATCAACGGAACCACGGTGCTGACCAACTTTGATATCTACGGGACCGCCAAAGCCAACTACACGGCTGTGGTTGAGCAGTTCACGGCGACAGCCAACAGCAGCGGCGACATCGTGATTACCTTGACCAACGGCGCGAAGGATCAACCGATGATCAACGGCGTCGAGGTGCTTGGCTCATCCACCAGTTGCGGCACTGTTCCTTCGGCGCCAACCGGGCTGACGGCAACAACGTCTTCCTCGAGCGCAATCGCTCTCAGCTGGGGCGCGGTAACTCCGCCGGCTAACTGCAGCATCAGCTCCTACACGGTTTACGGTGGAACGACAGCGAATCCGACTACCGTAATCGCAAGCGGAGTGACGGGCTCGGCCTACTCCAACACCGGTCTGGCTGCTTCGACGACTTACTTCTACGTCGTCAAGGCGGTCGATGCGGACGGCACATCGGCAGCCTCGGCGCAGGCGCAGGCCACAACCCCGGCTGCATCCTGCACCACGGTTCCCTCGGCGCCCACGGGGCTGACGGCGACAGCGTCTTCTTCAACCGCGATCGGGTTGAGCTGGACACCGGTTACTCCTCCGGCTAACTGCTCTATCAGTTCCTACACCGTTTACGGCGGAACGGCAGCGAATCCGACTACTGCAATCGCAAGCGGAGTGACGGGGACAACCTACTCCAACACCGGTCTGACGGCTTCGACGACTTACTACTATGTTGTCAAGGCGGTTGATGCGGACGGCACATCGGCAGCCTCGGCGCAGGCAAGCGCGGAGACTCAACCGATTTCCGGGGGAGAGATTGTAGCGATCGCTGCAGGTGGTCCGGCGGAAAGTAACTCGGGCGGGGGCGATTACTCCTTTGTCGCGGATGAATACTTCAGTGGTGGAGGGGATAATGCAGTCGTGACGAGCACCATCAATCTGACCCAACCCGGCGCGAATGCAGCGCCGATGGCGGTGTATCAGCACGGGCGGTCGGGAATCTTCACGTACACGATTCCGAATCTGACAGCCGGCACTCAACACACTGTGCTGCTGCACTTCGCAGAGACCTATTTCAGCGCGAAGGGGAATCGTGTCTTTAACGTGGCCATCAACGGCACCACTGTGCTGAGTAACTTCGACATCTACGGCACGGTGGGTAAGGATGCGGCACTGGTGGAGCAGTTCACAGCCACCGCAAACAGCAGCGGCCAAATCGTGATCGCCTTCACCAACGGTACCGCGGACCAACCCCTGCTCATGGGAGTTGAAGTCCGGTGACACGAACTCAACACATTCAGTCCGGCAGCACTGTGTGCCGCCGGACTGAACAACCAGTCAATTGAAAATCAAGGGTCGCAACCGTCATCGCACTGTTCAGTGCAGGCTCAGTGAAGTCGCGTTTGAATTAACGCGTTAACTTCGTTCATCGCAAATAGACAGCGGGGTAATCGTCAGATGGACACCAGACCCAAGAGTTGATCCGACGCATTTGTCAGTCTTTGCCCACGCTGAGAGTTAAGTTACCGATCAAAAAAGGGGATTGTCATGAATAGCCAAAACATCTTCAGTGGAAGCCGCACCTGGCTCGGCATTATGGAGCCTTCCAGTCCAGAACCCGAGTCTCAATACCGTGCAAACATGTCCATGAGCGACCGTTTCTGGTGGGTTTGCAGACCGTGGCTATTCGTGCTGATGCTCCTGTTCCTGACCGCGACTATGGGCTCGACGAGAGCGAGTGCGCAACCGGCGCCTCCGGCATCGAGTCGGATTACGATCAATCTCTCGCAGGGAGTCCCCAATTTCGTTGGGAATACGGCTGACGCAGATCCGACTGCCTCGTTGCCGCAAAGCAATTGGTGGTACGAGAACAATCAGGATTCCACGACTTTCGCGGCTACCAGCTATACCGAAGTCGCTGTCCCTGCCGCTGATGCTGGACCCTCCTGCGGCAGCACTATTTCCACACCTAACTGGACCCATGTGGGCATTCCAACCGACGCGAATATATGGCGCACGTTTATCAATCAGTCATCCGGCGGCGGCCAAGGATCTGTGTGCGGACAAAACAACTGGTATCGTCTGCACTTCACGGTCTCCCCGACCTATGCGAACAGCAAGATCATGGTCGAGTTCGAGGGTGCGCATACCGGCGCTCAGGTTTACATCAATGGAACGCTGCTGCCTGGCGTCAGTGCCGTTGCCGCCGATGCGGAGGCGTCGCACGTAGTGGGCTTCATTCCATTCATTGTCGACCTCACGCCCTACATAAAGGCTGACGGCGCCACGGAAAATGTGCTCGCGGTGAGAGCTTCCAGGGGTAATACGTGGTATGAAGATCCCCAATTTTCCGAGGTCTTCCGCTACGGTCAGGCCATGGCCGGGTTGTTTCGGCCGGTAAAGATGTTCATTACAGGCAAGGTGCATATTCCAGTCAACGTGTACTCCAATCAAAAGACCTGGGGTACGTACGTTGCAACGGTATCCGAGGTTCCCTCTACGACCAGTACAGCGCAAGCCGCCTCGGCTGTTATTCAGGTTGAGACAAATGTTCTGAACGAAACTACGTCATCCCAGGCAGTAACCTTGACGACGCAGATTGTGGATGAGGGCGGAAACGTAGTAGCTACCGGGGCACCCCTGACTCAGACAGTGGCTCCCATGACTCCGGGGAATTTCCCGTCCAGTGCGACTCCAATGTTCAGTCAACAGATCACGCTGACAAATCCGACGCTCTGGTATCCAAATAGCTCCATCTGCGGTACGCCTTATATGTACACGGTGAACCACATCGTCACTGTGGGTGGCGCAGCTGTAGATGTCGCGCAGACTCCGCTCGGTGTACGCACCATCACCTGGAATACGGATTACCCAATCATCAACGGCTGCCCGATGTATCTGTGGGGCGCCTCCGGGCGTTACGATTATCCGGGGTTGGGATCGTCTATTCCGGAAGAACAGCAGTGGCGCGATCTCTCGCTATTGGCTGCGGAGGGCGGAAATATTTACCGTCCCGGCCACTCAACTTCCAGCGAAGAGTTCGTGAACGCGGCCGATGCCTATGGCATCATGATCGACCAGCCAAGCGGAGACAATGAAGAAGCTTTCGCTGCCGCCGGTAACCCAACGCCCGACATGATAACGCTGAAGGAAGAGTTACATCGCGACATGATCATTCGCGATCGCAGCCATCCGTCGATTCTCGACTGGGAGTCAAATAACGGCACGATGGAAGAATCCGTCGGTGAAGCCCTTTTGGCTATCAATACGCAGTGGGATCCAATCAACACCCGCGTTGCTGCCGACCGTACGCCTGACCCGGTAAACGGATTTCTGCTGGGTTGCACACTGGAAGGTTGCGAGGTCGGCATCAAGAACAGCTACCCGAACAATGCAGCATGGGGATCGGAGTATTGGGGTACAGGCACGGCGCGCGGTCTGGCTTGGAATTACGAGCTTGAATTTGTTGCTCCATTCTTGAGCAACTGGCGACAAGGCAGGGCGGCAGGCGCCATGGGGATGGCGCAATGGTACCTTGCGGACACTCCTGGTGAAACAGGCCAGTACATAGAAGCTGGCGCCAGCACTACGGCTCCCGGTAACTCGAATTCGGTTCGTTCGCTGGGCGCTTCCTCGATGGACCAGAATCGGCTTCCAAAGCTGCTGTATTACGTCTATGAGGCTGCCTGGACACCTTTCTCGATCAAGCCGGTCGTTCACTTGTCAGGTCACTGGAATTATTCTTCCGGGAATGTTCAGGTGAACGCATTCAGTAACTGCCCATCGGTAAGACTACTTCTCAACAATGTCCAACAGGGATCGATTGAGACGCCAAACGCGTGGAGCTCAAACGACACCGCGAATGAGACGGAAACCGACACCCTGATCCCCTTTCAGACCTCTTGGATTGTGCCTTGGGCTTCCGGTACGATCGAGGCGGAATGCCTGAACGAGTCTGGAACTGTGATAGCGACGGACAGCAGGACAACTGCTGGAGCCGAAAACAAGATCGTGCTGACAGTTACTCCTGAGCTGACCAAGCCAGGAACCGCAGGCACGACCTTCCAGGTTACGGCAAATGGGTCTGACGCAGCCTTTGTTACGGCCACAGTAGAAGATGCGAATGGGAATTGGGAACCCCTTGCCTCTGACACCCTCACGTTTTCGGTGAGCGGTCCAGCCACATACCAAGGCGGAACCCAACAATATGTGTCCACGAATACAGATGCATATTCGAACGCTAACTCGACTTATGTAAATGGCGTGCCTGACGCTTTCTATATGGCGCCCGGCGATCCTCAGTTGGCGGTTGAGGGTGGCATGACCAAAGTTGCTCTTCGCAGCCAGTTCACTCCTGGAACCGTAACGGTGACTGCCACGGCTCCGGGGCTGGCGACCGGTACGGCGTCGTATACGATTGTTTCGGTGCCGGATCCTCGCACTGCGGTCAACAATTGCACCACAGTTCCTTCAGCGCCAACCGGGCTCGGGGAGACGGCCTCTACCTCCACCGTCGCGCCCTATGCCGGTATTGTCAGCTTGACCTGGACGGCGGTGGCACCTCCGGGCAACTGCGCAATCGGTTTCTACAACATCTACAGCAGCACCACCAACGGGTTCACGCCGTCCTCGAGCAACGAAATAGTCAGTGGGATTACAAGCGCGAGCTACTCCGCCACCGGCCTGGCGGCTTCGACAACTTACTACTTCATCGTGGAAGCGGTGGACCAGGATGGTACATCGGCGGCCTCGGGGCAAATTGCCGCCACTACGCCCGCCACCCCGGCGTGCACTGCAGTTCCATCGGCGCCAACCGGATTGACACCGACGTTATCTACCGCCAGCTCAATCAGCTTGAGTTGGGTGGCGGCGCCTCCGCCGGCCTACTGCTCCATCAGCTCTTACAGCGTTTACGGCGGAACAACTACGAATCCAACCGCATTGATTGCCAGTGGACTGACGGGGACGACTTACACCAACACTGGCCTTGCGGCTGCCACGACTTACTACTATGTCGTCAAGGCAGTGGACGCGGACGGCACCTCGGCAGCGTCTGCGCAAGCCAGCTACACAACACAAGCAGCGGGGTCCGTATCCATTAACGCGGGCGGACCGACAGTGAGCAACTCGGGCGGCGGCGACAATTCGTTTGTTGCGGACGAAGACTACGCCACTGCGGGAACGACTTACTCGGTCACGACTCCAATTGTTATACCCGCCAGTGTTACCGACGCGGCTCCAGAGGCAGTCTACCAGGATGCGCGGCAAGGAGCCGTCACTTATACCATTCCTGGCCTGACCGCTGGAACCAGTTACATTGTGCGCCTGCACTATGCCGAGCTCTATTTCACGGCGGCCGGCAATCGTGTGTTCGACGTGTCCATCAACGGAGCAGCGGTGCTGACCAACTTTGACATCATCGCAGCTTCGGGCGCGCAATACACGGCTTTGGTTGAACAGTTCACCGCAACCCCCAACAGCAGCGGCCAAATCGTGATTGCCTTCACTGCCGTCACCGATCAACCGATGATCAATGGCGTCGAAATGTTTGGCGCGGCCACTGCCTGCACCACGGTTTCTTCCGCGCCAACCGGTCTGACGGCGACGGCCACTTCCTCCAGCGCCATCAGCTTGAACTGGACGGCGGTGACCCCTCCGTCAAAATGCTCGATCAGTTCGTATAACGTCTACGGCGGAACGACTGCGAATCCGACCACGTTGATTGCAAGCGTGTCATCGGGCACAACTTATACAAACACCGGGCTCACGGCTTCGACACTCTATTACTACGCCGTCAAGGCAGTCGACGCGGACGGCGCATCTGCCGCGGCGCAGGCGCAGACAGCGACTTTGGCTGTTCAGGCATGCAACGCGGTTCCCCCGACGGGGCCGACCACCTTGACAGCGACGGCAACCTCATCAAGCGCGATAACTATAAGCTGGCCTGCGGGCTTCGCGAACCCACCGTGCACCGTTACTTCCTACGATGTATTCCGCAGCACCACCAACGGTTTTACGCCGGGATCGGGAAATATGATTGCCAACGGGGTGACCGGTACCACCTACTCCGACACCGGCCTTGCGGCAATGACCACGTACTATTATCTGGTTGAAACACTCGACTCGTTCGGTGCATCGGCGGCCTCGCCTCAAGCAAGCACGGAGACACTGTCTGGTGGCACTTGCACCTCAGTTCCTTCGGCTCCCGCCGGTCTGACGGCAACAGCGGCATCACCAAGCGCTATCGGTGTGAGTTGGACTGCGGTTACTCCACCGGCTAACTGCTCAATCAGCTCTTACAGCGTCTACGGCAGCGCAACCAGCGGGTTTACTCCGGGCTCCGGCAACCTGCTATCGAGCACCGTAACGGGCACGAGTTACTCCAACACCGGCCTTTCAGCTTCGACAACCT